>JAAELP010000195.1 GCA_024226535.1 Planctomycetota bacterium | reverse complement strand
GGCGTCGATCGCTCCCTGCTCTACACGGTGGACAACCCGGATCTTCCGGACCATCGCCCGCAGTTCGGCCGCGCCCTGGCCGCGATGGGGGACATCGACAACGACTGCATCGGCGACTTCGCCGTGTCCTCGCCGTTCTACGGCGGGGGCCCCTACCACGGGGTCGGCCGCGCCTACATCTATTCCGGCGTGGACGGCAGCCTGCTGTTCCGGGTCTTCATGCCGAACCCGGAGGCGAACTCGATTCCCGGCACCGGCGGCAAGTTCTGCAACGTCGGTGACGTCAACGGGGACTGGATCGACGACCTCGCGATCGGCGCGCACCTCAAGGACGCCATGGGCAACTACGACCAGGGGCAGGCCTGGATCTTCTCCGGGCTCGACGGCTCGGTCGTGTGGACGCTGGACAACCCGTTCCCCCAGCCGATCGCTCACTTCGGCACCGCCGTCGAGTGCCTGGGCGACGTCGACGGCGACCTGGTGCCCGACGTCGTCGTCGGAGCGCCGATCCAGACGGTGGACGGAACGCCCCGGCAGGGACGCGGCTTTGTCTTCTCGGGGGCGACGGGCCAGATGATCTCGTACTTCGATCATCCGTTCCCGCAGGCCGGCGGCCCCGTGGGCACGCTGTTCCCCGTGGGGTTCTGCAAGGTCGGCGACATCGACGGGAACGGCGCCGATGACTTCCTGACCTGCGCGTTGCTCCAGGATCGCTTCGGCAACACGGACCAGGGCCAGCTCTACGCTTTCGGGCTGCCCGACCTGTGCCCGGCCGACCTCGACGGCACCGGCATGGTCGACTTCGCCGACGTGCTGCTCGTCCTGGCGCAATGGGGACCGTGTCCGCCGGATTGCGTGGCGGACATCACCGGCGACGGTGAGGTGAACTTCGCGGACATCCTCGCGGTTCTCGGCGGCTGGGGTCCGTGCGGCGTCTGATCTTTCACGTCAACAGGCGAACGGAGCCGGGTCGAGTGGCCCGGCTCCGTCTTCGCTCCCGTCAGCGATCCGCCGAGGTCACGCCGGCGCCGCCGGCCGCCCCGACACTGAACGCCTCGGCGCTCTCCAGGCCCTGGAACGTGTTCTCGCGAAGCCCGGTGACCGTGCGGAGGTGGGCGATCATCTCGTCGAACCGAAGGGCCGTGGAGGTGCGCGCGAGCTCCCATGCATACGACGCGTCTGCGTGGCCGCCATCGGCGACGACGTCGTCGCCGACACCGAGAACCGGGCTCCCGGAGCCGTACGGGGCGTCGAAGTTGATGATCTTCGCGAGGTTCGCGTCGTCGTCGACGTCGATCGACCAGGTCACGGGCATGCCGGAGACGAGGACGAGCGTGACGGGCTTCTCCGTCGTCCCGACCGCGACTTCCACGACCGGAGGTTGCACCGGCGTCTCCGTGTCGATCTCGATCTCGACGGAGATCGTCTCGCCGTTGGTGGACGCGCCGAACTTCTTGACCTTCTTGAGCCACTGGAGGTAGTCGACGGAGCCGGAGCCCGCGACGATGACGTGCAGCTCGCTCGGCTGGCCCGACACGAGCGACTCGGGCGTGCGGTAGGTCGAGTAGACGCCTCTGCCCCGCGCCCCGTTCGCCATCATCGGCGGTGACGGCGGCGGACCGTCCTGCCAGCCGGGCCAGGTCTTCGACGTGAGGTCGACCGACGCGTTGTACGGCTCGCGGTGCACCTGCCCCGTCGCGGGATCGATCCGATGCAGCGTGTTCGCGACCCGCGGGTGCTCATGGTGCGAGGTGAGCGCGTACAGCGCCCCGTTCTCGAACGCGAGCTGAACCCTTCCGTGCAGCGACGAGTACAAGGGAATCGGCGTCGACAGCGGCTGCGAGAGCACGCGGGCGCCGGCGCGGTTGTGCACGTGCAGCGTGGCGCATCCCTCGACCTCGCGCGACTTCTCGAGCGTGAAGATCGTTCCCTGCGATCCGTCGCACGCGAGCCCCTTGAGCTGCTCCCGACCGAAGTTGCCGATCTCGTTCCAGCTCCCGTCCCCCGGCGCGAACTCCCAGACGACCATCCCGGCGCCGCTCGTGCTCGCGACGAGGATGCTCGCGCGGTCCGCATCGAACGCGAGCCCGCCCGAGTGCGAGAGATCGACCGACGGCGGCAGCTCCAGCGCCGTGAGCTTGCCCGACTCGATCGTCCCCACCGTGGAGGTCTTCTGGCCGTAATACGTGCCGGAGCCCGCGTCGAACGCGATGTAGTCGACGCTCCGCGGGGCCGGCTGAAGCGTGCCGAGTTGCGGTCCCGCCGGGGTGAACACACCGAACGAGTCGCTGCCCTGCGTGATGCTCTTGCGCATCGTGTGGATCATGTGCAGGTGCACCGCGTCGGCACCCTTGGCACCCTTGGCACCCTCGGTTCCTTCGGTTCCACCGGAGACTCCGCTCGACGCGAGGAGCAGGGCGGAGACGGCCAGGGCGTACTTTGATCGTGTCATTTATCGAACCCCATTCGAGGATCACGGATTGCGTGGTCGGCGCCGGACGCACACGCGCCCCGGCGACAGACTTTCTTCGGTGGTCGGGCGCGACGGCATGAGACATGCCCCCCGGGGAGACCGGGGGCGGGTCGAACTGGTCGGCTCGAGCCTCTTCCCTTCGTCCGATATCACCGTCTTCGGGCGGTCGCGCGTCTACGGCACCTGCACGGCGCGGGTTTCCGCGTACTTCCGCACGTGCCGCGGCTTCAGCAGCAGGTAGTACAGCCGCCCCTCGGCGTACTGCCCGCCGGCCATGATCTCCGCGCCCTTGCCGATGCCCATGAAGATGTCGGCGCGGCCGGGGGCGCGGATCGCGCCGCCGGTGTCCTGGTCGAGCATGAACCGCAGGAACGGGCGCGGTCCGTCGGTGAGCGTGATGGCGTCGGTGTCCACGAGCACGACGCCGCCGCGCGGGTAGATCTTCTTGTCGGTCGCGAGCGACGTGCGCTCGGTGACGGGCACGCCGAGCGATCCCGCGGGCCAGCGGTCGCCGTCGGACTCGGTGAAGAAGACGTAGCTCTCGTTGCGGGCCATGAGCCGTTCGACGGCGGCCCGGTCGCGGCGGAAGACGCGCCGGATCGCGGGAAGATCGACGTCGTCGGCGTCGAGCAGGCCATCGGCGACCATCTCCTTGCCGAGGCTCGTGTACGGCCGGTCGGTCTTGCCCGCGTAGCCCACGTGCATCATGCTCCCGTCGGGCATCCGCAGCTTCGCCGAGCCGTTGACGTGCACGAGGTACGCGCTGAGCGAGTCCTGAAGCCACACGACCTCGGTGCCGGCGAGCAGGTTGCCGGATTCGATCTCGTTTCGCGTCGGGTACGGCGTCGTCGCGCCGTCGGCCCCGCGGCGCCCGTGCGGCGCGCCGCTCACCGGATCGGTGACGAGATCGTCCGGACGCGCGTACAACGGGTACCCGTAGCGCTCGGTGCGCACGCGGCTGGCCGGGAACACCGGCGCGTAGTACCCCGTGAACAGGACGACGCCCTCGTCGTTGTAGCCGACCGACTCCATCACCTCGAAGATCCGCAACGCTTCGGACTCGAACGCCGTCGCGTTCGGCGCGCGCTCCAGCAGATCGCGGAAGGCGACGACGCTCGCCCGCGCCTGCTCGTGCGTGACGCCCTCGAACGGGAAGTGCCGCCGGCTCGACGGCGCGTCGAACCAGCGGAGGCTCTCGTCCAGCGCCACCTCGAGGTAGACGTCGCGGTTGCCGTACGCGGCGGCGAGGTCGGGCCAGTCCCGCTCGGGCACCGATCGCAGCGCGGTGGCTCCGGGCGGGAGCGGGCGCGCGTAGTCGGGCTTCCGCTTGGTCTGGCAGCCGGCCAGGGCGACGGTGGCGAGGAGGACGGCGACGGCGCGGGGGAGGGCGGGTGGCATGGTCATTCCAACCTATCATCTCGGCTCGGTGTCGGAGTCGGCGCCAGAGGAGAACGGCAGCGGATCCCGATCCCGGCTAGAATCTGTCTCGGGACGCAGGCGAGCCGACGCGCGCGAGCCACGGCCCGGGGACGAGTGCATGAGCATGGAACCGATCACGAGCAGCACGACGCTGGCCTTCGGCATGCCCGGGGGGACGGAGTGGATCATCCTCCTCGTCCTCGGTCTGCTGATCTTCGGACGCCGCCTCCCCGAGGTGGGTCGCAGCCTCGGCCGCGGCATCGTCGAGTTCAAGAAGGGCATCAAGGGCATCGAGGACGAGATCGAGGAATCGAGCTCGACCCCGGCGAGCCTGCCCGACCAGTCGTCCTCAGCCAAGCTCGAGCCGGGGCAGGCGGGGGCCGGAAGCAAGGCGAGCGTGCCGACCGAGACCGCCAACCCCTACGCCGCCGGCGGCGACGGCTCCAAGAGCTGAACGTCCCCACCACCGCGAATCCCAAAATGGTGACAGTCACCATTTTCAAGATGGTGTCAGACACCGTTTACGCGAGGCCCAGGAAATGGTGACAGTCACCTTTTCCGACCGGCTCCTCGCGGAGGCCGTCCGGTTCTCCGAGCGCGATGGCTCGGCGTTGCTCGACGAGCCGGACGCCGACGAGGCCGGGCGCGCGGCGGGCGGCGACCTGGAGACGCGCCTCGTCCGTCGCGCCGAGTCGCTGTCGATCGCTCCGACGCTCCGCGACGAGCTGAACACCGTGCACCGCGTGTCGTCCTGGATCGTCGTGGCGGGTCTGGCGATCGCGATCATCACCGGGGCCGGCGCCGCGCGGGCCGCGCTGGGCACGGTGCGAGCCGAGCCCGTCAACTTCTTCTGGGTCCTCGCCAGCCTGCTCGGCCTCCAGAGCCTCCTGCTGCTGGGCTGGGTCCTCGTGATGGTGGCGCGTCCGGGCAGCGGCAACGTCAGCCCGCTCGGCGGCGCCGTGCTCGCGGTGGGGCGCTGGGTGGCCGGCCGGGTGCGCCCGGGGACGACGACGCTGGCCGCCGTGCACGCGGTTGGCACGACGATCGCCCGCGGCGCGATCGGGCGCTGGACGCTCAGCGTCGTGAGCCACGCGTTGTGGTCCGCCGCCAACGTCGGGTGCATCACGCTGCTCATCGTGCTGCTGAGCACGCGCGAGTACCGGTTCAACTGGGAGACGACGATCCTCTCGCCGGAGGCGTACCAGAGCATCACGCGCGGGCTCGCCGTGGTGCCGGGGGCCATCGGGTTCTCGTGTCCGAGCGCCGAGCAGATCGCCGCGACCGAATCCGGGGCGGCGAGCTCAGACCCCGAAGCCGCCCGCGCGTGGTCGGGGCTGCTCGTCGGATCGATCGTCAGCTACGGGCTCGCGCCGCGTCTCCTGTTGATCATGCTCTGTCTCCTGCGTCAGCGACGCGCGCACCGCCGATTCCGGCTCGACCTCGCGGCGCCGGGATACGCACGTCTGCGCCGGCGCCTGATGCCGGATTCCGAGGCGCTGGGAACGGTCGATCCCGACGGCGACACGCCGGGGCCGTACGCCGCGACCACACCCGTCGCGGGCACCGCGCCGGGCCACGGTCCTCCGGCGGTGGTCGGTCTCGAGATCGACGCGCCGCGCTCATGGCCGCCGGCGTTCGAGGGCGTGACGTGGACGGACCTCGGCTTCGTGGATGGTCGTGACGATCGCCGCGACGTGGAGATCACCCTGCGCGGCCTCGGCGAGCCGCCCCGCGTGCTCGTCATCGTCTGCCACCTGACGACGACGCCCGATCGCGGGATCGCCGCGTCGATCGGGCACCTCGCCACCGCCGCGGGCGGACCGATCGCGCTCGCGCTCACCGGCGGCGAGGTGTTGCGGAGCCGGATGGACGCCGCCGGTATCGCGCAACGCGTCGAGGACTGGCGCCGCCTCGCCGGCGAGCTTGGCGTTGCCGACGAACGCGTGCTGGAGCTTGATCTCGATCACGCGACGGACGCGAGCCTCCGGAAGCTCGCCGCGATGGTCGGGGCCGGCGGCGCCGGCGCCCCGGGCCCGTCGCGGCGTCTGGAGCCGGCGTTCGCGCTGATCGCCGAACGTGCCGCCGGGTGGAGCGGCGCCCCGAGTCCACGCGAGCAGGATGCGCTCCACCGCGACGTTGCCGGCCTCTACCGCGATCGCGCGGCGAGCCTGGGCCGGCTCCTGCGTCTGCCCGAAGACCTCGCCTCCGCCGGGCCCCAGCATCTTGCGTCCGGCGCGAAGCGGATCATCGAGCTGATGCCCGACCGCCTGCGTCGCAGCCCGAAGTGGCTGGCGGCGGGCGCGCTGAGCGGCGCGCTGGGCTGCGTCGCCGTCGGCGCGTTGCTCGCGCCCGCAGCGCTGGCCGCGTTGCCGGCGTGGGCGATCAGCGGGGCGAGCATCGCGGGGATCCTCCAACTCGCGCGTGGCGGCGCCGGTGAATCGGAGCCGGACAATGCAGAGCCCGCCGATCGTGACGACGCGGTGCGGGCCGCGGCGCTGCTGGCGATGCTGCTGGAGTTGCAGGGCCGCGACGAGGCGACGATCACGCGCGTGCTCGACGCGGCGATCGCCGACGACGATCCCGGCCCCGGGATCGATCCGCCCGCGTGGCTCGACGAACTGCGGCACCGCTTCGACGCTCAGCTCGCGCGGGAGACGCGGCGATGAGCGAGGCGCTGCTCAAGGTCGCGGTCGTCGGCCACACGAACACGG
>JAAELP010000194.1 GCA_024226535.1 Planctomycetota bacterium | reverse complement strand
GCCGCCGGTGAGAATGAGGACGCCGCCGAGCACCGGGTTGATCATGCCGGCGAGAATCATCGGCGCGATGATCAGCCACTGCGTGATCTTCACGAACGGCTTGATCGCGATGTGCATGCCGAAGTCGGTGAGGTAGGCGCTTGCCTCTTCGCTGTCGAGGTGTCGGCGCAGGGCGTCGGACTGCCCGGTCGTGAGCTGGTTCCGGTCCTCCCAGGCGTCGATTTGCGCCGCGACGTACCGGTGGGCGATCGCCATGCGATAGCGCTGCGAGACGACCGTCAACCACAGCGCCCGGGCGAGCCGCTTCAGGCTGAACCGCCCGATGAACCGGGCGATCCGCTCGAAGACCTGCCACGTCACGTCCGCGAGGCGGCCCGGCGCGCGGAGGAGCATCCGGCCGTACCAGAGCGGCACGCGTCGCCGGTACCACGTCGCCTGCTCTTCGGTGATGCGGCGCCTGCGCTCGGCGTACTCGATGCTCCGGTGCCCGCGACGCTGCCGCCGCCAGAGGTCCTGCTGCTCGCCCAGCTCCGCGACGTGCTCGCGCACGACGGCGACACGCTCGGCCCCGAGCGACTCGGTGAGATCCTCGGCGTTCGCGTCGAGCCAACGCTCCAGCTTCGGCACGTCGACGTCGTCGAAGAGCGGCCGGCGGTGCCGAAAGCTCTTGGGCAGGTAGTACGCGAGCAGGTCCAGCGGGTTGATCGGAAACAGGCCCGGCACGCCCGACTCGAGGTCGATCCACGTCCATCGGCGCTTCGGCGGCTCGGTCGCGCCGTCGGCCGCGCCGTCGGCCGCGCCGTCGCCATCGCCTCCCGCGCCGTCCGCATCGTCGTCTTCGAGCAGGAAGTTGTTCGTGGCCACCGGGTTGCCCTTGCCGGCCTGCCACACGAGCCCGTCGAAGCCCGACTCCACGAGGAGCCTCTGAAGCGGATCCATGACGGAGCGCAGGAGGTCGCGCAGCTCGTCGTCCCGCTCCGCGGAGTACGGGTGATGCAGCGACGCCGTCCGTCCCGGCGAGAACTCGGCGGCAAGCTCGAACGCCAGGTGCTCCTCGTTCCAGCTCGAGCCGGCCGCGTTCGCCACGTTCAGCTCCCCGTCGAACCAGTGCTCGACGAGATCGGCGAGGATGCGCCGACGCAGGACCGCGCACCGGATCGCGTGCTCGTTCCAGATGTACGGGTTCGGCGCGCCGGTCAGCACCAGGAGTACGAGCTTCGCCAGCGGCTCGCCCGTGAACACCTTCACCGCGAGGTAGTCACCGGTTCCGACCGCGGCTTCGTCCGCCGCGCGCGGCACCTTGAACACGACGCCCGAGCGACCGCGTCCCAGGGGTGTCGGTTCCTCAGTGACGGCGCCGGGGGTCATCGGCGTCGGTCCTCCCTGTTCTGGTTCATGCCTTCGGCCCGGGATCTCCGGCTCTGCCACACGAGATCGGCCAGATCCGGGTTCGAGGTCGGCCGCACAATGCCCCCCGCGGCGATCTTCCGACGCCGCGGCGAAGGGATCCTACACCGTCGATTCCCCCATGGTTCGGGCGATTCCGCCCCCGAGGGGGCCTCACCCCTCCTCGAACATCGCCTCGATGAACGGATCGGGATCGAACGGCTCCACGTCATCCGTGGTCTCTCCGACGCCCACGAGCTTCACCGGGATCCCCAGCTCGTCGCGGATCGCGATGACGATGCCACCGCGAGCGGTGCCGTCGAGCTTCGCGAGGAAGATGCCGGTGACCTCGATCGCCGCCTTGAACTGGCGGGCCTGGGCGATCGCGTTCTGCCCGGCCGTCGCGTCGAGCACGAGCAGCACCTCGTGGGGGGCCCCGGGGATCTTCTTGCGGACGACGTCGCGGATCTTCGTGAGCTGACGCATCAGCGGCTCCTGCGTGTGCAGGCGTCCCGCGGTGTCGATCACGAGCACGTCCACGCCCCGCGCGACCGCGGCCTCCGTGGCGTCGTACGCCACCGACGCCGGGTCCGCGCCGGCGGCGCCCTTGACGATGTCCACGCCGAGCCGGTCCGCCCAGATGCCGAGCTGCTCGACGGCGCCGGCGCGGAACGTGTCGGCGGCGGCGAGCAGCACGGTTCGCCCCTCGTCGCCCATCGACTTGGCGATCTTCGCCACGCTCGTCGTCTTGCCGGCGCCGTTGATGCCCGCGACCAGGATCACCGTCGGTCCGGTGGCCGCCCGGGCGATCGAGCGATCGACGTCGCGCCACCTCGCCTTCAGCTCCGTCTTGAGGAAGGCGAGCACGTCTTCGCCGCGCGACAGCTCGCCGCCCCGGTGCGCCTCGCGCAGAGCGTTGATCGTGGACGTCGTCGTCTGCACGCCGACGTCCGCGGTGATCAGGTGATGCTCGATCTCTTCGATGAGTTCGTCGTCGAGCTCCCGTCCGGAGAGGATCGAGCGCAGCCCGCCGGCGAGCGTGTGCCGGGTCTTGGAGAGCCCGCTGCGGATCGCGTCGATGGTGGCGGTGAAGAGACCCATGCGTTGCTCAACGCTCCTCAGCCCTGGTCGCCGGGCGGCGCGGTCTCCGTCGCTTCGGTCGGCTCCGGCGCGCCGACGATCGCGGCGTCGGTCGGCGCGTCGGTCGGCGCGTCGGTCGGCGCGTCGGCCTCCGACGGCTCGTCGCGCCCCGTCTTGTAGATCTTGTCCAGCACGCCGTTGATGAACAGCGGGGACTTCTCGGTGCTGAACTCCTTGGCCAGCTCCACCGCCTCGTTGATGGCGACCTTTGGCGGCGTAACGCCCGAGGTCATCTCGTAGTACGCGAGCCTGAGGATGTTGCGGTCGACCACCGGCTGCCGGTGCGTCGGCCAGTCCGGTGTGAGCGCGGCGACGGTGGCGTCGGCCTCCGACCGCGTCGCCCACGCCGCGCACGCAAGATCGAAGCCGGCCTGGTGCGTCTCCTCATCGCCGGCGGAGTCCTCGAGCGACTCCCGCGCGATCCGCAGGGCGTCGGCGTCCCCGCTCGGATCGTCGGTCGCGGCATCGAACTGGTAGAGGACCTGGAGAGCGCAGCGGCGCCGATCACGGGCGGTGGTGGTCATCGAAGCGCCGTCCTCCCCGCCCCATGCTCGTTCCCCGACTCGGAGACCGACCGGACCGACCGGATCGCCTCGATGGCGGCCGCCATCGCCTCCTCGCCCTTGTTGCCGTTCACGCCGCCGGCGCGGTCCCGCGCCTGGTGCAGCGTCTGGCACGTGAGCACGCCGAACGCGACCGGCTTGCCGGTGTCCAGCGTCACACGCGTCAGCCCGTTGGCCACGGCCTGCGCGAGATACTGATCGTGCGTGGTCTCGCCGCGGATGATGCACCCGAGGGCGACGATGCCGTCGACGTCCGGTCGTCGCGCGAGCGCCTGGGTCAGCGCGGTCAGCTCGAATGCCCCGGGGGCGGCCACGGTGAGCAGATCGTCCACCGCTCCGCCCGCGGCGGTGTACGTCTCCACGGCACCGTCGAGCAGTGCGGCGGTGATGTCGCGGTGGTAGCGGCTCACGACGACGGCGATCGAGAGCCCGGTCGCGTCGAGTTCGGGCGGCGGGGGCACGTGCATGGGAAAGGATCGTATGGCCGGGAGCGGGGTGCTTCAACGTGTGGGGTAAGATGGATCCGTGCGGCGCTTCGTCAAACGAATGCTCACGGCGATCCAGCTCACGCGCCTGACCATCGCGTTTGGCGCCGTCAGCGACATCTGGTTCGTGATCCTGCTCACGCGGGCGAGCACGGACTACGTGGGGCTCGTCCCCGTGAGGCACATGGCCCTCGCCCCGGCGCTGGTCGCCGGCGCGGTCGTCGCCGTCGGCCTCTTCGCGTACGGAGCGTCGCTCAACGACATCCTCGACGTGCGTCACGACGCGGCCTTCCGCCCCCAGCGGCCCATTCCCGCGGGGCGGATCCGGCTCGGGCAGGCGATCGTGGTCACGGTGGGGGCCCTCATCGTGGCGGTGCTCGGCGGAGGGGCGATGGGCACCTGGTCGCTGTACATCACGCTGGTGACGGCCATCGGCCTGCTGTTCTACAACGCGACGGGCAAGTACATCCCGACCGTCGGCATCGTGACCATCGGGCTCGTCCATGCCGCGCACATGTTCATTCCGAACCACCAGCTCTCCTTTACGCTGCCGGTGTGGCTCGTGATGACCCACTCGATGGCGATCTCCGCCGCCGTGCACGTGCTGGAGGACAAGCGCCCGCGTCTGGAGCGCCGGGCGGTCGTGTCGACCGTCTGCGCGTGGCTGTTCTGGTCGGTCCTGATACTCGGCGCGGGAGCGCTGAGCAGCGACGGCATGTGGCCGGACGAGGCGAGCCTCGGCGGAGCCGTCTATCCCGCGATCACCGTGCTCGCGTTCATCGTCGTCGCCTGGTGGAAGGCGCGGCGCGTGCCGGGCGGCGCCGCCGCCGAGAAGCTGAAGCGTTACGGCGCGATGTGGCAGGCGTTGTACGGCGCCTCGTGGCTGCTGGCGCTGGGCCTGTTCGCGGAGGCGATCTGGATCGGCGCGTTCGCCTTCGCGGGCTTCGCCGCGATGACCGTGATCAAGGAACTCACCGGTCTCACCGGCGATCCGATCACGTTCCGGGCGTGAACCGCGCATGAAAAAACGGCTGCCGAAAGGACCTCTCCTCCAAGGGCCGTTCCAGCGAGCCGTGTGAGAAGTTCAATCTAACGCAACCCGGCCCCGTCGCCAAGTGACGGACTCACTTTTGACGCAAATCCCGTGTGGCGCAGGTCCGAAGCGTGTTAAGATGGGCAAGGCGATGCCGCTTCTCTGGTCGCTGGTCGCCGTTCGTTCAGACTGCGCGACGCGTCCGAGAAACGTGTTTCGAAAACGCAACATCCCTCCTTCAGCGACGCCGACGGCGGGCCGATGCAACGCACGCGATGCGCATCGACTGGCCGTACTCACCCACGACGGGGCCCGATCGGACGCGAGTGCCGGGGTCGGCGCGCGCCTTGTCCGCGCCGGAACTGGCGCACGAGCTCAACTCGTTGCTCGACGGTTCCATGCGCTACCTGGCGCTGGCCGAGTCGGCGCTGGATGACGACGCGACGGACGACGTTCGCCGCCGCCTCGCCCGTGCCCGCGGCGGCCTCGACGACATGGCGATCGTCCTGGCCCGCGCGATGCGCGACCAGGCCACCGGAGCGCAACTCTTGCGCCAGGAGCGGACCGTCGGCTGCGTCGCTCGAGAGATCGTCGACTCGCTTCGGTCCGTCGCCGCCGACGACGGCGTCGAGATGCTGCTGCACGTGGATGCCGCCGCCGAGGAGCTTCCCGCCGGTCCCCTCGGCGCGCTGCTCTCCAACGGCATGCGGAACGCCGTGCAGGCGTGCGTTCGCGGCAGCTCGGGCATCCGTCGCGTGGAGGTGTCCGTCACCTCCGACGACGCGGACGACGCCCTTGCCATCCTGATCAACGACACCGGGCCGGGGCTTCCGCGGCCGGGCGAGCCGCCGGCGCCCGGCGGTCACGGCATCGGGCTCGGCGTCTGTCGCGAGATCGTCGACGAGCTTGGCGGCCGGCTGGCGTTCGAGAACGTGCCGTTCGGACGTGGCGCGGTGATGGACATCCGCGTTCCCACCCGGAGCCTGCGCGACCCATGACCGACCCCTCCAAGGTCCTGATCGTCGACGACGACCCGATCGTCACCGAGTCGATCGCCGAGTTCCTCGGCGGGCTTGGTTATGCCACGATCACCGCCCGCGGCGGCGAGGAGGCCCTGCACGCGATCGAGGACGCCGAGCTTCCGAGCCGCGGCCGCGCGCCGCTGCCGTTCTCGGTGCTCGTGACGGACATGTCGATGTCGGGCATGGACGGCCTCGCCCTGATCCGCGCCGTGCGCGAGCGGCACCGCGACATCGTTCCCGTCGTCGTGACCGGCTACGGCACGATCGAGAACGCGGTGAAGGCGATCCGGCTCGGTGCGATCGACTACCTCACGAAGCCGCTCGTGGACGAGGAGCTGCGCGTCGCCGTCGAGAAGGCCGTGCAGCACCACGCGCTGCTGTCGGAGAACGCCAATCTCCGGAGCCAGCTCGACGAGCGCTACGGCCTGGACAACATCGTGGGCGGCGACGAGCGGATGCGCCGCATCTACGACGTCGTCGAGGCCGTCGCTCCGAGCAAGACCACCGTGCTCATGTGCGGCGAGTCCGGCACCGGCAAGTCGCTGATCGCCCGCGCCATCCACCGCCAGAGCCCCCGCGCGGACATGCCGTTCGTGGAGATCTCCTGCGGCTCGATCCCCGAGACGCTGCTGGAGTCGGAGCTGTTCGGCCACATGCAGGGCGCGTTCACGGGGGCCCACACGGACAAGCCCGGTCGCTTCCTCGCCGCTCACGGCGGCACGCTCTTCCTCGACGAGATCAACTCCGCGTCGCCGGGCATGCAGCTCAAGCTCCTGCGCGTGCTCCAGGAGCGCGCGTTCGAACCCGTCGGCTCCAACGAGACCGTCAACGTGGACGTGCGGGTGATCCTCGCGAGCAACCGGCCGCTGGAGGACCTCGTCGCCAACGGTGAGTTCCGCGAGGACCTGTACTACCGCATCAACGTGGTGATGATCCAGCTTCCGCCGCTCCGCGACCGCATCGCGGACATCCCGCTGCTCGCCCAGCACTTCCTGGAGCTGAAGACCCGGGAGGCGGGCATCCAGAAGTCGGGGTTCACCGATGAGGCGATGGCGGCGCTGCGACTGTACTCGTTCCCCGGCAACGCACGCGAGCTGGAGAACATCATCGAGCGCGCGGTGATCCTCTCGAAGTCGATGCGCATCGACCTCGATAGCCTGCCGCCGAACGTCGTCGACAACACGCCCGGCCTGCGGCGTCCAGATCACTCCACGAGCGAGGGCCCGTGGCGACTGGAGGACTGGACCCCGATGCCGCTGCGCAAAGCGTTGGAAGAACCGGAGAAGCAGATCATCCTCGCCGCGCTGGAGGCCAACGACTGGAACCGGCAGAAGACGGCGGAGGATCTGGGGATCAACCGGACCACGCTCTACAAGAAGATCAAGCAATACGGGCTCGAAATAATCGGAAGGGCCGTGTGATGAACAGCCTCCTCGAGCGTGATCGCGTCAGGAACCACGACCGGGGCATCGAGCGCATCCGCGATCGCGTTCGTATCCACGTCCACGTGCGCGTGCGTGACACGCCGGTCACCTCGTCCCGTTCGCCGAAGCCACGCCCGGGGACCCGGACGCGCCGGTGATTCTGGACTCCCACCCGGGTGTGGGCTATCGTCGCCCGACCCCGTGGATCGGAATCCAGAGAACACCCTCGCATGAGACGTCGCCCGGCCGCATGAGCCTCCGGCTCCTCAACCTAGCGGTCGTCACCATCCCCTTCGCGGGATTGGTGGTCGCGATCGTCCTGCTCTGGGGCGTCGCTTTCGACTGGACGTACCTGGCGATCCTCGGTGGGATGTACCTCGCGACCGGTGTCGGGATCACCGTCGGGTATCACCGCCTCTTCACGCATCGCAGCTTCACCGCGCCGCGCCCGGTCGTGGCGATCCTCGCCGCGCTCGGCTCGATGGCCGCGGAAGGCCCGGTGCTGCAATGGGTCGCGACGCACCGGAGCCATCACCATCACAGCGATGAGCCCGGGGATCCTCATTCGCCGCACACCCACGCGCACGGGTCGGGCATCCGGGGCACGCTCCTCGGCCTGTGGCACGCGCACGTGGGGTGGATCATCTCGACGCACACGTTCGTCCCGACCCGCAACCGGGCGTCGCGGGTGCCCCCCGGCCTGGCGAGGTACGTGAAGGACCTTCGCCGGGACCCACTGTTCCGCTGGATGAACGGGACCTTCCCGATGTGGGCAGCGCTGGGCCTGCTGATCCCCGCCACGCTCGGCGGACTCTGCACGATGAGTTGGATGGGCGCGCTCCTCGGGCTCGTCTGGGGCGGGCTCGTGCGGATCTTCCTGATCCACCACGTGACGTGGAGCATCAACTCCGTGTGTCACATCTGGGGATCACGCCCGTTCCGCAGCCACGATGAGAGCCGCAACAACGCGATCTTCGGCGTGTTCGCGCTCGGCGAGGGATGGCACAACAACCACCACGCGTTCCCGAGATCCGCGCGGCACGGGTTGCAGTGGTGGCAACTCGACGTGAGCTACCTGATCATCCGGGCGATGGCGCTCGTCGGTCTCGCCCGTGACATCCGGACGCCCTCCCCGCAGCGAATCGCGGCCAAACGTGTTGCCTGAAACGACGGCGGGGGTGTACCCGCTCGCGTTCTCGGTCGCGCAGCCATCGGCCGAAACGGATGTGTACCTGCGCGAGCCGCTCGCCCGGAAGCTCGCGGAGTTCTTCGAAGACAAGGGCCTCGCGGCCCTCAAGGACGAGGATCGGCGCGAGCAGTGGTATGACGACTGGCTCGAGTACCAGGCGGAGCATCAGCTCTACGCCCGCCTGCTCTCGCCACGCGAGCACTCGAGCCTGGGATCCGAGTTCGATCTGCTTCGGTACGCGCGCTTTCTCGAGGTCTGCGCCTACTTCAGCCCCGCCCACGGCTACAGCCTCCAGGCTTCGTTCCTCGGACTGGGCGCGATCATGATGGGCGTCAACACGAGCGTGAAGGGCGAGGCCGTCGCGGCGCTGGAGGCGGGGGGGCAGCTTGCGTTCGGTATCTCCGAGCGCGCTCACGGTTCGGACCTGCTGGCGAACGAGTTCACGGTCGCCGACGGCGCTTCCGGTCGCCTCGTCGCCAGCGGCGAGAAGTTCTACATCGGCAACTCGAACTGCGCCACGATCATCTCGATCCTCGCCCAACGGGAAGGTCGCCGCGACGGCGGACACGGGCGCCGACGACCGTTCGTCCTGTTCGCGTTGCGGCCGGATCGGTCAACGGGATTCCGGCACGGACCGAAGATCCGCACGCTGGGCATCCGGTCGGCGCACGTGGGCGAGTTCGAGGTGACCGACCACGAGATGTCCGAGGAGGACGTGTGCGCCGATGGCCGGGCAGCCTGGGACGCCGTCTTCGGAACGGTGACGCTGGGCAAGTTCTTCCTCGGCTTCGGTTCGATCGGGATCTGCGAGCACGCCTTCCAGGAGGCGATGACCCATCTGCGCACCCGCGTGCTCTACGGATCGCCGGCGATCGACATGCCGCACATCCAGGCCACGATGGCGCAGGCCTACGTCCGGCTGATCGCGATGAAGCTGTATGCCTACCGAACGCTGGACTTCGTCCACGCCGCGTGCGCAGACGACCGCCGCTATCTCCTGTTCACCGCGGTGCAGAAGGCCAGGGTGACCACCGAGGGCGTGAAGGTCCTGGCCCTTCTCTCCGAGTGCATCGGCGCGAGAGGATTCGAGTCCGACACGCACTTCGAGATGGCGCTGCGAGATGTGCAGCTCGTCCCGGGCCTGGAGAGCAGCACGCACATCAACCTGGGCCTGACCGCCCAGTTCGCCCCGCGGTATCTCGCCGACGGCGAAGCGCCTGGCGAACCGGGATCCCTGGTCGCGGGCGAGATCGCCTCGGTGGAGAACGCGTACCTGCTGCGCGCCCGCACGGGCGCGATCTCAGCAATCCGGTTTCCACCTCTGCTCCAGGCGTACCGACCGCTGATGTCGATCGCCAACGTGCGCCGTTTCGTGAAGGCGGCCAAGGCGTTCCAGCTCCTGGCCCGCGGCCGGGGTCGGCGGCGGACCACGCGGGCCGACAACCCGGCCACGCTGGGCCTCGGCCAGTGCCTGGCGACGCTCGTCTACGCCCAGTTGGTCGCGGAGAACGCGGTGCGGCTGAACGTGCCCGCTCCGATCGTCGCCGCGATCTTCCAGACGCTCGTGCACGACTTCAGCATCGCGGCGCTCACGCTCGCGTCCTGCCGCGAATCCGCCGGTCCGGGCGAGCCGCTCGCGGCGGGTGCGGTGGACCCGCGTATCCTTCACCGGCTCGTCTCGGTGGCCAGGCTCTCCGCCGACGAAGCCGAGTTCGTCTCGAAGCACATGGCGGAGATCGGCGACTCCGAAGGGCGGTCCGAATGAGTGTCGAAGCCTCGTTCGTGTGGAGACTGCTGCGTTTCGTCACGCGCCCCCTCGCCACGCTGTTGTTCGACCTGAAGGTGGACGGATCGCATCACGTGCCGGACCGGCCCGGGGTGCTGATCGTGGCGAACCATCAGAGCGTGCTCGACTCGATCCTCCTGACGCTCCGGGTCGAGCGGCCGCTGAGCTACCTCGCCAAGTCCGAGCTGTTCGAGAATCGCTTCGTCGGCTGGCTCCTGCGCACGGTCTTCAACGCGTTCCCGGTGCGGCTCGGCCGGGGCGACGTGGGCGCGATCAAGGAGACCATCCAGCGGTTGCGGGACGGTCACCTGATGAGCCTCTACCCCGAAGGCGCGCGGACCCGCGACGGCCGAATCGGTCCGCTCCAGAAGGGCGTCGCCCTGATCGTCCAGCGGGCGGAGGTGGCCGTCGTTCCCGCGGTGATCGCCGGCGCCTTCGAGGCGTGGCCGATCGACCGCCGGTTCCCCCGCCGGCATCCGATCGATATCCGGTTCGGCCCCCCCCTGGATCTCGCCGGCCTCGATCGCGAGGAGATCGTGGCGTTGATCGACGACACGTTGCGATCGATGTTCGCGACGTTGCAGGAAGAGCGGGCCGCTTCCCGGGAGCGCCGCGCGACGTGAGGTGATCGTGCCCGGCCCGCGACCGCGTTGGTCACTCCGCGCGCGCCGTCGCCGTCACGCCCAGGTACCGCAGCGTTCCCTCCATCACGTCCCGCACCGCCGGGCCCGCGACCGTCCCGCCGTAGTGCGCGATCGATCGGTCGGGGTCGTCGATGATGCAGAGCACGATGAGCCGCGGGTCGTCGTACGGCGCGCCGGCGATGAAGCTGGAGACGTAGCGGTCTTCGTGGTAGCCGCCGCCTTCGCGGCGGGGAAGCTGCGCGGTGCCTGACTTGCCGAACATCTC
This sequence comes from Planctomycetota bacterium, assembly GCA_024226535.1. Classification (GTDB taxonomy): domain Bacteria; phylum Planctomycetota; class Phycisphaerae; order Phycisphaerales; family SM1A02; genus JAAELP01. Next base: position 18,007 of record JAAELP010000194.1, on the reverse strand, counting down.
GTAGTGCTCGGATCGCGCGCGGCGGCCCGTGCCCTCGATCATCACGTCGCGGAGGGCGGCGCGGGTGGTAAGGGCGAGGTCCTCGGGAATCGCGCGGCGGACGAAGCTGCCGTCGTCCTCGTCGGCGCCGACGGCGGTGAGCCGCGGAACGGTGAGCGTGCCGTCCCGGGCGAAGGCGCTGAAGGCGCGAACCATCTGGAGCGGCGTGACGGCGATCTCGTGCCCCATGGCCACCGACGACTGGGTGTGGTTCGACCACGCCGACGGCGGCGTGACGATGCCGCGTGACTCGCCGGGCAGGCCGCTCCCGGAACGCTCGCCGAAGCAGAACGCCCGGACGGATGCTCGCATTTCCGCGTGGCTCATGCGTTCGGCGATCATCGCCATGCCGCTGTTCATGGATTTGACGAGCACCGTTCGCCAGTCGGCCGGCCCGTAGTAGTGCGAGTCGCGGATCAGCCGGCCGTAGCTCGTGCGGTAGCCGACGGACTCCGGGGTGTCGAGCACCTCGTCGGGCTCGACCTTGCCCAACTCCAGGGCGCGGCACCAGATGAACGGCTTGAAGGTCGAGCCCGGCTCGTAGGGATCGGTCGCGCAGCGGTTCCGGCCCAGCGCCGGGTGCATCTGCCGCGCGGGATCGTCGGTCTGCTCCTCCCAGCCCTCGCGGGCGCGGAGCACGTCGTGCATCGCGAGGATCTCGCCGGTCTCGCAGTCGAGCACCAGCATGCGCCCGCCGCCGGCGTTGAACTCCTCGACGGCCGCGTTGACGCGGCGCTCGGCGAGTTCCTGGACGACGAGATCGATGCTGAGGCGGACGTCGGCGCCGTTCGCCGCCGGCTCGTAGCCGCGGGCGTCCACCCAGAGCGGGCGGCGGTTGGCGGCGCGCAGGTAGGTCAGGCGACCGCTCCGGGGACGCATCGCGTCGTCGTACCGATGCTCCATGCCGCTGAGCCCGGTGTGCTCGAAGCCGACGGTGCCCACGAGCGCCGCGGCGGTCTCGCCTTGCGGGTAGTTCCGCACGAGGCGGGGGTCGAGGCCGACGCCGGCGATCTTCGCGTTGCGGATCGTCTCCACCTGCCACGACTCCAGGAGTTGCCGGACGACGACGTAGCGGCTTTCGGAGCGCTCGTGGAGACGCCGGTCGATCGCGATTGCGTCGCCGCCGATGAGCGTGGTGAGGTCCAGGGCGATCGTGGATCGGTCCTCGACCATGTGCGGATCCACGAACAAGCGATACCCGACTGCGCTGGAGGCGATGATCCGGCCGCGCCGATCGAGCAGGTCTCCGCGCCGGGCGGGTTCGTCCCGCGTGGACGTGAAGGTGCCGGCGGCGGCGGCGAGACGCGGGTCGGGGCTCGTCTTGAGCTGGAAGACGCGCGCGAGCACGAGCAGCATCAGGAGGATGATCACGCCGACGGCGAGACGGGCCCAGGCGTTGGCGCGATGGGTCTGCCAGCGCTGGAGGTCGTCGACGGCGATGGCGGGGGGGATGGTCAAGGGGTGTGCGGGTCGTTGAGGGCGAGGCCGGGGGGCGGTGGGGCTGGATCGAGGATCGAGGAGTGAGGATCGAGGATCGAGGAGTGAGGATCGAGGATCGAGGATTGGGGGTTTCGGATTTCGGATTCCGCAGTTCGGAATGCGGATTGGATGGGGGCCCACTGCGCGTCGAGGTCGGTCAGACGCAGACGCACCGCCTCCGGTCCGCAGGCGGTGGCGATCTCGCCGCGGAGGTGCCAGAGGACGCGTTCGTGACGCATGATCTGGTTGTGGAGACGCGACATCTCGTGGCTCGTCTCGATGCGCTGCTGTCGCAGGACGAGCAGGGCGGCCGCGGTCGCGCCGGCGGCGAGGACGAGGAAGACGAGCTTGGAGAACATCAGCCGGGAATCTTGAGCTTCATGCCGGGACGCAGGTCATCCGGCGTCTCGAGCTGGTCGCGGTTTGCCTCGTACAGGGCCGGCCACCGGTTCATGGAGCCCAGCCGCCGCCCCGCGATCCGCGAGAGGCTGTCGCCGTCGCGGACGGTGTAGGTCTTCGGGCCGGGAGCAGTGGCGGCGGCGCGCGGGGCCGGCGTGGGCGGCGCGGCGGACGGGGCGGCCTCCGCCTCGGCCGGAGTCCTGGGCGGGGCCGCGGGCTCGGCGCGTTTCGGCACGAGCATCTCGATCGGCGGGATCTCCAGTCGCTGCCCGACGTGGATGGCGTTGGCGTTCTCCAGCCCGTTGTGGCGGGCGAGGCGGTCGAAGAGGTTGGGCTTGCCGTAGTAGCGCGTGCAGATCGACGTCAGCGACTCGCCGGACTGGACGCGGTGGCGTCTGGGCGTCGTCGCGTCGATCGCGCCCGCGGGGACGCGCAGGCCCGCTTCCTCGGGCGCGGTGGGGTCGATCGCGCGGACGCCGGACGAAGAGGTGAGCGCGGGGTTGGTGACCGCGGGATCGATCGCGAGGTCGGCGATCGGCGGCGGGACGGGCACCGGGTCGGAGCGCAGGGCGATGAGATCGGGGTTCTCGTGACGCGGGTCGGCGAGCGGATCGACGGTCTGCGTCAGCTCGGCCGCGTGCAGCGAGCGCGCGGCCGAGAAGTGGTCCGAGATGAGCACCCCCACGAGCAGGATGAGCGCGAAACCGACCACGAGGGCGAGCTTGTTTTCACGTGTCATGGATCCTCAGCGTCCGTGCCGGGGATTGTTCCGCGGGGCCCGCTCCCGGCCCCGTCGGACGATCATCAAGGGCCTGTCATCCTGACGGCCCGCAATCGAGCGGAACGAGATCGCGGATTGGCCTCGACTTCCGAAGCTCCCGCCATCAGGGGCTTCTTCGTGAGGCGCGTCGCGAGATCGCGTCGTGCCCAGTCGGCGAAGGCATGCTTGACCATGCGGTCTTCGAGGCTGTGAAAGCTGATGATCGCGATCCGAGCGCCCGCGTTCAGCCAGCTTCCCCTCACGGCTCCGGTCTCGATCGATTCGAGGAGCATACGCAGCGCCTCGAGCTCTTCGTTGACCGCGATTCGCAGCGCCATGAAGGTGCGCGTGGCCGGGTGCATCCGCGATGCGCGGGCGCGCGCTCCGTACGCCTCGACAACCAGTCCTGCAAGCTTCGCCGTGGTGTCGATCGGCTGCGCGTCGCGCGTTTGAACAACTTTTCGGGCGATCTTTCGGGCGAACGGGTCCTCTCCGCAGTGACGGATGAGGTCGGTGAGTTCGTCCTCGTCGAACGTGGCGACGAGATCGGCGGCGGTCGCCCCCGAGGAACGGTCGAAGCGCATGTCGAGCGGGCCGTCGCTTCGGAAGCTGAAGCCGCGATCGGGATCATCCATCTGCGTGGAGCTGAACCCGAGGTCGGCAAGAACGACGTCGGCGCGCAGTCCCTGCGCTTCCAGCCGCTGCCCCGCGGCCACGAAGCTCTCCGCGTGGGCGTCGCACGCGGTGCCCGTCTCCTCCACCCGGGCCCGAGCCGCTTCGAGGTTGGCCGGATCGCGGTCGAAGAGGATCACCCGGCCCGCCGGAACGTCCGATAACTCCCCGCGAACGGCCTCGGCAAGCATCACCGCATGGCCGCCACGGCCCGCGGTCAGGTCGACCGCGACCTCGCCGGGCCGCGCGGCGAGCAGGGCGAGCGTGTCGTTCGGGAGAACCGGGGTGTGGGTGGTCATCAGACCCCGATCAGCATCCGCTCCGGCTGCTCCAGGCGTTGCTTGACGTGGACGAGGAACCGCACCGCCTGCTCGCCGTCCACGATCCGGTGGTCGTAGCTGAGGGCGAGGTTCATCATCGGGCGCAGCGCGAGCTGGCCGGGGTTGTCCGGGTCCTCGACGGGCCGCTTCACGATGTTGTGCATCCCGAGGATGCCCGACTGGGGCGGGTTCAGGATCGGCGTCGAGAGCAGGGAGCCGTACACACCGCCGTTGGAGATGGTGAACGTGCCGCCGGTCATGTCGTCCATCGTGAGCTTGCCGTCGCGGGCGCGGAGGGCCAGATCCTTGATGCCCGCCTCGATTTCGGCGAACGACAACATGTGGGCGTTGCGGAGGATGGGCACGACGAGGCCTCGTGGCGTGCCGACCGCGACGGAGATGTCCACGTAGTCGTGGTACTCGACCTCGTTGCCGTCGATGTAGGCGTTGATGCCCTGGTGCACCTTCAGAGCGCTCACGCACGCGCTCACGAAGAAGCTCATGAAGCCGAGACCGACCCCGTGCCGCTCCTTGAAGGCCTCCTTGTGCTCACCGCGCAGACGCATGATCTCCGTCATGTCCGCTTCGTTGAACGTGGTGAGCATCGCCGCGGTCTGCTGCGCCTGCACGAGACGCTCGGCGACGCGCTGGCGGAGCTTGCTCATGCGCTCGCGCCGGATGCCGCGCGGGCCGGCGGGCACGGTGATCACCGGCTGGGCGACGGTGGCCAGCGAGGCGTCCGACGGCGCCTCCGGCGCCGAGCCCGGCGCCGCGTTGAGGACGTCGGACTTCGTGATGCGTCCGGACGGCCCCGTGCCGTGGACGCCGCCGAGGGGCACGCCGTGGTCGGCGGCGACCTTCTTCGCGAGCGGCGTCGCGCGGGGTGGCGTAGTGGCCGCCGCGGTTCCGCCGGCCGCCGACGCGGTGGCGGTGGCGACCTCCACCTGCGCGGCCTCCGTCGCGTCCGGCGTCGCGGCGTCGGTCGTCGCGGGCGTACCCGCCGGCCGGTCGGCGTCGGAATCGATCGCGCCGATCACGTCGCCGACGTTCATCTCGGCGCCTTCCTCGGCCGTGATGTTCAGCACCCCCGCCGCGGACGCCGGCACCTCGAGCGTCACCTTGTCCGACTCGATCTCGACGAGCGTCTCGTCGCGCTCGACCCAGTCGCCGGAGGACTTCTGCCAGGGGCCCAGGATCACCTCGATGATCGACTCGCCGGGGCTCGGGATGATGATGTCAACGGGCATGGTCCCTCTCGTGCTCAGGCCGGCGCGGCGCGCGGCGGGGTCACCGTCTCGCGCAGCTTCTGTTCGTCGGACTCCGCCGGCAAGCCCATCGCGTTGACCATGATGCGCTCCTGCTCCTGCAGGTGCATTCTCATGGACGCGACGGCGGGCGAGGCGTTCGCCTCCCGGCCCACGTACGGCACGTCGAGGTCGAGCCGCTCGCGCAGCATCGCCTGCACGTGGCGGAAGGCTCCCATGTTCTTCGGCTCCTCCTGCACCCAGACCGTGTCCTCCGCGCCGCTGTAGCGGTCGAGGATCGGCTGGAGGCTCTGGAGCCGGAACGGGAAGAGTTGCTCGATGCGCACCACCGCGACATCGTCGCGCTCGACGTTCTCGCGATGGGCCACGAGGTCGTAGTAGATCTTGCCGGTGCACAGCAGAACACGGCGGATCCGCGTGGGGTCGCTCACGAACGGATCGTCGATGACGTGATGGAAACGGTCGCTGACGAGTTCATCGACCCGGCTCACCGCCTTCGGATGGCGGAGCAGGCTCTTGGGCGACATCACGATCAGCGGCTTGCGGAAGGCGCGTTTCATCTGCCGCCGCAGGACGTGGAACATCTGCGCCGGCGACGTCGGGTAGACGACCTGCATGTCGTCGCGGGCGCAGAGCGTGAGGAACCGCTCGAGCCGCGCCGACGAGTGCTCCGGTCCCTGGCCCTCGTACCCGTGGGGCAGGAGCACGGTCAGGCCGCTGAAGCGCCTCCACTTCGCCTCCGCGGACGCGACGAACTGGTCGAAGATGACCTGCGCGCCGTTGGCGAAGTCGCCGAACTGCGCCTCCCAGATCACCAGCATGTTCGGATCGCCGAGCGAGTAGCCGTACTCGAAGCCGAGGCACGCGGACTCGGTGAGCGGGCTGTTGTGCACGCAGAACTTCGCCTGATCGACGGCGACGTTGTTGAGCGGCTCGTAGCCGTCGCCCGTCTCCTGGTCGAAGACGACCGCGTGCCGGTGGCTGAACGTGCCACGCTCCACGTCCTGCCCGGTGAGGCGCACCGCGTGGTCCTCGAGCAGCAGCGTGCCGTAGGCGAACAGCTCGCCCATCGCCCAGTCGAGCGGCTCGTCGTCGGAGACGCTGCGGCGCCGCTTGTCGAGGAGTCGCTGGATCGTCTTGTGCGTGGCGAAGCCGTCCGGCACGGCGAAGGCGTCGGCCACCCGGGCAAGCTCGGCGCGGGGGACGCCCGTCTCGACCGGGTCGTCGCTGTACCGCTCCTGGACACTTGCCCACACGCTGCTGAACGCGCGGACGGTCGTCTCGACCGGCTTCTCCTTCGTGCGGCTCTGCGCCTCGTCCATCTGCGTGCGGACCTTCGTGCAGAGCTGATCGAACTCCTCGCTCGTCAGCTCGCCGTCGTCGATGAGCCGCTGCGCGTAGAGCTGCCGGACGGGGGTGTGGCTCCGGATCTTCTTGTACAACAGCGGCTGGGTGAATGACGGCTCGTCGCCCTCGTTGTGTCCGTGGCGCCGGTAGCACCAGAGGTCGATGACGACGTCGTTCTTGAACACCTGCCGGTACGCGATGGCCAGCCGCGTGGCGAACACGCACGCCTCCGGGTCGTCGCCGTTCACGTGGAAGATCGGCGCGTCGACCATCTTGGCGATATCGGTGCAGTACTTGCCGCTGTGAGCGTCCCGCGGGTTCGTCGTGAAGCCGACCTGATTGTTCACGACGATGTGGAGCGCGCCGCCGACGGTGTAGCCGTCGAGGCGCATCATGTTCAGGCACTCGGCGACGATGCCCTGGCCGGGGAACGAGGCGTCGCCGTGGATCAGGATCGGCACGCAGCGCTCGCGCTCGGCATCGCCGCGCAGACGCTGCTTCGCCCGCGCCCGCCCGAGCACCACGGAGTTGGCGAACTCCAGGTGCGACGGGTTCGGCGAGAGCGTCATCCGGATGTTGTGGCCTTCCTCGGTAACGAAGTCGCCGCTGTAGCCGCGGTGGTACTTGACGTCGCCGCCGCCCTCGAGGAAGTCCTCGACCCACGCCTCCTCGAACTCGGTGAGGATCTGGTCGTAGGTCTTGTGCAGGATGTTGACGAGGACGTTCAGCCGCCCGCGGTGCGCCATCGCGATCGCGTACTCACGCACGCCCTGCTCTGGGCCGAACTCGGCAAGCTCGTCGAGCATGGGGATGAGCGTCTCGCCGCCGTCGAGCCCGAAACGCTTCTTGCCGCGATAGCGCGTGTGGAGGAACTGCTCGAACTCGTCGGCCTCGATCAGCTCCCGCAGGATGCGCATCTTCTGGCGACGCGTGAACGGGGGCGTGTTGCGCAGCGGCTCCATGCGTTGCTGGAGCCAGCGCCGCCGGTCACGGTCCTGGATGTGCATGTACTCCACGCCGATGTGGCCGCAGTACGTCTCGTCCATGTGCCGGATGATCTCGCGGAGCGAGACGGGGTTGTTCAGCGGAAGGTGTCCGGGATCGAAGAGCGAGTCGAGATCGTCGTCGCCGAGGTGGAAGGATTCGAGCTTCAGCGTCTCCGGCATCGGGCGCTCGGTGCCGAGCGGGTCGAGCCGGGCCGCGAGGTGCCCGTTGTCGCGGTAGTGATAGATGAGCGAGTCGACGCGGCCCTGCTTCGAGTGCGCGGTCTCCACGGGCGGCGCATCGCCGGCGTCGGTGCCGGTGCTGCGGGCGGCGAGGTCGAAGCCGCGGAAGAAGTCCGCCATCCCCGGGTCGACCGAATGCGCGTCATCCCGCCACTGCGCATACAGCGTGTCGAGGTACTCCCCGTTCCAGCCGTTGATCGACAGGTCCGCCCGCTCCTGATCCTGGCGGACCTCGCCTTGCCCGGGCATCGCGTGCTCCCGTTCTTCGTTCGTCTCCACGCGACCCGACCGGGGCGCAGGCGGACATGATAAGCCCTCTGGTGCCCCCGATCACGCGTCCTGCTACAGCAATGCCACGGGGTCCACGTCCACGGCCATGCCGGTCCCGGGCCGGACGATCTGGCGGTTGCGGGCGTCGGTCACGACGCGTTGAAGCTCCGCCGCCGTCGGGGCGAGGATCTCCACCTGCTGCCGGTGGCGGCCGGCAATCCGCGCGATGGGGCACGGGGCGGGCCCGCGTACGCGGATCGTCGAGCCGGCGATCGCGCGGAGGCCGTCGGCGACGAGCCGGGCGGCCTCGACGCACCGCGCGTGGTCCTCGTCGCGGACCACGATCCGGGCGAGCCTCGTGATCGGCGGCAGCCCGCAGGCCCGGCGTTCGTCGATCTCGCGCGTGGCGAAGGTCTCGTAGTCGTGGGCGGCGGCAAGCTCGATCGCCGGCGTCTCGGGGTTGAAGCTCTGGACGATGACGAGGCCCATGCCGTCCGGGTTCGCGGTGCGGCCCGAGCGACCGGCGACCTGGCTCACGAGCTGGAAGGTGCGCTCCGTCGCCCGGAAGTCGGGCAGGTTGATGGCGGTGTCCGCGTTGACGACACCGACCAGCCGCACGCCGGGGAAGTCCAGCCCCTTGGCGATCATCTGGGTGCCGACCATCACGCGGACACGACCCGCCCCGAAACGGTCGAGCACGTCGTGGAAGTCGCGCGCCGAACGCATGGTGTCGGAATCGACACGGGCCAGCGCCCCGTCGACGGCGAGGGGCGGGAACTTGCGGATCAACTCCTCCTCGACGCGTTGCGTGCCGAGGCCGAAGGTCGTTACGCGTCGCCCGCAGTCCGGACACGTCGGCGGAAGCTGCTGCTCGCTCAGGCAGTGGTGGCACTGCACGAAGCCACCGGCGGGTAGACGCGAACTCTTGTGGTAGACCATCGTCACGTCGCAGTGCAGGCAGTTCATCACCCAGCCGCAGACCTGGTCCGGGCAAGCGATGTAGTTCGCGTACCCTCGCCGGTTCAGCAGCAGCAGCGCCTGCCCGCCGCCGTCGAGCGCGCGGCCGAGGGCCTGCTCCAGGACCGGGCCGAGCAGGTGCACGCGCCGGTCGGGCCGGGCGCGGCGCTCGGCGGCGAGATCCACCACCCGCACCACGGGCAGACGCATCCCGGCGACACGCTCCGGCAGACGGTGCAGCCGGTAGAGCCCGCGGTCGGTGGCGTTGAACCAGCTCTCCAGCGACGGCGTCGCGCTGCCCAGGACGATCGGGCACCCGGCGAGTTGGGCCCGGCGCACGGCGACGTCGCGTCCGTGGTAGCGCGGCGCCTGGTCCTGCTTGTATGAGCCGTCGTGCTCCTCGTCGACGATGAGCAGGCCGAGGTCCTTCGTCTCGACCGGCGCGAAGACGGCGGAACGCGCCCCGAGGACGATGTGCGCCCGACCGTCGGCGGCCATCAGCCACTGCTGGTGACGCTGCGCGGCCGTGAGCCCGGAATGGAGGATCGCCACGCGATGGTCGGGAAAGCGACCGATGAGGCGACCACCGGTCTGCGGCGTCAGCGAGATCTCCGGCACGAGCATCACCGCGACGCGGCCGGCGGCGACGACGCGCTCGATCAGGCGAATGTAGACCTCGGTCTTGCCCGAGCCCGTGACCCCCGAAACGAGGTGCGCGGAGAACCCGCCGCCGAGCGTCTCGCCGATCGCATCCACGACCCGCCGCTGGTCGGTCGTGAGGCTCTCCGGCGCCCGCGTGTCCACCGCGTGCTGGGACCATGCGGCCTCCACGGTCGTCCGGTTCATGGACCGCAGCCGCCCGTGCTCGACGAGCCGCCGGATGGGGCCGACCGTCTTGAGACCGGCCTGCTCGGCCAGCACGCGGATCTCGATGGGACGAGCGGCGTCATCGAGACCCCAGAGCGTGTCGAGGACGGCTCGCTGCTTGGGCGTGATCTTCGGGGCGTCTTCGGGTGGCTCCCCGGTTTCGTCGGGCAGGTCGATGAGCGTCCGCGAGACGGCGCCGACACCCTTCTTGACGGCCGCCGGCAGCATCGCCGCGAGCGTCATGCCGATCGGCGCGCAGTAATAGCTCGCGATCCACCGTGCGAGGGCCAGCAGCCCGGCGGGCAGACGCACCGCCCCATCGTCACGACGCTGGATCAGCTTCACCGCGTCGGGCTCGAGGTCCGAGGCGACGTCGATCTCGACCACGTAGCCGGCCGAGGGGCGATCACCGCGTCCGAGCGGTACGACGACACGCTCACCGGGCTCGAGGTCCGCAAGCTCGGCGGGGATTCCGTACGTCAGCCCGTCGGGGTACCGATCGATCCCCCGCTCGACGGCGATGCGGGCGAAGCCGGCGGGGCCGTCGTTTGGGAACAGGGAAGGCACGCTTCGACTGTAGCCCTCCGTGGCCGCGTCATCCCTTACACTCCAGTCATGCCCGACGCCTCCCCCGATGTCACGCCCGCACGCCTGGCGCTGGAGGACGGGAGCGTCTTCAACGGCCGGGCGTTCGGTGCCTGCGACGCCGCGCGGACCCGGACCGGCGAGGTCGTCTTCTGCACCGCGATGACCGGCTACCAGGAAGCGCTCACCGACCCGAGCTACGCGGGGCAGATCCTCACGATGACGGCGACGCAGGTCGGCAACTACGGGATCTGCGCCGCCGACGACGAATCGGCCCGCGCCCACGTGGCCGGCTTCGTCGTGCGCGAGCTATCGCGGATCCGGTCGAACCAGCGTTCGCGCACCGACCTGTCCACCTGGCTCGCCGAGCAGGGGGTGCTCGGGATCGAGGGCGTGGACACGCGTGCGCTCGTGCGGCGAATCCGCCGGACCGGTGCCATGCGCGGGGTGATCACGTGCGATCCGACGCTCACCGACGGCGATCTCGTGGAGCAGGCCGTCGCGAGCCCGGCGATGATCGGCCGCGATCTCGCCCGGGTGGTGTCTCCGGTGGAGCCCTACGACTGGTCGGGCGGCTTGGGGGCGTGGGCGGGCGACGCGGCCGCGGAGCCGGACGGGCCGCCGCTTCGCGTGCTGGCCCTGGACTGCGGAGCCAAGCGGAACATCTACCGCCACCTGGCCCAGCGCGGATGCGAGGTCCACGGCGTGGGACACCTCGCGAGCCCCGACGAGATCCGGGCCCTCGACCCCGATGGCTTGCTGGTCTCCAACGGACCGGGCGATCCCGCCGCGATCGAGCGGACGATCGAGACCCTGCGCGCGATCGCCGGCGAGATACCGACGTTTGGTATTTGTCTGGGTCATCAACTCCTGGCGCTGGCCCTGGGGGCCCGGTCGTACAAGCTCAAGTTCGGTCACCGCGGAGCCAACCAGCCCGTGAGGAACCTCGTCACGGGACGCGTGGAGATCACCAGCCAGAACCACGGCTTCTGTGTCGACGCCGATTCGCTCGCGGCGATCGACTGCGAGATCACGCACGTGCACCTGAACGACGGCACGCTAGCCGGGTTCAGGCATCGAAGCCGGCCGATCTTCAGCGTGCAGTATCACCCGGAGGCGTCGCCGGGGCCGCACGACTCGACCTACCTCTTCGACGATTTCGTCGCCCTGATGCGGGCCCGCCGCGCGACGCCGACCCCCGCATAAAAACCGGTCGTCGCTGGGTCCGGACGCGATGCCTCCGCTGGCCGGAACCGGTTCCGCGTCTGCTTGCGTAGCTTTTGTGCCGGAAGTACGCTGATCGCCTGTCCGTGTGGGGTAGGGTGGCCCCCCGCATCGGTGGCCCGGTCTCGTCCGGTCCGCTGACATGGGCTCCGGGAATCCGGCGCCTGCGGCCGGGTGAATGGTCGGATGGGCTTCGCGTGCGGGTTCCGCATGTGGGGCCGCATTCGGCGAACCGCCCGGCCTCGTTCGTTTCATTGGGAGACATGCCGTGAAGCTGCTTGATCGAGGGTTCGGCGCAGTAGCACTCTCCATGACGCTCGGCGTCGTGCTCGTGTCCGCGGCGCCGGCGCCAGCGGCACCGACGCCCGCGCCCCAGGACAACGAAACCGCATACGACCTCGGTCAGGCCGCGCTCGCCGAAGCGCGCGCGCACATGGCGGCGGGGCGCTGGGAGGCGGCGCTCGCCGCGTACCAGGATGCGTTGCGACTGCTTCCCGGTAACTCCGAGGCGCTGGACGGTATCAGCGAGGCCGAGCGTCTCGCGAACCGGCGCGGCGGCGGCTCCGGCGGCGATCCCGGCGGCGGTTCCGGCGGTGGGGCCGCGGTCGGCGAGGGAATCCTCGGCGGCTCCGGTGGCGGTGGCTCGCCGAGTGGAGGGGCGTCCGTGCAGGATCGCGGCGGCATCGACCAGACGATGCAGGTGCTGCTCGAGCAGGCGCGGGTCGAGTTCGACGATCGCATCCAGCGTTCGGACGAGCTGCTGGTCCAGGAGGATTTCGCCGGCGCGACGCAGTTCGCCCTCACCGCCCAGATCAAGCTCGGGCAGGTGCGGCAACTGTTCACGCAGACCGAGTTCGAGCAACGCAACCAGATCGCCGAGGAGCGTCTCGCGGCCATCGACAAGGAGCGGGAGATCGCCCGCCTTCGTGACGCGGCGGACGATCGCAAGGCGATCGATGATGCCCAGAAGGCGGCGCAGGCCGTCGAGCGGTCGCGCATCGCGACCGAGATCGACCAGCGCATCCTCCGCGCCCGCCAGCTCCAGCAGGCGCACAAGTTCGGGGAAGCGCTCCAGGTCATCGACGAGATTCTCTTCCTCGACGAGCTGAATCCCACGGCCCTGATGCTCCAGGACCTCCTGCGTTCGATGTACCTGTACAGCGAGTACTCCGACCTCCAGCGGCGGAAGGAGATCAGCTACGGGATCGACACGCTCCAGGCCCAGGAGCGCATGATCGTGCCGTGGCCGAACCGCTCTCGCCCCGGGCCGAAGGGCGTCTCGGATCTCATGATGTACCCGGAGGACTGGCCCGGGCTCAGCATCCTGCGCAGCGGAGACGTCGGGTTCGCGGAGACTCCCGAGAACCGCGCCGTCGTCTCGAAGATCGATTCGACCTCGGTGCCGATCGACTTCAACAACAACACCTTCGAGCAGGTGGTGGCCTTCCTCGAGCAGGTCACCGGCCTCAAGATGTACGTTGACTGGAAGGCGCTGGATCTCATCAACGTCGACCGCGAGACGGAGATCACGCTCACGCTCGCGGACGTGCCCGTCTCCACGGCGCTCGACCGCGTGCTCGAGCAGCTCGGAGACGACATCGATCGCCCGCAGTACGCGGTCGAGGACGGCATCCTGACCATCTCCAGCGACGAGCAGCTCCGGCGCCGCGTGGCGACGGTCGTGTACGACATTCGCGACCTGCTCTTCGAGGTGCCGTACTTCGACAACGCGCCGGACCTCGACCTCGACAGCGCCCTCAGCCAGGGCGGTGGCGGCGGCGGCGGCGGTGGTGGCGGTGGCGGTGGTGGCGGCGGCTTCGGCGGCGGCGGTGGCGGCGGTGGTCGCGGCGGCGGCGGCGGCGGTGGTGGCGGCGGCGGATCGATCTTCGGTGATCCGGCCGGCGACCCCGATCGTCTCACCCGCGAAGAGCTCGTCGATCAGATCGTCAGCATCATCGAGGAGAACATCGATCCGGACGGTTGGCGTGACCTCGGTGGCGACACCGGCAGCCTTCAGGAGTTCAACGGCAACCTGATCATCACGAACACGCCGCGCAACCACCGTCTGATCGACGGCCTGCTCTCGCAGCTTCGCGAGATCCGGGCCCTCCAGATCAACGTCGAGACCCGCGTGCTCACCGTCAGCACCGACTGGTTCGAGCGGATCGGCGTGGATCTCGACCTGTTCTTCAACACCAACAACACGATGCGGCAGCAGCAGCTCGCGTCGGACCCGCTCGGGCACCTGAGCGATTTCTTCAACGACGACGGCACGCTCAAGGACCCCCTGGTCTTCGACAGCCCGTCCCAGACGAACTTCCTGCCCCCGGGCTCCCCCGCGGGGACCTTCGGCTCCCCGGCGAACCAGATCGCCTGGGGCTCGGTGCTCCCGGGCGTGCCGGTGAACGGCACACCGCCGACGGACATCGCCATCGGCACCGGACCGACGGGCGCGCCGATCCGGCAGACGAGCGGCTTCTCCCCGATCCCGTTCGTGCAGAACTCGCTGAGCCTGCTCGACGTCGTCGGCATGACGACCGAGTTCGGCGCCAACATCCTCGGGGCCACGCCGGCGCTCGTGACCGGGTTCCGGTTCCTCGACGACATCCAGGTCGACCTGCTCATCGAGGCCACGCAGGCGGACAAGCGCTCGGTGATCCTCACCTCGCCCCGGCTGACGTTCTTCAACGGGCAGCGGGCGTGGATTGCGGTCACGACACAGCAGGCGTTCGTGTCGGGCCTCCAGGCGATCACGGGCGACTCGTCGGGTGCGTTCCAGCCGATCATCGACACCGTCTCTGACGGTTTCGTGCTCGACGTCGAGGCGGTGATCTCCTCCGATCGCCGCTACGTGACGATCAACGTGCAGTTCGACCAGGCCGAGCTGGTCTCGCTCGAGGACACCGCGACGTTCACCGGTGCCGCGGGCGGCGGCGGCGGCATCGGCGGCGGGCAGGCCTCGACGTTCGAGGCCGAAGTGCAGTTGCCGATCCTCTCCGGCTCGTTCATTCGCACGACGGTGTGCGTGCCGGACAAGGGCACGGTGCTGCTCGGCGGTCAGCGCACGGTCGAGGAGTTCGAGACCGAGACCGGTGTGCCGATCCTGTCGAAGATCCCGATCATCAACCGGTTCTTCACGAACCGCATGACGTCGAAGGCGGAGCTGACCCTGCTGCTGCTCATCCGTCCCGAGGTGATCATCAAGCAGGAGAACGAGGACATCCTCTTCCCGGGTCTCTCCGACACGCTGGGCGGCGCGGCGTCGTACCTGCAATAGGGGCCGAGAGGCACCCTGTGCCTCGCTGCCCTGCACCTCTTCCCGCCGCCGGGGAGAGGGCCCCATTGCCTTTTTCGGGCCCCTTGGATACGCTCATGAGCCCGACGATCGACCCGGGTGGTGGGGCGAATCGGGCGGGCGTTCGGTGGGCGAGCATCACGGAGTTTGGCGCACATGACCTCGGCCGCATCCCGTCTCCGCGTCTCCGAGCACGATGAGGTGATCCGCATCGAGTTCGTTGACCGGAACATCCTCGACGAAGCGAACATCCAGCAGATCGGTGACGAGATCGGTCAGATCATCGACTCGCACCAGCAGCCGAAGATCCTCATCAGCTTCGACAACGTCGATCACCTGTCCTCGGCGGCGCTCGGCACCCTGATCACCATCAACAACAAGATTCGGGGCAAGGACGGGCAGCTTCGGCTCGCGAACATCGACAAGCAGATCTACGAGGTGTTCGTGATCACGAAGCTCAACAAGCTCTTCGAGATCCACGACGCGACGGACCAGGCGCTGAGCAGCTTCACGTAGCCGACCCCCGGCACCGGCGGCCGGCCTTGCACGGGGCCGGGATGCCGCTGCATCCCGCACCGGCTCCCCAACCTTGATCAACCAGCGTTTCATCCTGAGTCCCGGGGGTGACGATGTGCGGCAGGCGCAGGACGTCGTGCTCCGTACGCTCGAGGACCGCAAGTACGACGCCGGAAGCTGCTTCGCGATCAGGCTCGCGCTGGAGGAGGCGTTGGCGAACGCCTTCAAGCACGGCAACGGGAACCACCCCGAGAAGCACGTGACGATGCAGTGCCGCGTCGGCGACGACAGCATCGAGATCGAGATCGAGGACCAGGGTGAGGGCTTCGACCCCGATGCCGTCCCCGATCCCACCGTCGACGAGAACATCGAGATTCCCTCCGGCCGCGGCATCGTGCTCATGCGATCGTTCATGACCAAGGTGTGGTTCGACCCGCCGGGCAACCGCGTCCACATGCGGTTCGATCGACCGGGCCCGGGGGAAGCGGCGGCGGGGTAGGGCACGGCTGCGGTCGCGCTTGCCCACGAGCCGATGCACCCCGATACTGCCGTCCACCCGGACGCCTCTCATGCCCACGGCAGTTGAAGGATCGACTGCGTTTCTTGCCGAGCACCGTCGCGCCGCGGCGCGATGGGCTCAGGGCGTGGTCGCCGATCCCGACGCGGTCATCCTCGACACGGAGACGACGGGACTGGACGCGCGGGCTCAGGTCGTGGACATCGCGGTCATCGACACCGCGGGTCGCGTGCTCGTCGACCGACTCGTCCGCCCCTCGGGCCGGATTCCGGCCGCGGCGAGGGCCGTGCACGGGATCACCGACAGGATGGTCGCCGCCGCCCCGCGGTGGCCGGAGCTTCACCGATCGGTGGGCGACGTCCTCCGTCGCGCGTCACGCGTGATCATCTACAACGCCTCGTACGACGTGCGTCTCCTGCGGCAGACGCGTCTGCGGTATCGCCTGCCGACGGTCGGCCCACCGCGTCGGCGATACGAGTGCGCGATGCGGTGGAACGCGCGGTACGTCGGTGAGTGGAACGAGCGCCACGAGAGCTTCCGGTGGCCGCGGCTGGAGGGTGGCGATCACCGGGCGCTCGGGGATTGCCGGGCGACGTTGCGGGTGATCGCGGGGATGGCGGGCGGGCGCCTTGCACGTGCGCTCTAAAAAAGCTCCCGACCCAAAGGGCCGGGAGCTTCGCGGATGAACGCTTGTTGTTCGCCGTTACGGAAGCGGGACGCCGAAGCCCTCGGCGACGAAGAAGTTGATCAGGTCGAACTGCTTGAGGAAGCTCGTATCGCCGCCGCCCACGCCGGCCTGGAACGCCGGGAAGCCGAGCGACCAGACGCGGACGAGGATGCGATCGTCGGTCGGGTTCACGAAGCGAGCGGCGCCATCGGTGGTGTGCTCGAAGGTCACGTCGCCGTTGGTCGGGTCGGTACGCTCGGCCTGCTCGGCGCCCACGCGGACGTCGACGAATGCCCAGTTGAGCTGCTGCCAGTCGTACATCTCGATCATCATGAACGTGAACACGTTCGGCCACGCCACCTCGTTCTCGACGATGAGCGTGCCGACCGACGGCAGGTCGGAGCGACCCACGGCCACGATGTCGACCATCCAGCCGGAGGCGAGGTACCGGAGCTGGGAGACCTGCGGGATGATGCTTCCGCCGAACACGCCGCCGCCGACGCCCTGGCCGCCGAACGGTGACTGCGGCGAGTCGTTGCGTCCCACCCACTGTGGGTCGATCTTCAGGTAGTTGTTGTCGCTGCCCTTGAGCGAGAAGCGATTGCCGCGGGTGTTCTGGCCCTTGACGACCACGACGTCCTCCAGCCGCGGCGAGTCGTCGAAGCCCACGAACCACTGGCTCAGCAACGTTGAGGCCGCGCCGGCCGGGTCCGGGTAGCTGCCGATCCTGTGCGGCCCCTCGTCCGGGTCGAGGTCGAGGTTGCAGTCCTGGTCGGGCGGGAAGCCACCGAACAGACGAGTCGGAGCTGGGGGGGGGCCCGGCGCGCCCATGGCGTCGCGGAGCATCTCCGGCGACAGCGTGATGCCGTAGAACTGCTTGGAGAGGCCCTGGAGCATGCACGCCACCGAGGCGACCTGCGGGGAGGCCGCGCTCGTGCCGCCGAAGACCGGGGTGTACGAGCGGGTGATATCGCCGTCGGGCAGCGGCAGCACGCCGTAGCCGCACGTGGTCACCGCTTCGCCCCACGCCTTCAGGTGGACCATGTTGCTGCGGGAGTTGTCCGCGGGCGGGTCGGTGCAGAAGTTGCTGAACGCCAGCCGGTAATGCGGGCTGCCCGGCGAGCACGCCCCGACCACGATCGCGCCGCTGTCGCCGAGGTCTTCGGCATTGTCGAGGTTGTAGCAGTCGTTGCCGGCCGCCACGCAGACGGTGATGCCGAGGTCGGACGCGAGGCGGAACATCGTCCACATCGACTGGTCGTTGTTGAGGCAGCCGATCGGGGGACCCGGGCCGTAGGAGGCGGAGATCACGTCGCCGGCGCCGAGTGTCTGGAGGGCCGACGTCCACGCCGCCATCTCGCGCGGCCCCTCCTCGATGGAGGTGAGCGGGAAGAAGTAGCCCTGGGCCTCGTGCACCATGCCGGTGACGCCGGTGTTGTTGTTGAGGGCGTTCATGATCCCGAGGCACGCCGTGCCGTGGTCCGGGCTCGTGATCGCCGGAATCAGGATCATCGTCTGTCCGGGCTCGCCGATGACGTTCAGGTCCTCGTGGCCGGGCCAGTACGCCCACTCGATCACGGCGATCTTGGCGCCGCGGCCGCG
>JAAELP010000193.1 GCA_024226535.1 Planctomycetota bacterium | reverse complement strand
GCCTGTACCGCCTTCATCCAACCGCGAACGTCCATCCACACGTGCGGATCGAAGTGGCCGGCGAACGCCTTCGGTTGCAGGAGGTACCGCTCGTCGACGAGCTCGGTGACCGCGTAGACCGGCTTGCCGGTGCGGGCGACGCGCACGAGGGCGTCGGCCATCTTCCCTTCCAGCATCAGGCCCGAGTAGAAGACGATGTCCGCGGAGCGGAGACGTGACACGTCGCTGCGGGTCGTGGTGTAGAGGTGGGGGTCCACGCCCTCGCCGATGATGTTCGCAACCGTGGCCCTCTCGCCGGCGACGGCGCGGACGATGTCCGCGACCATGCCCACCGTGCACACGATGTTCCACTTGTTCCCGGCGGCGGGGCCGCGGGCCGACGACGCCGGCGTGCCCGCCTCGGCTCCGCCACACCCGGCCGGGCCGGCCGCGATGAACGCGCACGCGGCAAGGAGCGCGGCGCCGAACCTCGACGAGCAGCGGTTCCGAAGTGGGACGGACGTGTTCATGGTCGGGTTCTCCCGCGCGGACGCGCGTTCTCTTCGACGAAGTGCTGCATCCGCGTCAGGGTCTGCTTGCCCACGTGATGCTCGATGCCCTCGGCGTCGCGCTGGGCGTCCTCCTCGGGAACGCCGAGCGCCCGCAGGAAGGTGAGGACCAGCTCGTGCCGCTGGCGGCTGCGCTGGGCGAGGGATTCGCCTCGCGGCGTCAGCCGGATCGGCCGGTACGGCGCGGTCTCCAGGAGTTTCTCGCCCTGAAGCCGCGAGACGATGCGCGTCACCGTCACGTGCGAGACGCCCATGTGGTCGGCGAGATCCTTCACACGGCACCGGCCGTGGAGCGCGAGAATGTCCGCGACCGCCTCGACGTAGTCCTCGGCCGTCTCCGTCGCGTGGTCGCGACGGACCTTCTCGAAGGGCGTGGTTCGGGAGGTCATGGCCAAAGTGTAGCATATGCTACAAATCTGGTCAACCCATCCGAGTGCCTGCTACGATGTGCCCCCAAAGGAACCACCATGACCACCACGCTGCCCAAGGAGACGCGCGGCCTCGCCGGCGTCGAGATCGGCGACACCGCGATCTGCTCCGTCAACCAGACCTCCCTCATCTACCGCGGCTACGAGATCGCCGATCTCGCCGAGCACGCGACGTTCGAGGAGGTCGCCCACGTCCTGCTCATCGGGCACAAGCCCTCGCCGGAGGAGCTTCGTGCCTTCAAGGCCGAACTCGTCACCCTGCGGGGGATCCCCGACGGCCTCAAGCACCTCCTGCGGGAGATCGCCCCGGCCAACGTGAACGCCCACCCGATGGCGATCCTGCGGACCGGCATCAGCTACCTGTCGAACTTCGACCCCGAAGTCGAGGACACGAGCCCGGCCGCCGCCCTGCGCAAGAGCAAGCGCCTGCTCGCCCAGATCCCCACGATCATCGGCTACGGCCAGATGGTGCGCGACGGGCTCGACCCGGTCGATCCCGACCCGGCGCTGGACCACGCCGCGAACCTGCTCTGGTGCATGACGGGCAAGCAGCCGGCGGAGCTGAACGCGAAGGTCATGGACGTCTCGCTCGTTCTCTACGCCGAGCACGACTTCAATGCGTCGACGTTCAGCGGCCGCGTCATCGCCTCGACGATGGCGGACATGCACTCGGCCGTCTGCGGCGCGATCGGCGCCCTGAAGGGCCCGCTGCACGGCGGCGCGAACGAGATGGCCATGGAGATGCTCAAGGAGATCGACGTCTTCGTCGCCGGCGGCGGGACGGTGCAGCAGTTCATGGATCGCGCGTTCGAGGAGAAGCGCAAGCTCATGGGCTTCGGGCATCGCGTCTACAAGCAAGGCGATCACCGCGCGGGCATCCTCCGGGGATGGGGGCTCCAGGTCGCGGAGCGCGGAGGTCCGGAGTTGAAGAAGTGGTTCGACCTCGGTGACGCCGTGGTGAAGATCATGCTCGAGCAGAAGAGCATCCACCCGAACGTGGACTTCCCCTGCGGCATGACCTACTTCGTGATGGGCATTCCCGTACCGCAGTACACGCCCATCTTCGTGGCGAGCCGCGTGACCGGCTGGTGCGCGCACGTCATGGAGCAGCACGCGAACAACCGGATCATCCGTCCGCTCGCCCACTACACCGGTCCCGACCTGATGAGCTGGGGCGGATAACCACGCCCGCGCCGCCGGTGCCGGCGGCTCTTATCGGCCCACCGGGCTGCACGGGTCAGGGAAGCACGACATCACCACGGTTTTGCGCTCCGCGGGCAACGCGCGCGATCGCTGCGCCGATGGTGAGGAGGTCCGGCGCGCAGGAGCGGCTCGCTCCCGGGTCGGCCTGCACTCAACAGGGGAGAGAACCAGATGGCGTGGAGCATGTTCAATCGTCGCTCGCTCATGGCGCTCGCGGCGGCGGCGTTGTTCGTTGCCGGTCCCGCGACCGCGGACTCGAAGCAGACCTTCAAGATCGATCTCAACGAGCTCATGAACGAGACGCAGATCATGTCCGGCGATCCCAACCGGATGGCGATGGTCTGGTGGATCCCGTCTGAGTTCTGGCAGGCGAGCATGGGCGAGGACCCGACGGTTGCCCAGCGAGACATCGACCAGATCGTCGAGACCCTCCGCGGGTACACGGTCGTCGCGGCCGTGGACGGCACGCTCGGGCCGTTCGGTGGCGTGGACTACCGCAGCGAGACGGACGTGCGCTCGACGATCCAGCTTCGCGACGTGCACGGGCACACCCACCGTCCGCTCGGTGACGACAAGGTCAAGGCCGACGCCCGCAACCTGCTCCAGATGATGAAGCCGGCGATTGCGAACATCCTCGGACCGATGGGCGAGAACCTGCATTTCTTCTTCTTCCCCGCCAACGGCGAGACGGAGAAACCCATCGTCCAGCCGAAGCAGCGCGGCAACTTCTCGGTGGTCCTCGGTCACGAGGAGCTTCAGTGGCGTCTGCCGCTGGGGTCCATCCTTCCCAAGCACAGTTGTCCGAAGTGCACCGAGAAGCTGAGCGGCGCGTTCAGCTTCTGCCCGTGGGACGGCGCTTCGCTGAGCGCGACAGTGCGCGTGACCGATCCCGTGGTTCCCGAGTAGCGCGCCGACCGACAACCGGCACACGTCATTCGCAGGGCAGGCTCGGTGGGGGGGAGCCTGCCCTGTTTTCGCGCGCTCGGCGCGCCCTCGGTTGACACCTTCGCGCACTTCTGGCATCGTCGGTCTCCCTTTCTTTTGCGGAGGAGACGCCATGGCCGAGGTTCGAAGCATCGCCGTGATCGGCGCGGGCACGATGGGATCGGGGATCGCGATGAACGCCGCCACGAGCGGTATCGACGCCTTCCAGATCGACGTCAGCACCGAGCAGCTCGATCGTGCCCGCGCGTATCACCGCAAGACCTTCGACCGTGGCGTAGAGAAGGGTCGGATGACGCGTGAGGACGCGGACGCGGCCGCCGCTCGGATCGTCTACGACGCCGAGATGAGCGCCGCGAAGGACGCCGACTGGGTCGTGGAGGCCGCGTCCGAGGACATCGTGCTCAAGAAGAAGATCTTCTTGCAGATGCTCGAGGTGTTCGGCGACGACGTCGTCCTCGCGACGAACACGTCGTCGATCTCGATCACCGACATCGCCGCCGAGGTCGAGGACCAGGCGTACCGCGTCATCGGCATGCACTTCTTCAACCCGGTGCCGGTCATGAAGCTCGTGGAGGTCATTCGCGGTCTCGCCACGAGCGACGAGACGGTGCAGCGCACGATCGCGCTCGCCGAGCGGATGGGTAAGACACCGGTGCCGGCGAACGACCGCGCGGGGTTCGTCTCCAACCGCGTGCTCATGCCGATGATCAACGAAGCGTTCTACGCCTGGATGGAAGGCGTCTCCGAGCCCGAGCACATCGACGAGATCATGAAGCTCGGCTGCAACTTCCCGATGGGGCCGCTGCGTCTCGCGGACTTCATCGGCCTCGACGTCTGCCGCGACATCATGATGGTGCTGTTCCGGGAGCTGGGCCGCGAAAAGTACTTCCCGTGCCCGCTGCTCCGCCAACTCGTCGCGGCGGGTCACCTGGGCAACAAGACCGGGCGTGGGGTGTTCGACTACTCGAAGTAGGGTCCGTGCCCGCGTCCGTGTCCGTGCCCCGCACGGAATGCCCCGCCCCCCGGACGGGTCCCTATCATCCCACCCCGTCAGATCCGCCGTCGCCGCGCATCTGACCGACGGGGCCCTGAAACACAGCCCAGGAGGCCACATGCGCACGTCCCACGTGATGCTCGCCGTTCTGATCGTCGCCACCGCCGGCGTCCCCGTGGCCGCCGACCAGGCCGCCGACCGGAGGCTCCGGCGCACGCCGGTCGTCGAGGTCTTCGAGGAGGCCCGGGATGCCGTGGTCAGCATCTCGGCCACGGAGATCGTCAGCGTCCGGAGCCGGTCGCCCTTCGACAGCTTCTTCGACGAGTTCTTCGAGATGCCGCAGCGGCGGTCCCGCGAGCGGCGGGTGCACAGCGTCGGTAGCGGCTTCGTGATCCACCCCGACGGGTACATCGTCACCAACGCCCACGTCGTCGCTCGCACGACGGAGCGGAAGGTGATCTTCGGGAACGACCGGGTCTACGACGCTCGCATCATCGCCTCCGACGCGAGCCGGGACCTCGCCATCCTCAAGATCGACGCCGACGAATCGCTGCCGACGCTGGAGCTGGGTCGGAGCAACGATCTGATGGTCGGCGAGACCGTGATCGCGATCGGCAACCCGCTCGGGTACCAGCAGACGGTGACGACCGGGGTCGTGAGCGCGAGCGAACGCGACATCCAGGTCTCACGGGACCTGACGTTCAGCGGCCTGATCCAGACCGACGCGAGCATCAACCCCGGCAACTCCGGAGGCCCGCTGCTGAACGCGGTCGGCGAGCTGATCGGCGTCAACTCCGCGATCCGGGGCGATGCACAGAACATCGGGTTCGCGATCCCGGTGGACCAGCTCCGCGAGGTGCTCCCCGAGCTGCTCGACGTCGAGCGGCGCAACGGCATCGTGAGCGGGCTGGTCGTGGACAGCCTCGCCGAACCGCGGGTCACCGAGGTGCGGAACGGTTCACCCGCCGACGAGGCGGGAATCGTCGCCGGCGACGTGCTGCTGGCGATCGACGACGAACCGGTGCGGGAAGGCATCGACTTCGACATCGCGTTGCTCCCGTGCCGTCCGACCGACGCGCTGAACCTCACGCTTCGGCGCAGCGGGCGCACGGTCCAGGCGCGTCTCGAGCTCGCGGCGCGGCCCGCCCCCGACGGCGTCGCGCTGGGGCAGGAAAAGCTCGGCGCGCGCGTGCGGCTGGTCGCCTTCGAGGGCCGTCGCCGCACGACCGGTCTTCGGATCGACCGCGTGCAGCCCGGCGGTCCCGCGGCCGAGGCGGGTGTCGTGGAAGGCGACATCCTCCTCGCCATCGGCCGGCGCTACGTGTCGTCCGTGGAGGAGTTGGGCCGGCTGCTGGACGGGGTCGAGCCGGGGACGATCCTCCCCATCCGCATCCTGCGTATCGAGCGCCGCCGGAAGCTCCAGATGGAAGGCCCGATCCAGATCCGCTGAACGACGGAACTCGGCTCCGCCGGACAGGCCGTACGATGGGCCCATGGCCCGACTGGTCGATCTCTTCAGCAGCATTCGCCTGGGCCTCGTCCTGCTCGCGCTGCTGTTCGTGTACTCGGCCATCGGCTCCGCCGGAGCGCCGATCGGACCGGGGATGCTCGAGTACCCGTTCCTGCTTCGGCCCGACGCGTGGGTCCCGGTCCGCGAGTTCATGGAGATCAGCGAGTTCGAGTGGTTCCACTGGTGGCCGTTCGACCTGCTCATCGCCTTGATCTGCGTGAACCTCGTGGTCGCCACGATCCGGCGCGTCCCGCTCAACCTCGTGAACCTCGGCGTGTGGATGATCCACACCGGGATCATCGTGCTCGCGCTCGGCAGCGTCTGGTACTTCGGCACGAAGGTCGAGGGCGACGTGCCGGTCGCGCGGCGGCAGGTGCTCATCGAGGTGCCCGGTCACGAGCCGGCGTCGATGGTCGCGACGCCGGGGAACGCGACGATCGTCGGAAGCGGCGCCGACGCGTGGACGTTTCGAATCGCCTCGATCTCGCCGGAGTGGGAGCTTCTCTCCGGCGCCGACGCGGGGAAGAGGGCCTACAAGGTCTCGGTCGCCGTGCGGAGCCCGGCCGGGTCGTACACCCGCGACCTGATCGACGGCGCCCCACAGATCACCGAGGACCTGTCGCTCTCGCTCGCGTACGCCCCCCGGGATCACTTCTACGTCGTGAGCAGCGCCGCGCTGTACGTTCGCGAAGCCGGCACCGACACGTGGTACGCGCGGCCCATCGACGATCTTCCGCGGTTCAAGGACCACATCGCCTTTCCCGATGCCGTGTGGGCGTCGGATGGTGACGAGCTTCCGTCGCCGCGCCCGCTCGACATCGAGGTGCCCGCGGTCGACCCCGACGATCCGCTCGCGGACGTGACGATCCGCATCACCGACTACCTGCGCTACGCCTCCCTGAGGACGGAGCGGCGGATGGGCGGCGACCGGCTCGATCCGGCGGTCTCCGTGCGCCTCGCCGGCGACCGCGGGCGCGAGCAGGACATTCAGCTCATCGCTTTCGATCCGCGCAACAACTCGGTCCTGCGCGGCGCCCTGTCGCTGCACTGGGTGTCCGACGAGGCGCAGGTCGAGAGTATGCTCGCGGTGGCCCCGCCCATGCTTCGCGTCCGGCTCGCCGACGAGGACATCACGCGCGACGCGCCGATTACCGCCACCGGAACCGGCGCGCCGTTCAACGCCATCGAGGGAACCTCGTACGCGTACCGCGTGATGTCCTTCCAGGACGATCTCCCCATCGAGGACCACACGATGTCGGTCGCGATCCTGGAGATCTCCAACGGCGAGCGAACGTTCACGCGGTGGGTCTTCGACGATCCGCGTCTCACCCGCGACCTCGCGCCGGGAGAACGTCTGGCCGAGCACGCTCAGGGCCGTTCGATCGACGACAACATCGAGGTGACGTACATACCGGGGGCGCGCCCGGGGTTCGCGATCGTGGGCGGTCCCGGCGATGAAGACGTTCGGTTGATCCGGCCCGGCCCGCGCGGCGCCCCCGCGATCGAGGACGTGGAGATCGGCACGCCGATCCCGATCCGTCCCGGGCTCACGCTGACCGTCCGCCAGTTCACCGCCCACAGCTACACCGAGACCCGGCCGACGATCGTCGCCCGCGCCCGGCGCGACCGCGATATGGACTTCATGGGCGCGATGCGCATGGTGCGCGTGAGCGTGCCGACCGCCGGCGGCGCCGACAAGCGCTGGCTGCTCTTCCACCGGTACGCGTTCGATCGACCGGAGGACGTGCTCGCGCGCTTCCTCTACCGTCCGTCCGTCGTCCCGCTTCCCGATGGTCGCGCGATCGAGATCCTGTACGCGCGGGCTCGCCATCCGTTGCCCGCGCCGGTGGTCCTCGACGACTTCCGCGTCAGCACGCACATCGGCGGGTACACCGGGACCAGCACGAGCATCCGCGACTGGACGAGCGTGATCCGCTTCCAGGACGGCGACTCGTGGACGGCCCTCGATGAGGTCAGCGTGAACGCGCCGAGCGAGCGCGACGGCTTCTGGTTCTTCCAGAGCCTCTGGGATCCGCCGGTGGTGTCGCGTGGGCGCGACGATCCGGGATCGCCCGGCCTCAACTACACCGTGCTCGGGGTCGGGAACCGGCAGGGCGTGCTCGTGCAACTCGCGGGGTGCTGCCTCTCCGTGCTGGGCATGATCTGGGCGTTCTACGTGAAGCCGGTGATCAAGCGACGCCGTCAGGACCGCGTGTACGACGCCGTGGCCGCGGGGGAGTCGTCATGATCCGTGCCCTCGCCATCGCGATCGCTCTGCTCGCGCTCGCGGCGGCCGCGCCCGCGCAGATGACCGCTCCGGCCGCGCCGCCCGCTCCCGCGGAGCGCGACCACGACGCGTTCGTCGCGAAGCTCGACCTCACGCCGTTCGCCACGATCGCCGTGTACCGCGACGGGCGGGTGAAGACCTTCGAGTCGTTCGCGCGCGAGACGATGAGCCTCATCACGGGCCCGCGCTCCTACCGCGGCCAGCCGGCGACGGTCACGTATCTCGATCTCATGATCCGGCCTGACGCGTACGTCGATGCCGACATCATCTACGTCAAGAGCCGGGTCATCCGCGCGCAGATCGCCGACACGCTCGAGGCGTCGATACGCGAGCAAGTCGAGGCGATGCGCGCCGCCCGGACCACCGAGATGATTGGGCAGCTCGAGGAGCGTGTGGAGTGCTTCCGCCGAACCGGCCTTCTCTCCGAGCCGATGCTCATGGACGCGAAGGTCGTCGCGCTGCTCGGACGGCTGGACGCGAACCTCATGACGAGTGCCCGTTTCGTGCGCATGATCGAGACCGGGCTCGCCGCCAGGGACCACGGACTGCTCCGCGCGAACCTCCGCGTGGTGCCACCCGTCTCCGGAGCGTTCAGCGAGCTGTGGCTCACGCTCGACGAGTTCGGCGCCGCTCCCGGGATCCCCGACAGCGAGCTGCGACGCGACCTGACCGGCGCGTGGGACGAGCTGATCGGAGCCTGGCGGGCCGGCGACGCCATGACCGTGAACGCCGCCGCCGCCCGGATCGCCCGCCTGTTGCCGCGGGTGAACGAGGAGCTCTACCCGGCCGCCGCGAAGCTCAGGTGGGAGCGCCGGTACTTCGTCATGAACAACCTGACGTGGGTGTGGATGCTCTATTGCCTCGCCCTGGTCCCCCTGATCCTGCACGTCGTGTACCGGTGGCGAGGCGCGCGATGGCTGGGCCTCGGGATGTTCGTCGTCGCCTTCTTCTTGCACACGGTGGCGGTCCTGCTGCGCTGGTACGTGGCCGGGCGGTGGCCGAACACGAACATGTTCGAGGCGATCACGACCGCGGCCTGGTTCGGCGGCTGCTTCGCGCTGCTCCTGGAAGTGCTGCTGCGGCGCACGCCGGTGCGTTCGCTCCTGGCGCTCGGCAGCGCGGCGGCCTCGATGTTCGCCTTGATGGTGCCGCACTTCCTGCCGCTGGAGATCAGCGCCGACATCAACAACACGATGCCCGTCCTGCACGACGTCTGGCTCTACATCCACACGAACATCATCATCTTCAGCTATGCGCTGATCTTCATAGCGTCGATCTCCGCCGTGCTGTACCTGGTCTACCGCGCGTCGGGGGCGCTCCGAGGCCAGGGCGGAGGCGGGGACGAGTACGCTCGCGTGGGTGGCGCCGGATCGCTGATCATGTCGAACCCCGGGGGCGGCTCCGCGCTCGACCGGCCCCGTACGACGTTCGGCCAGGTCCTCGACGGCACGACGATGATCGTCCTCGAGCTTGCCTTCATCTTGCTCTGGGCGGGCATCGTGATGGGCGCGATCTGGGCCGACCACTCCTGGGGGCGGCCGTGGGGGTGGGACCCGAAGGAGGTCTTCGCCCTCAACACGTTCATCATCTTCCTGCTGCTCGTCCACACGCGGATCCAGGTGCGCGACAAGGGCCTGTGGACGGCGCTGCTCGCCATCGCGGGATGTGTCGTGATGCTCTTCAACTGGATCGTCATCAACTTCACGATCTCCGGCCTGCACAGCTACGCATGACGAAGACCGGCCCACGGAAGACGGTGCGTCTGTTCGTCGCCGTGTACCCGCCGGCGACCGTGGCCCCGCGTCTCCTCGCCCGGTTGCCCGAGGACCTGCCGCCGCACCGGACGACGACGCCGGAGCAGGTGCACCTCACGATGCAGTTCATCGGCGACATGCCGCCGAAGAAGGTCGACGAGATCATCGAGTCCGTCGAGCGCTCCGTGAGCGGCCTCCGCGCCGTGTCGCTCGTTCCGCTGCGTCTCATCACGCTTCCGCGTCGTGGTCCCAAGCGTCTCGTCGCGGTCGAGACGGACGCGCCGGGGTCGCTGATGGAGTTGAAGCGCCGTCTCGTGACGCGTCTGGCTCACGACCCGCGCCGCGACTCGGCCGATCGCTTCCTGCCGCATCTGACGGTGTGCCGCTTCCGCGCGCCGGCGAGGATGGACGCCCTCGACGACCCGCTCGACGAGCCGGCGTTCCCGGTCGAGGAGGTCCGGCTCATGCGCAGCGTGCTGCTGCCCACCGGCGCGGAGCACCGCGAGGTGGCGTCGTTTGCGCTGATGTAGGACCTTGCATTTCGGGGAGTCACGGAGGGCCACGGAGGGGTTTCTCTTGGGATTGCGCGAACCGTCCGTATACTCAGGGTATGACGCCCGACGATCAGCGGTGGCGCACGTTGCACACCGCGGACGATCCAGAGCAGGCCGCGACCCTCGCCACGAGCATCCAGGCGATGGAATTCGACGTGCGCGTTCGCGACGAGCTGGCAATCGAGGTCAGGCCGGAGGACTGGGCGGACCTCCAGGACGTGCTCGCCGAGATCATCGGGGAGCAGGAGGAGTTCGACACCGCCCTGGCGCATCGGCGGCATCGATCCGATCGGCATCTCACGCTCGTGCTGCTCGTGCTGCTCGTGCTTGCGGTCGCCGTGCTCCTGCCCGTTCTGCTCGTCCGCTGCGGCTGACATATCATGCCGCATGGCCCATCAACCCGCAGCGACGACCGCTGGCGCCGCGTCCTCCCTGAACGCCGATCCCTGGCACCTCGAAGTCCCGGAGCCGACGAGCCTCGTCGGGCTCTGGCCGGAGGAGACGCCGCCGGAGCGTGATCGGATCGTTCGGTTCCTCGTCGAGCATTTCGGCGGTGAAGTGCAGATCATCGAGGAGCTGGAGCTGACCGAGGAGGACTCGGACATCGCCTGGGGCGTGGCGTGCACGGTGCCCGGCATCGGCGCGCCGGTCGTGCTCTGGGTCGAACCCGCGCGCGATCCCGACGATGCGCTCCCGGAGACCGCGACGCGCGGGTGCGGGTGGGTCGTCGGTACCGAGACGATCCTCGACGAGACCGACCCGCTCCGCGAGTTCGGGCGCCTCATGCAGATCTTCGCGTGCGCGCTGACCGACGTGTCGGCCGTCCTCGACATCAACACCACGCGATGGTACCTGCGCGACACGCTGCACGAGCTGTTCTCGTGCGGCGAGATGGATCCACCGGCAGAGGTGCTCTGGGCGATCGAGGCGGTGGAGACGGTGCCCGGGTCGAAGCCGGCGCAGCGCACCGTGTGGTTGCACACGCACGGGCTCTGGCGCTGCGGCGCGCCGGAGCTGGAACTGCTGGAGGTGCCGTCGGACCTCGCCCAGGCGGCCGCGGATCTGCTCAACGGCGTGGCTGCGCTCTCGCTGGATGGCGCCCTTCCCGCGCCGGGCGCGCCGTACGAGATCGGCACCGGCCTTGCCGTGAGCCTCCAGCCGTGGGACGCCGTCGCACCGTTCGTACCGCCCGGCGCCGCCGGCGGGATGTCCGATCGGGAAGAGGAGCACGCCGGCGCGCGGGCGGTGATCTGCGCCGCCGAGCCGCAGGGCGCGTACCGAAAACTCTGGGTCTGCCCGATCGAGGTCGTGCAGAGTCTGGCGCGTGACGAGGCGGGGGTCTACCTCACGGAGCGCGCGACCAAGCGGCAGGCGAGGATGGCCCGCGCCGAGTGGGGGCATCTGCGGACCGCGTTCGAAGCCGGCGGCGGCGAGCGGACCTCGGTGCCGGTCCGGTTCGGGGTGAAGGCCGGCTTCCCGAGCGAGGACGATCCCTCCAGCCGCGAGCACCTGTGGTTCGAGATCTCGCAGTTCGACGACCAGCGTGTCGAGGCGTGCCTGGTGAACCAGCCGCTCACCGTGAAGCGCCTGAGCAAGGGCGACGTCGAGTGGATCGAGCGCGACGCGATCTCCGACTGGCGCGTGGTGACGCCCTACGGGGCCTACGGGCCGAGCGATCTGGAGGCGCTGGGCCAGCTCATCGAGCGCCTGCGGGAAGACCCCGCGTGACCGTTCCGGAGGAGCTTCCCGAGCCGCGCCCGGAGGACCTCGTCCTGCTTCGCACGGAGGAGACGCGTTTCGAGGCGGGCGTGCTCGTGGCGGTGCTGGAGAGCGCCGGCATCGAGGCGGTGGTGATGGACAGTTCATCGCCGACGGAGGGAGTCGCCTTCCGCCCGCCCGCGTCGGGGGTGCCGGTTTCGGTGCGCTACGCCGACATCGAGACCGCGCGAGCCACCGTCGCCCGCCATGACGAAGACACCGTGGACCTCGACTGGGACGAGGTCGACGTCGGGGGCCGCGCCGACGACCTCCCGCTGACGCCGCTCGGTCATCTTCCGTCCGCGGCGCGTCTCGCGTTCATCGTGGCGGTGATCACGCTGGTCGTCGGCCTCGTCGGCGCGATCACGGTGCTGCTCATGGGGTGAGCAGCGCTCGTCCCTTCTCGGTGGACAGAAGCACCACCGACTGCTCATGCCCGACGACCTTCAGCAGGGCAAGGCGTCTCAGCAGCAACGCGGCGGCGGGATTGGGCACGTCCTCCGCGGGCAGGCCGTCGTTGGCGACGTTGCCGAGGAGCGAGGCGGCGTCGCGGATCATCGCCGCGTCGCTGCGCAGCCGGTGGGCCCACGTGCCGAGCCCGCGGAACACGCCGACCGGCCCCGCGAGCAGCACGAGGGCGGCACCGGCGGTGGCATGGCGGGGACTGAAGTAGAGAACGTGGGGCGAGGCGAGGCTGATGAGCGTCATCCGCATCTGCGCTTCGGTGAGCGGGTTCAGCTCCGCCAGCGGATCGACGCGTCGCCACGCCGAAAACGACGTGGCCAGCGCGAAGATGCCGGTGACGATCAACGCGACCTGCCAGCCCTTCATGCCCAAGGACGGCGCGAGGAAGAACGCGGGCAGGAACGAGATCCAGAACACGAACCCGAACGTCAGCGCGGCGAACACGACGCCCATGCCGATCTCGAGCGCCGCTTCGAGGAGCAGTTCGCGGTTGCGAGTTCGCACTCGGTGGTGGATTCGGTCCGCGACGTCGGCTGCTTCGTTGACCATGGGCTGCGCGTACCTTACTCGGAACCGTTGTGGGTCGAGTGTCTGGATCGGGAGCGCGGGGGACCGACCGCTGCGCCGGCGTCCTGCCGGCTTCGCTGACGGTTGGGACGTTGCGCTACGTAGCACCTTGCACGGTTGGACGCTCGTGCTTCGACGCCGCGTCCTGCGGCTCATGCAGGGAAGTTCTTGCGTGCTCATAGACGCTGGCATCCTGCCAGCTCTGTTAAGGCCGTCTGGACGGTGCCGTCTCTATCTGAGTGCAGCCCTACGGGCTGCAGGGGTGGTGCAAACCCGGCGGCGTCCTGCCGCCTCCTGCACGGCGCGGCGGGGCAATCGCTGCGCCGTGCGTCCGTGCACGGCTTGCTTCAATTGCTGAGCCCGCGCGATGCGCGCCTTGGGCTCGAACCACGACCAACCGAGCCCGCAGGACGCGGGCGGTCGCCGCGCAATCCCGCAGCTCCGGAGGAGCTGCCTCATATAGCCCAAACCCACGCCCGAACGTCCCTGCACGAGCGGGCAGGATGCCCGCGGGTTTGGCGGCCCAAGGACTCCGTGAGTGAGCCGCAGGACGCGGCGTCGAAGCACGGACGTCCAACTGTGCATGGTGCTGCCTTGCGCAACCGCCCAACCGTCAGCGGAGCCGGCAGGACGCCGGCGCAGCGGTAGGTCTCCCATTGCGCAGTCGAAGTCCCCAAAGAAACCGCGACGCGCCCCGGGTGTTGCCTACGGTCGAATCAACTCTTCCATCCGCTCGCCCACGCGTTCCAGCAGGCGACGTTCTTCGACCGTGGCCGTCGGATCCTCGGCGCGGCGCAGGACGTCCTCGAGGCGAAGCTGCCAGCGGCGGCGGCGCTCGATGTTGAGGCGGAGCTGGCCGCGGTCGATCAGGCTGCGCTCCATGCGGAGCGCCTGGATCTCCGGGTGGCTCTCGACCTCGGCATCGACCGTCCCTTCGCGGGTCTGGCGGGCGAGCAGGTCCGCGTCGCGGCCGGTGATCACCTCGACCGCGTGCGCCTGCGGGGCATACCGCCACGACGCGATCAGCGCTTCCTTCACGCGTTCCTCGTCCACGGCCCCGGCGGGGGTGATGATGCCGGTTTCGGGGTCGCGCAGCTTCTCCGCCGAGCCGAGTCCAAGCTCGGTCGCCACCGGGTCGTAGGCGACACGCCCGTCCACGGTGACGAGATTTCCCTCCGTGTCGCGCCGCTGCCGGAGCAGGTTGAGACGCACGGCCTCTCCCGGCTTCTTCGATTGGACGATGACGATGAGGTCGTCCTGGTAGAACAGCTCGTGGCCGTCGACGTGGGTGATCTTGTCGCCGGGCAGGAGCACCTGCTCGGCGGGCAGTCCGGGAAGGAGCCGGACGATCTCGACGGCGCCGGGCTCGTTCGGCGTGTTCTGCCGCCACATCATCTGGATCCCGAGGGCGCCGCGCGGCCGCGAGCGGAGTTGCCAGCGGAGCACGTCGAGGAGGCGGTAGCGCCGCTCGGCGCTCAACTCCGGCTCCTCGAGCAGCGAGCAGAGGTCGCGCACGTCCAGGGGCTCGGAGAGCAACTGGAGCGTCGCCTCCTCGCGGCGATCGAACGACGGATCGTCGAGTTGGTCCACGAGTCGTCGCAGCTCCGGGTCGATCTCGACGTCCCGCAACTCCTCGGGGCTCGGGAGGATCCGGGGGACGGCGAGCGGTCCGACGCGTCCTCGCAGCTCCTTGCGATCGAGATCGGGCAGGGTCGGGATCTGCGCCGCCGCCGGCACGGCTGTCGCACCGAGGCCCGCGACGAGCGCCGCTGTCACGAGCCACCTACGCGGTCGGCGACCGCGGGACGAAGCTCCGTGTTCAGGATGGCCGACAGCGCTCACGCTCGTTCACCTTTCTCACTGCTCGCCGAGGAACTCGACGAGCTTCGCCGTTCGCGGCTTCAGCCACCGCACCTTCCGCTCGGTCATCCGCAGGAATGCCGCACCGTCGAGCCGGGCGAAGCGACCCGTGTCCGCGATCGGGATCACGCTCTCGAGGATCAGTGCTTCGAGGATCAGCCACGGCAGCGCCTCGCGCTCACCCGGCGTGATCGCCGCGTCGGACTCGTGATCATAGCCGGCGAGCAGGGCCCGCATCCGCTTGACGTCCAGGCCGTCGGGCCAGCGATCCGGCTCGTCGGGGTCGTTCATGATCATCGAGAACTGGAGCGCACCGTTGGCGACGTCGATGAGCCGCGGTGCCATGCGCGCCGAGTCGAAGTCGATGACGCCGACCACGCGCCCGTCGAGGAACAGCAGGTTGCCGGGATGCCAGTCGCCGTGGATCGCGCGCTGCGGCCACGTGCCGAGACCCGCCGCTTCGGCGCGCTCCGCCGCGTGGTGGTACGCCTCCCCGAGATGCGAGCAGATCGACGCAATCGCCTCGTGCGACACGGCCGGGTTGCGCGCGCCCACGACCTCGGGGATGCGGCGCAGCGCGGCATCGATGCCGAACGCATCGTGGTAGGTTCCGTCGGGGTGCGGATCGCCGTGCCGGTAGTCGGCGATGATCCTGTGCAGGCGCCCGAGCGCGCGCCCCGCCTCGGCGGCGGCCGCTTCGGACTGGTCGTCGCGGGTCCCCTCCACGAAGTGGAACATCTCGTAGACGTGCCCGCCCCAGCGGAGCATCGACGCGTGGCTGCCAAGGACGGGGATGAGCCCCGCGACCGGGTACTGCTCGCGCTCGAGGCGTCGCTGGAGATCGTGCGCGAACGCGACGCGCTCGGGGTCGTCGCGTCCCGCCGCCCGCCGCTTGAGCAGGTAGCGCCCGTGCCCGCTCGTGATACGCACCTTGGGCGAGCGACGCGAGCCGCGCAGGAACTCCTTGATGCTGTGAATCACGCCGAGGTCGTAGTGACTCAGCACGATCGCCAGCTCCGGACCGTCGAAACGGTCGCGGCCACGAGGATCGTCGTCGACGACGGACCCGAGGTGCGGCTCCGCCTGCGATCCGACCCTCTCCCGCGGCGGGGCTTCCGGGGACCGCAGACTGGACTTGGACGTACGGCGCTTCACGTGGTTCAGAATAACCCGGACCCGCCGCGGGGCCAGAGTCGTGGCTCTTTTGTCGTTATCGCCCCCCGGGGGAGTGGCCCTACTCCACGTTCTGAACCTGCTCCTTGATGCGGTCGATCCCGCCCTTGATCTCGACGATTCGGCGGGAGACCTCCACGTCGAGGCACTTGCTGCCGATCGTGTTCGCCTCGCGAAGCATCTCCTGGGCGATGAAGTCGAGCGTGCGACCCGTGGGCTCGGCGGTGGGGGAGTCGATGATCTGGGCGAATTGCTCGAGATGGCCCTGGAGCCGGGCGACCTCCTCGGCGATGTCGGAGCGCTCGGCGAACACGGCGACCTCGCGCAGGAGATCCTCTTCCCGCACCGCGGCGCCGGTGTCGGCGAGCAGGGTCTTCATGCGCTGGTGCAGCTTCTGCTGGTACTGCTCGATGATGCGAGGGACGCACTCGATGACCACCTCGAGGTGGTCGGCGATGAGCCTGCAATGGCGGTGCAACTCGACGTGCAGCACCTCGCCTTCGCGGTCGCGCATCGCGACGAGCTTGTCGATCGCCTCGCTGAGCAGGGGCAGCAGCACGTCGCGCGAGCGCTCGATGCGGCCCTCGTCGGGATCGGTCATGAGCACGCCGGGCAGGGCGAGCAGCGAGCCGATGTCGATGTGCGTGGAGCCATGATCGACTCCCTTCACCGCGTGCATCTGCTCGAGGTAGCGCTCGATGACCGCGGGGTTGATCCGCGCCGCGGCCTCCGCGGAGGTGTCGCTGAAGCGCACCGCGAGCACGACGCTGCCGCGGTTGATACGCCGCGACATCGCCGCTTCCAGCTCGGCCTCCAGGCCCTGGAGCTCGTCGGGCAGACGAACCTGCGCCTTGAAGTAGCGGTTGTTGAGGGTGCGGATCTCCAGCGCGTAGTGCGCGCCGTCGACCTGCGTCGACGCTCCGCCGAATCCCGTCATCGAACGGATCATGGCCGCTCCCCTCGCCGGTTGGTTACGGCTGCGTGCCGCCGCCTTCGCCGGTCGGTGCCGCGGCCGGATCCACGGGAGTGACGGTCGGTGCCGCGGCCGGATCCACGGGGGTGACGGTCGGCGTGATCGTGAACGGCACCGTGGTGTCTTCCGCTTCGCCGTCCTGGGGCGTGGCCAGCGGGTCGGCGCCCTCGGCCGGAGGCGTCGTCACCGCCGTGCCCGGCGGCGGAATGGGAGCGGTTCCCGTCGGCGAGACGCGGTTCAGGATCACCGCGAAGGACAAGTAGAGGATGAAGGCGACGACCGTCGCCCAGGTCAGGGCATCGCCCACGCGACCGCCGAAGACGGTGTCGGTGCTGCCACCGCCGGCGCCGCCGAACGCGCCGGCGAGGCCGCCGCCCTGGGCGCGCTGCACGAGGATGATCAGGATCATCGCCGACGACACGAGGATGAACAGGAGCGTGAGAACGAAGAAGGTGACGGTCATGCGTTGCGAGCCTCGCGGTACGAGCGTTCGGAAGATCCGGCGTCGGCGGTAGCCGCGGCGGCGCGGATGATCGCCAGGAAGTCATCGGCCTTGAGCGACGCGCCTCCCACGAGGAAGCCGTCGATGTTCGGGCCGGCGATGAGCTCCTCGGCATTATTGGGTTTGACCGAGCCGCCGTATTGGATCCGCGTAGCGTCGGCGATGTCCGCGTCGTAGAGCTCCGCGAGACGCTCGCGCACGAAGGCATGCTCGCTCTCGGCGTCTTCCGGCGTCGCGGTCTCGCCGGTGCCGATCGCCCACACCGGCTCGTAGGCGATGATCACGTCGCGCATGCCGTCGGCGTCGACGGTGCCCAGGCCTGCCGTGAGCTGCGTGTTCAGCACGTCGCGGGTGGTGCCCGCCGTCCGCTGCTCCTTCGTCTCGCCGATGCAGAGGACGACCTTGAGGCCCGCGGCGAGGGCGGTGGTGAGCTTGGCGGCGATCAGGTCGTCACGCTCGCCGATGACGTGCCGTCGCTCGGAGTGGCCCACGAGGACCATCTCGGCGTGGAGGTCCAGCAGCATCGCCGTGGAGACCTCGCCGGTGAAGGCGCCGTCGGGCTTCGGGTAGACGTCCTGGGCGCCGAGCACGAGCCCGTGGTGTCCGAGGGCTCGTCCGACCGCCTGGAGATAGGGGAACGGCGGGAACATCGCGACGTCACACGACTCGACCATCGTGCCGCAGCCGGCGACGACGTCCTCGGCCAACTCGACGGCCGAGGCGAGATCGGTGTTCATCTTCCAGTTACCGCCAACGATGGGCATACGTGCGGTCACGGCGCAACTCCGGCTCGGGATCGGGCGAACCGCACAGGATAGCGGACCCTCACCCCCCCGGCCACCACCACCGCCGCCGCCGCCGGACGCCCCACGATCCCCCCACCGTCCCCGCCATCCCCGCAATCCCGGCCATCCCCGCCATCCCCGCCATCCCTGCAATCTCTACACTACGCCTCCCATGCCCGAGTCCGCCTCCGCCCTCCGCACCGCCGCCCGCATCCGACAGGAGTTCCTGGACTTCTTCGCCGAGCGGCATGGCCACGCCTTCGCCGCGTCCAGCTCGGTCGTTCCGCGGGACGACCCCACGCTCAAGTTCGCCAATGCGGGGATGAACCAGTTCAAGGACGTCTTCCTCGGCCGGGGCACGCGGCCGTACACGCGCGCGGTCAACAGCCAGAAATGCATCCGCGCCGGCGGCAAGCACAACGATCTCGAGGACGTCGGGAAGGACAGCTACCACCACACGTTCTTCGAGATGCTCGGGAACTGGTCCTTCGGCGACTACTTCAAGGAAGAGGCGATCGAGTGGGCCTGGGAGCTGCTCACCGGGGTCTGGGGCATCGACCCCGAACGGCTCTACGTGACCGTCTTCGAAGGCGACGCGAACGACGGACTCGATGCCGACGAGGAGGCGGAGTCGTGCTGGCTCCGTCACGTGGCGCCCGAACGCGTCAGCCGGTGGGATCGCAAGGACAACTTCTGGGAGATGGGGGAGACGGGGCCGTGCGGTCCGTGCAGCGAGATTCACTACGACGGACGTCCGGACGAGGATCGGGCCCGCGTGGACGGCGCGACGCTCGTCAACCAGGAACACGACGAGGTCGTGGAGATCTGGAACCTCGTGTTCATCCAGTTCAACCGGGGCGATGGCGGCACGCTCATGCCGCTGCCGGCGCGGCACGTGGATACGGGCATGGGGCTCGAGCGTCTCGTGCGCGTGCTCCAGGGTCTGCGCAGCAACTACGACACGGACCTGTGGACGCCGATCTTCCGCGCGATCTCGACGCATACCGGCGCGCACCCGTACCAGGGACGGTTCGACGATCCCGTCGACGAGGCCTACCGCGTCATCGCCGATCACGTCCGCTGCCTGACGATGGCGATCACCGACGGGTGCCCGCCCGGCAACGAGGATCGTGGATACGTGCTGCGCCGCATCCTGCGCCGGGCCGTGCGTCACGCCCACCAGACGCTGGAGATCGACGGGCCGCTGCTCTGCGATCTCGTTCCCGCGGTGGTCGAGTCGCTCGCCGGCGCGTATCCCGAGCTGGCGAAGAACCCCGACCGTGTCGCGGGCATCATCCGTGACGAGGAGGAGAGCTTCCTGCGCACGCTCGACCGAGGGCTGGAGCTGTTCGACGGGGCGGCGACCGATTCCGGCGGGCGTGGCGGTGTGATCACGGCCGAGCATGCCTTCCGGCTGCACGACACCTACGGGTTCCCGATCGACCTCACGCGGGTCATGGCCGAGGAGCGCGGCATGACCGTCGACGAGGCGGGCTACGAGCGACGCATGGCCGAGGCCCGCGAGCGTTCGCGGGCCGGCGCGTCCGCGTCCGACGAGATCTCGCTGCCCCCGAACGCGCTCGAGAGCCTCCAGAGCCTGAACGTGCGGCCCACGCGCGACGACGACAAGTTCGGCGGCCGCCCCGTGTCGGCGACGGTGAAGGCGATCTGGAACAGCACGGACTTCGACCAGCATGCGGGCCAGGGGCGGCGCGTGGCGGTGATCCTCGATCGCACGAACCACTACGCGGAGTCGGGTGGCCAGGTCGGGGACCGGGGCCGCATGCTGACCGACGTGTTTGACCTCGGGGCTTCGGCCACGCGTGGGGGTGGGGGAACACCATCCACCGGCGACAGCCGGTTCGAGATCGACGACACCCACCAGGTCGGCGGCTACGTGCTTCACATCGGGCGCTGCGTCGAGGGCCGGCTCGCCGTCGGGGACAAGGTCAGAGTCGTCGTCGACCGCGATCGCCGGCGGCCGACGATGATGAACCACACCGGCACCCACCTGCTCAACCACGCGCTCCGCGCCGTGCTCGGCGACGACGTGGAGCAACGCGGGTCGGAGGTCGCGCCGCCGCGACTCCGCTTCGACTTCACGCACTCGCATGCCATGACACCGGAGGAGGTCGCCCGCGTCGAGGAGCTGGTCAACGCCGCGATTGGGCGCGCGATGAACGTGTACGCGGCGGACACGCCGCTCGAGCAGGCGCAGCGGATCCACGGCGTGCGGGCGGTGTTTGGCGAGCGCTACCCGGACCCGGTGCGCGTCGTGAGCATCGGGCAGCCCGTCGAGACGCTCGTCGCCGACCCGGAGAACGAGGCGTGGTTCGACCACTCCGTCGAGTTCTGCGGCGGGACCCATCTCGGAGCCACCGACGAAGCGACGCGGTTCGTGATCGAGAAGGAGCAGTCGCTCGCCACGGGCATCCGGCGCATCCTCGCGTGGACGGGACCGGCGGCGGTCGCGGCGGATATGGCCGCCGGCGCGTACGAGGAACGGATCGCCGAGGCCGAGGCGGCGGACGAGGCGACGCTGCCGGGGCTGTTCGACGAGATCGGCGGGCAGATCGAGCACCTGCACCTTGGCACTACGGCGCGTCATCGGCTCGCCGGACGCGTGGAGACGTTGCGCACGCGCGTCAAGGAAATCCGCAAGCAGGCCCAGGGCGCCGCTCGCGGCGACGTCGTCGAGCAGGCACGGGCGATCGCGGAGCGTGCGGCGGCGGAAGTCATCGTCGAGGCGATCGACGGCGGCGACAAGGAGACGCTCCTGTCGGCGATGGACGTCATCCGCGCGAAGTGCCCGGAGGCGGCGACGATGCTGTTCGCGCCGGACGAGGCGGAGGGCAAGGTCGCGATCGCGGCCGCGGTACCAAAGGCGATGATCAAGCGCGGGCTGAAGGCGGGGGACTGGGTCCGCGAGGCGGCCAAGGTGTGTGGTGGGGGAGGCGGCGGCAAGCCGGACAAGGCGCAGGCTGGAGGCAAGGACCCGGCGAAGGTGCCGGAGGCCGTCGCGGCGGCGAGGGAGTTCGCGGGGAGCGTGCTGGGATGAAGCGACGAGTGTTCGTTCGCGGCGCCCTGGCGACGATGGCCGGCGCGGTCACGCTCGGCGGGTGCGGCCGGCGCGTGAAGAAGACGGAACGGGACACGAAGCAGGGAGCGGAACCGGTGTACGAGATCTCGTTGGCGCAGTGGTCCTTGCACCGGGCGTTGTTCGCTGGGGAGTTGACGGCGCTGGACTTCCCGCGCGTGACACGCACCGACTACGACATCGGCGCCGTGGAGTACGTCAACTCGTTCTTCAAGGACAAGGCGACGGACACGGCGTTCCTGGACGAGCTTGCGGGCGTCGCGTCCGATCACGACGTGCGGAGCCTCCTGATCATGGTGGACGGCGAGGGCGCGCTCGGTGACCCTGACACCGCGGCCCGGCGCACCGCCG
Source organism: Planctomycetota bacterium (assembly GCA_024226535.1). Classification (GTDB taxonomy): domain Bacteria; phylum Planctomycetota; class Phycisphaerae; order Phycisphaerales; family SM1A02; genus JAAELP01. The sequence goes on along the minus strand of JAAELP010000193.1, from coordinate 46,462 downwards.
TCGAGAACCACCACCGGTGGGTCGAGGCGGCGAAGCACCTCGGCTGCCACTCGATCCGGGTGAATGCCCAGTCCAGTGGCGCGCCCGACGAGCAGCGCGGGCTGGCCGCCGACGGTCTGCGTACGCTGACCGAGTTCGCTGACACCCACGGCATCAACGTCATCGTCGAGAACCACGGCGGGCTCTCTTCGAACGGCGCCTGGCTCGCGAGCGTCATCGAGCGGGTCGACCACCCGCGTTGCGGCACGTTGCCGGACTTCGGCAACTTCCGCGTCGGCGAGGACGACTGGTACGACCGCTACCAGGGCGTGACCGAGCTCATGCCGTTCGCCAAGGCCGTGAGCGCCAAGACCCACGAGTTCGACGCCGACGGCAACGAAGTCCAGACCGATTACCGGCGGATGATGCGCATCGTCCTCGACGCCGGCTACCGCGGGTACGTCGGCATCGAGTACGAGGGTACGAAGCACACCGAGCCGGAGGGCATCCGCGCCACGAAGACGCTCCTGGAGCGTGTGCGCGAGGAGCTGACGCCGGTGTACGCGGGCTGACGCGGACGTTACTCGATCGAATGCAGCTTGAGATCGAGCAGCAGCGACGTGTTCGACGGAATCGCCCCGTTCCCGTAGCCGCCGCGGCCCCAGTGCATGTGCGGCGGGCACATGATGATGCGGCGTCCGCCGATCTGCATGCCGGGCACCGATTCGTCCACGCCCGCGATCACCGCGCCGGCGCCGAGCGTGAAGCAGAAGTTCTCCCCGTACAGGACCTCCGTGCCCTTGGGAATGAGGTCGTCGTCGTCCTCGTCGGGAACGACGACGCGGAAGTCGATGCAGACGATGTCGCCATCGCGGGCCGCCTCGCCCCGGCCGGGCAGGTCCTTGAGCGTCTTGGCTTCCTCGTTGATCGACATCTCTTCGGAGCCGCAGCCGCCGAGGACGGCCAGGAGGAGGCCCGCGCACGCGAGGGAGAATCGGGGCATATCGCGAACGTCGTCGGAATCAGCCCGGGCCTTGAGCGACCGTCGTTCGCGGCCGGGCGGGAACGCCGAACGCCCGGCAACGGGTGGGAATATCGGTCACGGCCACGGCCCCGGCGCCGAGCACGGCCTCGTCGCCGATCGTGATGCCTGGTCGCACCGTCGCCCCGACGCCCACGAGGACCGCGGCGCCCACACGCACCGATCCAGCGAGGATCGCACCGGGTGCGACGTGGCTGAATGCGCCGACGACGCAGTCGTGCTCCACGATCGCGCCGCTGTTGACGATCGCCCCGCGCCCGATCCGCGCGCCGGCGTTCACCACCGCGAGGGGCCCGATGAACGCGGCGTCGGCCACGACGGCGGACGGCGAGATGATGGCGCTCGGATGGACGATCGTGGTTCCGCCGCGACCGGTGAGCACGCGGGCGCGCTCGAGCACGTGGCGGCGACTCGTCGGGTCGCCGATGGCGACGTGGAACTCCACGCCGATCGGCTCGCCGCCCTCGGCGTCGACGAGATCCTCGATCCGTCCGAGGTGACGAAGGTCCCTCGCCGCCGTCGTATCGGCGGCGCTGCGGTCGTCGAGGAACCCCGCTACCGACCATCCCGATGCGGTGGCGGCGTCGGTGACGACGCAGGCGTGCCCGCCTCCGCCGAGCAGGATGAGCGCGCCCCTGGCGATCATGCGACGGGCCTCGTCGGTCGGGTCTTCCGCATCTCGGCGCGGCGCCGCGGCTTCGCCGCCGCCCGCCCGGCCCGCTCCGCGACCGGGGCCGCGATCCGCGGGTACAGGTCGGCGGTTGCGCGATCCCATGGGCGGTGATACCGCGCGATCGACACGCCGTGATACGACGTCCGGCAGCGGTAGCAGATGAGCCGTCGCCGCGCGAAGAGCAGGATCGCGACGTCGAGCACGAAGACGATGCCCATGGCCACGAGCATCGGGGGTGTCGTGGCGAAGCCCAGCGCGCCGATCACGGCCAGCGCGAACGCGAGGACGACGACGATCCCCGTCACCTGCGGGAAGACCTTCTCGCGGAAGAGATCCGGACAGCCGCACGCCACGCAGCGCCGCACGTGACCGCCGTCGTCGATGGCGATGTCCCACTCGAGGAAGACCTCGCGTCCGGTCCCCGTCACCGTCACCCGCGTTGGACGCAGCGCCGGATCCACGTGGATCCGTCCGATCCGTTGCCGGTGCTCGTCTCGAAGATCGATGCGCATCGTTGAGGCGCATTCTAGAGTATGCGGCGAGGTCGACGAAGGGGATTGAGCGAAGAAGGGCACTTGCCAAGGCGACCCCGGCAGCGCATAGTCCGCCCGATGCCAGATTGGTTCGATCATCTCGCCGCACGCTTCCTCGTCTTCGACGGCCCCGACGGCTCGGGCAAGTCGACGCAGTTCGGGCGGTTCGCCGCGAGCTGCCGGGAGGCGGGGCTCGAGGTCTGCGAGGTGCGCGAGCCGGGTGGAACGTCGATCGGAGAGCAGATCCGGCACGTGCTGCTGGACCCGGCGAACCACGACATGGACCTCCGCTGCGAGATGCTGCTCTACATGGCGAGCCGCGCGCAGCTCGTCGAGCAGACGGTGCGTCCGGCGCTCCAGCGCGGCGCCCTCGTGCTCGCGGACCGGTTCATCAGCTCCACCCTGGCGTACCAGGGCACGGCCGGGGGGATCGAGCGGGCGGACATCCTCGAGGTCGGGCGGTTCGCCATCGGGGCCCGCTGGCCCGACCTGACCGTGATCTTCGACGTGGACGAGCGCGTCGCGGCCAGCCGCCTCAGCCCTCTGCTGGACCGCATCGAGCAGCGCGGCGTCGAGTTCCACCGGCGCGTGCGCGCCGGCTACCTCGCGCAGGCCGCCGAGCGGCCGGAGTCGTTCCTCGTGGTGGACGCTTCGCGGGAGGTGGACGAGGTGACCGAGGAGATGATGGAGGGCATCGGCGCGCACGTTGCGCGGTGGACCGCCTGAGCTCTGCTCACCCGACTGTGCGCGCTACCGAAGCTCCACCTTCTCCTGCTTCCGGCTGATTCCCTGCCGGTAGGTGATCTCGTAGTCGAGCGCGCCGGCGCCGTTGGCGCCGACGGTGGTCGTGAACTGCACCGTTCGGTAGTCATGCTTGGTGGCGTCGTCGTCGGTGTCCACGGTCACGTGGCCGTCGAAGCTGCGGCGCACCTCGATCTCGATCGGCTGATCGCGATCGTTGCGGAAGCGCTCGATCCACTGCTCGTTGTCGTGCCACCCCGCGACGGGGAAGTTCTGCTGGACCACGTGTCCCTGGTCGGGGCTGAAGTACCGCTTGCCCTTCGTGTCGCGGAACCAGAACGAGTCGCGCCAGCTCCGCAGACGCACGCGCTCGTGCACGACGTTCCGGTCGGCGCCGAGGTTCAGCTCGATCTCCTGGCCGATGGGCACGTACTTCGTCTGGTACGCGGTCAGGTACGAGAGCCCGTTGCGGCCGTTGTCGCGGAACAGGCGCACGATGCCGTCGGGCAGGGGCGTGCTGCCGAGGCCGCTGGCGGTGTCGTTGCGGAGGATGAAGAGCCGTGCGAGCTGGTCGCCGTACTCCCGCGGGCGGTAGCGGTAGCGAATGTCGAAGGGGATCTTCGCACCGTCGAACAGGCGCATGCGCTTCGACCAGGTGTTCCGGACCGTCTCCGTACCCTCGATCGTGTAGATGAAGTACTCGGAGAGCCCTTCCTTGATGATCTCCTTCGGAGCCTGGGGCGCGGCCGACATCCTCGCCCCGGCCGCCACGGAAAGCTCCTCCCGCGCGTCGTCGGCGAAGTCTCGGACTTTGCGGGACCGGGCGAAGTAGGCGGCCTTCTCCTCTTCGGAGATGATGCCGCGCCGGGCGAGCTCGGCGACCTTCTCGACGAGGTTGATCTCGCCGACGACGAGCCGGACCTGCGCGTCGGCGTAGTCCTCGCCGGAGTTGTTCGTGATCCGCACGAACCCCTCGAAGGACATCCGGTCCTCGCCGTTGTCGGCGATGCAGACGTAGTCCGCGGCCCACGTGATGCCGCTCGTGAAGTAGGTGATCTCCACTTCGGCGTCGCCGTCGAGAGCGCTGCGTACGTTCCAGTACAGCATCTGCGGGCGATCGTGGGGGAACGTCGCGTCGAGGATGTCCAGGTCGTCGGCATGCGTCTTGAATCGCAGCTCGACGCTCGTGGGATCGATGAGCGTGTTCGCCCACGAGAACTGGATCGGGTTGAGCCCCTTGCGGAACGTGACGTGCCGTGTCTCGCGCACGAGCGTCAGGTCCTCGCTGTTGTAGATCGTGAGCTGGACGGAGTCGCGCCCGGGAATCGTCGAGACGTCGATGTTGTCGGCGGCGGCGGGCCGGCCGAGGGCGGTGACGGTCACGGTGGTGGCGAGCAGGAGCGGGAGATGGTGGAGGCGGTGGATCATCGAGCTCGTCCTCGGAAGGGGTTCGGAAGGAGAGGGGCGACGGGGCGGGCGGGCGGCGATCACCACTCGTTCTTGATGTGTACGTGCAGGCGGTGCACGATCTTCTTCGCCTTCTCGTCGTCGCCGCGCGGCGGCAGCGTGACGTGGAAGACGGGGCGGTCGGCGGTGGAGCGTTTGGCGTCGGCAGCCCCGAGCGTGCTCTCACGGCCGAGCTTCCACTCGACCTGCCGGCCGGTGTTCCCGTGAATCTCCGCTCGCACGCCGGGCATCGACTCGGCGAGGTCGAGCACGACCGACTGGTCCTTGAAGTTCTCGATCTCGTACTTGACGATCACGTCGTAGTCGTGGAGCTGTCCCATGACGCGCTCGCGTTCGCGGCGATCGATCGTGCGTGTGACCACGATGTCCTTGGAGACGCCGAGGAACAACCGCACCTCGTCGCCCCGCGGCGTGAACGCGGCCCAGTCCTCGCCGAGGAACGCCACGGTGCCGCGGCCGTCGTCCTGGAAGATCCGCGCCTTGCCCGGCATCAGGGCGAACGCCCCGAGCCCGCCGGCGGCGTCGTTGCGAAGCTCGTAGTGCATGGGGATGCGAAGCTGCTTCTTCCCGGCGTCGAGGTAGCCGAACCCGGCGAGGTCGGCGGTGTACCTCTTGGTGACGGGCACGTCGCTGAACTTCGCCGAGAGCAGGCGCTTCGTCTCGTTGACGTCGATGGGGCGCTCGAGCCGCTCGCCGAAGCCGGCCCACATGCCGGCGGTGCCGAAGCGCTCGTTGGCGCGGTTGTGGAGGTGGATGTACTGCCGGAGCGTGAGCGTCCGCTCGTCGTTGCTCGCGGTGGCTCGGTACGCGAAGGTCTTGTCGAGCCGGCCGATGAGGTAGCTGATGCGCATCCGCGCCGAGCCGGCGCGCGGGGAGGCGACCTGCCACGTCAGCGCGTTCTCGTTCGGCGGGTAGGAGACGGACAGGATCTTGATCTGATCCGGGTTCGTCAGGCACCGAAGCTGGATGGTGCCGGGGTCGATGCTCGTGTTCGCCCACGCGAACACGACGTCGTTGACGCCGGCGGCGAGGGGGACGACACGCTCCTCTTCGACGAGCGTCGCCGAGCCGTGGTCGAGCTGGATCTCCACGCGCTCCCGGGCGGGCAGCGTGATCAGCTTGACCCCGGCGAGGGCGGGGGCCGCCGCGGCGAGGACGGCGACGACGGGGAGGAGGCGGGCAAGGGCTACGGAATGGCGCATGGCTGGTGCTCCGGGCTTGGCGACGGGACGCGGCGCCGATCGCCGCGCCCCACCACTCAACGGATCGGAGCACCGGTTCTTAGGGTTGAGCCCGACGCGAGAATCGAATCGCATTATCGGGCGGGGCAGGGTGCCGTGGCCTTGGCGAAGCCAAGGCCGCGATGTTGGGCGCCCCTGGCACGCGGCCTTGGCCTCCGGCCAAGACCACGGCACCCGGTCGGGGGTGCGCTACTTCGCCAGCGCGGGCTCCGGGTCGAACTCGTCGCCGCGGAAGGTCGACGCGAGGTAGGCGTCGCGGACCATCCGGTCGTTGATGATCTCGCGGGGCGTGCCCTCGCGCAGGTTGCGTCCCTCGTGGATGATGTACGCCCGGTCGCAGATGCGGAGCGTCTGCTGGACGTTGTGGTCGGTCACGAGCATCGCGATCCCGTTGGAGGCGAGCGTGCGCACTTCGCCCTGGAGCTCCTCGACGGTGTGGGGATCGACGGCTGCGAACGGCTCGTCCAGCAGCATGAGCCGCGGTTTCGTCACGAGGGCTCGCGCGATCTCCAGGCGACGACGCTCGCCGCCGGAGCACGTGTTCGCGAGGTCCTTCGACTTGTGGGAGAGGCCGAACTGCTCGAGCAGCTCGCCGGTGCGACGCTTGCGGTCGGCCCGGCTGAGCCGCTGCGTCTCGAGGATCGCCAGCAGGTTCTTCTCGACCGACAGACGCTGGAAGACGCTGGGTTCCTGGCTGAGGTACCCCATCCCCGCCAGCGCGTGCCGGTACATCGGCAGCGCGGTGACGTCCTGACCGCGGAAGTTCACGCGCCCCGCCTCCGGCGTGATCATCCCGATCGTCATGCGGAACGACGTCGTCTTGCCGGCTCCGTTGCGTCCCAGCAGGCCGACGATCTCACCGGCATCGACGTCGTAGCTCACCTCGTCCACGACGCGGCGGCCGGAGTAACTCTTGATGAGCTGTCGAACCTCGAGAAGCGCCACGGGTCATTAGTGTAGCGGCGGCGTTCCGTGGGTCGCTAGCTGATGAACCGGCACGTCAGCGGGTAGCGGAAGTACTCGCCGTTGGTGGCGGCCATGGACCCGCGGATGATGCTGATGATCGCCACGATCATCCAGATGGGAGCGCCGAACCAGCCGATGACCGGGATCCACGCGAGGAACGTCACGATCGCGCCGGTGATCGACAGGTTGACGACTTCCTTGCCGTGGTCGTCGGCGAACGGCGACGTGTCCTTCCGCATGAGCCACATGACGAGCGGGGCGGCGAGCGCCAGCGGGCCGAGAACGAGGAAGGCCACGAGCGGCGACAGGTGCATCCACATCGCGTAGTGCCGCTCGTGGGTCGGAAGGCCGTCCTGCCGGAGCCGGACGGCGTTCTGGAAGACGGGTTCGACGTGCGGCGGCTGAGCGTGCATGGCGATGGTCATCGGGGGGCCTCTCCCGGAGCTTTGTGGGGAGAGGGGCCGGCCGATTTCATCCGGCGATCCGTTCGGTCATCCTTCGGGGGTGGACGCTTCGGCCGGGTGCTCGGCCGGTGCGGCGGGAGCGTCCCCCTCGCCCTCCTCCTCGCCGGCCCCGAGCCGCTTGGCCTCGGCGTCCCACTCCCTCGGGTAGCGCTCGGAGGCGAGGGCCCCCACGATGAGGTGGACGTTGCGGTGGAGGTAGTCGTCGAGCTTCAGCCGGCGACCGTCCGTGTGGACGACCCAGGCGACCGACTTGGCCATCCACCGGCCCATGTCGATGTCGTCGATCTCCTCGCGCGGCCACGTCTCGCCGGGCGCGTGCAGCGTGCCGTCGTCGTCGAGCCGGAAGCTGCGCCGGCGCGCCTGGAGCAGGCCCCAGAGGAAGTACGGCGCGAAGGGGAGACAGAGCATGAACATCCACTGCGTCGCGCGATCGAATCCCCCGGGTGGCGGGATGTTCGCCACCGCGTTGTTCCCCGCCTCGGCGAGCTTGAACGCGAGCGTGATGGCGTCCGTCGGCGGCTGGGTGGCCGTGCGCTGCGCGGTCTCGGCGAGCGCCGTCTTGAAGATGGCGAGGATCGCGAGCCACTGCTGATCGGTGGATTCCTTGATGCCCTCGATGGCCGCGAGCAGTTGCTCGCGGGTGAGGTTCTGATCGAGCGTGATGTCGAGCAGTTCGGCCTGTGCCTCCTGGACGACCGTCACCGCCGTCTTGATCGTGTCCATCCGGGTCGGTGAATCCAGCGGTGCCTCCAGCGCCGCCTTGACGAGGGGGAAGACCTGCCCCCGCGCGTGGGCGCGGGTCTGGGCGGGGATCTTCACCATGTAGTCGTACACGCCCCAGAGCCCGAGGACGAGGCAGATGACGACCGCGAAGAGCCTCTGCACGACGAAGCGGGTCTGGAGCCTGGTCTGGATCGCCATCGGTGAGAACCTCGTCCCGGGTCCCTCAGGGGGACCCTGCTCGTGTAGTCGGCGGATATTGGGGGATCCATCGGAAGAATATGGGGACTACCGACGGGGCGGCGGGGTCATAATAGCGATGGGGACCGGCAGCGTCCGGCCAGCCGCACAGGCAGCGCTTCCCACGACTCGAAACGACGGAGGTTCAGCATGAATACCCACAGGTCTCACGTTCGCATGCTCGGAGCCGTGGTCGCGCTGGTCGGGGCCGCAGGTCTTTCCATCGGTTGCGAGAACGACGCCCAGTCCGGCGCCCTGATCGGGGCCGGGCTCGGAGCGCTCGCGGGCCAGGCCATCGGCGGCGACACCGGAGCCACGGTGATCGGCACGGCGGTCGGCGCCGGCGCCGGGTACGTGATCGGCAACGAATCCGACAAGGAAAAGGCCCGGGAGCGGGACCAGGGCTACCGGGAATACTGATCGCGAGACCGAGACCTCGATCGGTCAGCGACGGGTTCGGCGCGGCGTTCGAGGGGGAGCCTCCCCGTCGGCCTGCTCTTCGCTCGCGGCGAGGCGGCACGTCTCCTCGAGCGCCTGGTGGAGCTTCTCGCTCTCGGGGATCGCCTCGAGCCGCCCGAGTAGGGCGTCCAGCCGGCGGATCGTGGTCAACGCCTGATCGAGGCTCTCGACGGCGAACTCGCCCAACTCGTTCATCGCGCCGACGAACCACTCCAGATCCGGGGCCTCCGGATCGGCGGGGGGGTCGATCTTCGTGCGCACGGTCACGCCGGGGGCGATCGCGACGATCGGGTAGAGCCGGATCTGCGTGAGCGGCTCGCGGCACACGACGGCGACCGGGATCCGCCGCTGGATGGCCCGCAGCCGCAGCCGTCGCGCGTCGGCACCGACCTGTGGGGGCTGGATGAGGTAGCACCCGGGCTCGATCACCGCATCCTCCGCGACCGGAGCGTCGGGGAGCGTGATGGTCCCGGCGTCGAGGGCCTGGAGCGTACGCTGGCGTCGCGCCTCCTGGAGGGGCAGGATGATCCTCGCCATGCGCTCGAAGTCGCGGGCGTCCCGGGCCATCCCGAGCGCCCGGGCCGCGATTTCCTCGGCCTCGAAGTAGTCCGTCTTCGTGAGGGCCTTGCTGGCCTTCTCCATGAGGACGTCGATCTGCTTGGGGCGGGAGACGGCCGGCATGTTCAGTGTTCCTTCTCGGCGGCCTCGCGACGCAGCGTCTGGAGGACCTCCTGCCAGTCGGTGACGACCGTGGGGAGATCATACAGAAGCGTATCGGCAAGCCCGACGGGATCGTCGTTCTCCAACGCGTTTCGAACCTCGTGGAGCCTCCGCTCGAGTCCGCGCACGTGCTCGAGCACGCTCACCCCGCCGTCGGGACCGAGCCGGCTGAGGTCGACGTCGAGCACATCGGCGCATCCGATCACGGCCTCGTTCACCGAACGCCAGGCGTCGAGCGCCGTTCCGAGATGTTCCATCGCCTGCTGGCGCTGGTCGGCCTGGAGGTGCTCGGCCGCCGTCCGTTGGTGGGTGTCGGCATCGGCGAGCATGGACGAGGCCTCGGCCATTGTCTCGCGCACCAGCTCGGCCACCGAGGCGCTGATGAACCGAATTTCGTCGGCGGTGCCGCCGCGCAGTTCGCGGTTCTCGAGCTGCAGTGGCGTCCAGCTACTGCCGTCCACGATCACCTCGACGACGAGCCGGCCCTCGTGACGCGCGAGCGCCGCCGCCTCGTCGATCGCCTGGCCGATCGTGTCGGCGCCGGTCGCGTGCGGGGTGTCGTCGAGCTGAACGCGCATGGTCGATCCTCCCTGGCCCCTCCCTTATCGGCCGGCCGCCGGGGCAAATCAACGCCGAAGTCGGGGACACGAAAGTGATTTCGTCCGACGGTCCTTGCGGACGGAATGACCCAGGTCGATCGGTGTTGGGTCCCCGTTGCTCAGCTACCGAGCGCGCTGCCGTCGAGGGCCCCGGCCACCTCGTCGGCCATCGCGGCGTTGCCGATCGACACGCGGACGGCGCCCTCGGGGACGATCTCCAGGAGCACCGGCGCGGCGGTGGTGGTCATGAACAATCCCTGCTCCGGACTATCGGCGTTCGTGAGCAAGGACCGCGTCAACGCGATGACCATCTGGAAGTCGGCCGACTCGCAGAGCAGCGGGTCGCGTGTGTTCAGCTCGACGGTGGCGGCGGTGTCCACCGCCTGCCAGTCCTCGTTGTCGGCGAGGTCGAACGCAACGGTGTCGAACAGGTGCCGCCACTTGCCCACGGGAATGAGCAGGAGCTGCCCGAAGTGCAGCTTGTGGATGATGCTGTCGATCGCCTCGACGAGCTGATCGGAGCCGACCTGCACGACACGGGCGCCCTCGTGGGGCTCGGCCGCCGCATCGGGTGTGGTCAGGTGCACGCGGACCGTGTTGGGTTCATCCCCCATCTGCAGGTACACGCGATCTTCGTCCACTGCGGCGGACGTGATCCCGTGTGAGGTGAGCAGCGGGAGGACCTCTGATTCTCGAACGAATTCCACCTCGGACTCCGGGCGCCCGGGCGCCGTGTCTCAATGCGCGTGAACCAACTGCGGTTCGCAATCAAGATAACTCAAAAGCGGGATCTATGGCGAGGACGATTGCCCCGATCGGCGGGAGAGGGTAATCGAAGCCCGTCCGGGTGTTGTGCCCCGGGGAGATCGCATACCATCCCGCAGGGCTCGACCACCGGCGGTTTCGAGCCGTGGAGACCGGCGTGCGCACCGTCCTGTTCATCTGTACGGGCAACACCTGCCGCAGCCCCATGGCCGAGGCCATCGCCCAGGATTGGATGGACCGGGAGCTGGCCGACGCCGGCGAGCAGTGCCTGGCGGTGTCCGCCGGGGCCATGACCGGGGGCGGCGAGCCCGTATCGCCCAAGGCCGTGCAGGCGGTGGGCGAGATGGGGATGACCCTCGGCGGCCGCTCCAGGCCGCTCACGGCCGAGATGATCCGTGGGGCCGAGGCGGTGTTCGCGATGAGCGTGGAGCACGTCGCCACGGCCCGGTCGCTCGTGGCCGACGAGCCGGAGCAGGTCGAGAAGATCCAGCGTCTCGATCCCGACGGCAATACGCCGGACCCGATCGGCCAGGAGCAGGCAGCCTACGACCGGCTGGCGAAGCGGTTCCGGGAGATCATTCCACTGCGTTTGCGCGAGGTGTTGTTCCATGAAGATCGCGCTGGGGTCTGACCATCGCGGATGTGACGTCGTGGCACGGCTCACCGAGCACCTGGAGAGCCGGGGGCACGACGCGGGCGTGCTCGGACCGTGCGACGGGTCGTCCTGTGATTACCCCGATGGTGCCTTTGCCGTGGCGACCGCGGTCGCGCGTGGCGACTGGGACCGCGGCGTGCTCGTGTGCGGCAGCGGGATCGGCATGTCGATGGCCGCGAACAAGGTCGACGGGATCAGGGCAGCCCTCGCCGTTGACACGACCGCCGCGGAGATGACACGCCGGCACAACGACGCGAACGTACTCTGTCTCGCCGCCGATCGCCTCACGCCGGACGAGGCGTGCGCCATCGTGGATGCGTTCCTCGATGCCGACTTCGAGGGTGGACGGCATGCGCGCCGTGTGGAGAAGATCACGGCGATCGAGGCGGGGCGTCTGAAGAGTCGGGAAGCGCCTTGTTGACCGATTCAATCCGGATTCCGCATTCCGGATTGATCAGCAATAACTCCGCACGGTTTCCGTCAAGAGGCGCACGCCGAAGCCCGTCGGTCCCGCCACGTGGAGCGGCGTGTTCGAATCCACGTCGCTGACGCCGGCGATGTCGATGTGCGCCCACGGGATTTCATCGTCGACGAAGTAGCTCAGGAACGCGGCGCCCTGGATCGGGTGGCCGTCGCGTTTCGGGCCGGAATTCCAGATGTCGGCGTGCTTGGCCCGCATGAAGTCGCGGTGCTCTTCCCAGAGCGGCAGCGTCCAGACGCGCTCGCCCGTCGCGTCGGCCGCCTCCTCGATCCGGCGCCGCAGCGGATCGTCGTTGCAGAACAGGCCCGCCGACCACTTGCCGAGCGCGACCACCACGCCGCCGGTGAGCGTCGCGGTGTCGATGATCGTCGTCGGCTTCAGACGCTTGCACGCGTACGCGAGGGCGTCGCCGAGGATCAGTCGGCCCTCCGCGTCGGTGTTCGTGACCTCGACGCTGACGTCGTTGTACATGCTGATGATGTCGTCGGGCCGGTAGCTGTCGGCGGCGACCATGTTCTCCGCCGCCGGCAGGAGCCCGACGGTGTGCACCGGCACTTTCAGGTCCGCGAGCGCGAGCATCGTGCCGAGCACGGCGCACCCGCCGTTGCCGTCGTACTTCATCCCCTTCATCGAGTTGGAGATCTTCAGCGAGTAGCCGCCGGTGTCGTAGGTCATCGTCTTGCCGACGAGCGCGACCTTCACGCCCTTCTTCGCGCGGGCCGGCTTGTGCTCGAGGATCACCATGCACGGCTTCGCCGCCGAGCCCTTGCCGACGTTGACGATGCCGCCCATGCCGAGCTTCTTCGCCTCCGCGTAGCTGATCACGCGGCACGTCAGCCCGTGCGCCTTGGCGAGGCGCCGTGCCTCGCGCGCGATCCACGGCGGGTTGCAGATGTTCGGCGGCGTCGCGGCCACGCGGCGGGCCTCGTTGGCGGCGGCGGCGAGGACGAGACCCTCGCGGAGCCCGGCGCGGACGTCGTTCGTCGAGGCGGTCACCGAGAGCGCAGGACGCGCCGCCGGCGTGCGTGTCGCCTTGCCGTCGAAGAAGTCCACGCGCCAGTTCGCGAGCCCGAGCCCTTCGCCGAGCAGCCGTCCCACGTCGTGGGCGCGCGCGACCTTCGCCGGGATGCCCGCGGTGACCTCGAGCCGGGCCGCGCGAGCCTTCATCCGGTCGAGTCGACGCGCGAGCCGGCCGCCGACCGTGCGGAGCGTCTCGGTCTTCAGCTCTTCCTTCTTGCCGAGGCCGACGACGAGCTCGCCGCCGGGCGTGGCCAGCATCTCGCCGGCGTCTCCCCGGAACCCGGGCGTGGCAATCGCGTCGGCGACGCGGGCGCGCCCGCGGGCATCGAGGCCGGTGCCGCGCGGCGCCCCCTCGGCTTTGGCGAAGACCCCCACCACGGTGACGGGCGAACGGCCGGATGCGACACGGATCGATGTGAACATGGATGGCTCCGCAAATCAGGGGGACGGGGAGTGTACCGTTGTTCTACCATTGCGTGCCGTGTCCGTTCTGCGCATCATCGACGCGAACTCGAATCGTGCTCGCGAAGCGCTGCGCGTGATGGAGGAGGCGGCGCGCTTCATCCTCGACGACGCCCCGCTCACGGCCGGGCTCAAGACGTTGCGGCACGATCTCGCCGCCGCGGTCGAGCCGTTGCTCGACGCCGGAGCCGATCGCGACGTGAGCGGCGACGTCGGCACACGGATCACCACCGACGGCGAACGCACCCGCCGCGGCGTCGCGTCCGTCGCGGTGGCGGCCGGTCGACGCCTCGGCGAGGCCCTCCGCGCGATCGAGGAATACGCCAAGACGATCGACGCGAACGTCGCGGCCTCGGTCGAGGCCCTGCGGTATCGCGGGTACGACCTCGAGCGGCGGCTGCTGGAGGCGCTGGGGGCCGGGCGGCGTCCGCCGTGGCGCGTCTGCGTGATCCTGGGCGAGGCGTCGTGCGCCGGGCGTCCGTGGCGCGAAGTCGCCGAAGCGGTTGCCCGGAGCGAGCCGGACTGCATCCAGGTGCGCGAACCGGGCCTGGACGATCGCGCGTTGCTGGATCGGGTGCGCGAGATCGTCGCGCTCGTCGCGGGGCGCAGCGCGGTCATCGTCAACGACCGTCCCGACATCGCCCTGCTCGCCGGTGCCGACGGTGTTCATCTCGGGCAGACCGATCTGCCGTGCTCGGACGTGCGTCGCCTCGCGGCGGGCCGGCTCATCGTCGGCGTGAGCACGTCACGGATCGCCGAGGCGCGGCAGGCGCTCGCCGACGGCGCGGACTACTGCGGGGTGGGACCGATGTTCCCGTCGGCGACGAAGGACAAGCCGGTCATCGTCGGCCCCGACTACCTGCGCGAATACGTCGCGTCCGGTGGCTTGCCGCACCTGGCGATCGGCGGCATCACGCCGGAGAACGTGCCCGAGCTCGTCGCGGCCGGCGCGCGGGGCGTCGCCGTCAGCGCGGCCGTCTGCGCGGCCGACGACCCGGCCGGGGTGATCAAACGGTTGCGCCATGCGATGGGTGCCGTGGTCTTGGCGTAGCCAAGGCCGCGTGCCCTGGTCGCACGAACGCGGCCTTGCCTTCGGCAAGACCACGGCACCCAGGGTCAGGGGTTCAACCCCTCCCAGTGGGTTTCCTCTTCTGTTGCCAGGGGCGAGACGCACCGCGCCGCGTGCTGGACGGCCTGGGCCTGGTCGGCGGGGCAGGGGAGCCCCGGGCCGCGCCAGCGGTTGCCGTCGTGGACGAAGGCGACGAAGCCGAGACCCTGCCGGTCGTTGGAGTTGTCGGTGACCACGGCCGGGATGAACCCGAGGCGGATCGAGTTGACCTCCGCCGAGAAGCAGCGGCGGTCGACCGCCTCGCGGGTGTCGAGCCGCACCGAGTAGCGGTACTTCATCTCGCGCAGGAACAGGCTGGTGCCCCGCATGAGCTCGCGCCGCCGCTCGTCGCTGATCCGCGACATGTCGTCGGGCTCGACGAGCGGCCCCCGCTCCCGCGGGCGTCCGAGCAGGAAGATCACGATGCCGAGGACGCCCGCGCCCACGAGCAGGCCGGCGGCCAGCGGGCCGCCGATGCTCTCCGTCGTCCACACTACAATCACGGCGATGACGAGGGGAGTGCCGGCCAGGATCACGCGCCGGGGACTTGAGGCCATGGTCGTAGTGTAGCGATGACGAACGTCGATCAGTTCGAGAGTGTCTTCCGGTCCGCGTCGAAGGAGCCGTTCGTCTTCGAGCGCGTCACGATCGGCTCGGTGCTCATCGTCACCGATCTCGACGCGGGGGAGGCCGCGCTCTTCGCGGAGCGCGTGCGCGGTTTCCTCGCGGGGCTTGCCGAGCCGCGGTGGGAGCTGCGGGCCGACACGGACTTCTCGCGCGAGTCGGAGCTGATGCAGATCGTCGAGGGCGATCGCCCCGACCTGATCTGCACCCACCGGCGTCTCCAGACGGGCAAGGGCTGGCCGTTCTCGCTGGGAACGCACGTCGAGGTGCTCACGCAGGCGACGGCGGTGCCCGTGATGGTGCTGCCGCACCCGCAGGCCGCCGAGCCGAAGACATGGGAAGCGCGCGAGGTCATGGCGATCACGGATCACCTCACGGGTGACCACCGGCTCGTGAACTGGGCGGCGAGCTTCGTGGATCCGGGGGGTCTGCTCCTGCTCACCCACGTCGAGGACGAGGCGCTGTTCGAGCGCACGATCGACGTGATCTCGAAGATCCCGGAGATCGACACCGACGTCGCCCGCGAGCTCATCGCCGAGCAGCTTCTCAAGGAGCCGCGGGACTACGTCGCGTCGTGCCGGGCGGGGCTCGAGGAACACGGGCTCGACCTCACGATCGACGAGGTCGTCGTTCTCGGTCACCATCTCCGCGAGCATCGCGATCTCGTGGAGCGTCACGGCGTGGACCTGCTCGTGCTCAACACGAAGGAAGACGACCAGCTCGCCATGCACGGGCTGGCGTATCCGCTGGCGGTGGAGTTGCGGCGCATTCCGCTGCTGATGCTGTGAGGTGGACCCGTTGCTGACACTCGCGTCCGAGACGGTCGAGCACGAGGTGCACACGGGCGTCACGCTGCTGTTCACGGGGATGCTCGTGGCGATGATCGTGTGCCTCGCGCTCGAGGAGAAGCTGCACGCGAAGAAGTCGCTGATCGTCGGCCTGTTTGCCGGCGTCGCGCTGATCCTCGCGGAGGCGTTCGGGATCATCGAGCGCCAGACGGTGGCGATCCTCGGGCACGACGTGTCGCTGCCCGTGTACATCCCCGGCATCGACTGGGGCGTGCTCGCGATCATCCTCGGCTCGAGCCTGTTCGTGGACGTGACGTCCAAGAGCGGCCTGTTCAGTTGGGTCGCGATCCGGCTGACCAAGGCGTCGGGGGGCGATCCCGTCCGCCTGCTGTGGTGCTACGGGATCATGACCGTCGTCTTCTCCGCCGTGCTCAACAACGTCACGGCGATGGTCATCGTGGGCTCGCTCTCCGGCGTGTCGCTGAAGAAGCTCGGCAAGGGGAACCTCCTGCTGGGCTTCCTGCTCGTGGAGGGCCTGCTGACGAACATCGGCGGGCTGCTCACGCTGATCAGCTCGGTGCCGAACATCATCGTGGGGACCGCCGCCGGCATCACGTTCGTGGACTTCTGCGTGCGGGCAATTGCGTTCGTGGTGGTCGCCACCGTCGTGACGATCCTGCTCGGGGCACGGGTCTTCGGCATCCGCAGCCTCGCGACGCCCGAGGAACGCGCCGAGGCGGCGAGCCTCGTCGCGGGGTTCGACGAGCGCGACGGGATCACGAGCCCCGGGTTCTTCTGGTTCGGCGCCGCCATGCTCGTGCTGTTCATCGTGACGATCGCCACGACGTCGCTGTGCCCGCTGCTCGACGACCTCGGCATGGGCTTCGTCGCCCTCATGTTCGCGGCGATCATGCTCGTGCGCTACAAGCACGAGGTGAACCGGTTCTACCAGGCGATCGACTGGGATCTGCTGGGGTTCTTTGCGGCGCTGTTCGCGTTCATCAACGTGCTCGAGCACGCGCAGGTGCTCGCGCTCATCGGGCGCGGGCTCACGCCGTTGATCGAGCTGCCCGGGGTCCTGGCGCCGGGCACGCTGCTCGTCTCCGCCGCCGCGGCCAGCTCCGTCACCGACAACATCCCGCTGGCGGCGATGCTCGCGAAGATCCTCGTCGGCATGCCGCTCGCTGACGGCTCGGTGCGCCCGCCCGGCGACCCGCTCTGGTGGGCCGTGATCTTCGGCGCGAACCTCGGCGGCAACCTCACGCCGATCGGCTCCGCCTCCACGCTCGTGGCGGTCACGATCATCCACAAGTACGAGATCAAGCTGACCTTCGCCGGCTTCATCGCGAAGGCCGCGGTCTTCGCGGCGATCCAGATCGCCATCGCGCTCGTCTACGTGCTGTTCGTCATGCCACTGATCTGGCCGGCGGGCGCCGGCTGAGGCGCAGCGACAGCCCCTTGCCCACGTACCCGAACAGCCGCACGTGGTAGTAAGCCACGAGCACGGGGAACGACCGGATCGTCTGCCAGGGCGTCTTGCCCTTGCGGGCGAGATCGTTGTAGGTGATCGCCGCGAGCGCCGCCGCGAAGGCGAGCGCGGGGATGGCGAGCGGCCACCACCCGAGCCACGGGACGAGCGCCAGCGCCACGGGCAGGGTCCCGTAGGCGACGAGGAACGGGGCCATGTCGAGGCGCGGCGGGAGGCGGTACCGGTGCACGAACTCGGCCGCGGCGCGCCCCCCGTGGTACGCCTGCCGGAAGAACGACCGCCGGTCGTAGTGATGCTCGTGCAGGACGACGGCCTCGGGGCGAGCGAGCAGGGTCCATCCCGCCGCCCGCAGGGCGACGCCGAGCCCCTCCTCGTCGCACGCGCCGGAGAAGGTGACGTCGGGACGCCCGTCGTCGAGCCGCGGGGGGCGCTCGGCGTGCTCGTCCCACGTGGCGGCCAGCAGCGGCGTGCGCCGCACGCACAAGTTGCCCGCGACGAGCCGCCGCGCGGGGCCGCGTTTCGCGACGCGGTGGGTGCCCCGGAACGTCAGGTCGTAGACGTTGCGCGGCGGCGGATCGAGCACGAGCCCGGTGACGGCGCCAACCCGCTCGTCGTCGAACCCCCGCAGGAGCTGCTCGAGCCAGCCCGGTTCGGCGATGCAGTCGCTGTCCAGAAACGCGACGAAGTCGCCCGAAGTCGCCTGCACGCCGAGATTGCGGCTCGCGTTGGCCCCCAGGTTCTCGTCGTTGCGCAGCACGAGCAGGTTCAGGTCGGGATGCTCGGCGCGAAAGGCATCGATCATCGCCGGCGTGTCGTCGGTCGATGCGTCGTCGACGACGACGATCTCGACGTTCGGATGCGTCTGCTTCGCGAGGGCGTCGAGGCATCGGCGCGTCATGGCGCTGCGGTTGCACGTCGGCACCATCACCGAAATCATTGGCACACCGGACATGGCGATCTATAGTACCAGTCGGGAGTGTCGAGCCGTGCACGTCACGATCTGCATCATCACGTGCAACCGACCGGAAGGGCTCGAGCGCCTGCTGGCGTCGATCTCCGAGCTGGAGTTCTCGGAGGTGACTCCCGAAGTCGAAGTGCTCGTGGTCGACAACGATCCCGACGAGCGGGCCCGGGCGCTGTGCGCCCGGTCGGCGGACGCGCTGCCGGGATCGCTCCGCTACGAGACCGAGGCGCGGCGCGGCATTCCCTTCGCGCGCAACACGGCGGTCGCCCGCGCCGCGGAGACCACCGACTTCATCGTCTTCGTCGACGACGACGAGACCGTCGATCCGCGGTGGCTCGCCGAGCTGCTCGCCGTGCAGGCGCAGACCGGCGCCGACGTGGTCACCGGCCCGGCCGTCCCCCGCTTCCCCGCCGAGGCGCCGACGTGGCTCGTCCGCAGCGGGGCGTTCGACCTGCTCCGGTACGAGACCGGGGCGGAGCGCCCGTTCGCATACACGCACAACGTGCTCACCCGGCGCGAGGTCTTCGGGG
This sequence comes from Planctomycetota bacterium, assembly GCA_024226535.1. Classification (GTDB taxonomy): domain Bacteria; phylum Planctomycetota; class Phycisphaerae; order Phycisphaerales; family SM1A02; genus JAAELP01. Next base: position 27,732 of record JAAELP010000193.1, on the reverse strand, counting down.
CCGTGCAGCCGAACTTCGATGAGCGCATGGCGCACTGCGGAGGCAGCGACACGCACTTCTTCCGCCGGGTGCGCCGCGCGGGGTTCCGCATCGTGTGGGCCGACGCGGCGATCGCCTACGAGTGGGTGCCGGCCGCCCGGCTCACGACGGGCTGGATCCTGCGCCGGTCGCTGAGGATCGGCGGCACCGATGCCTACATCGAGCGCGATCTCGATGGCCTCGGGGCGGCGCTTCGGCGTCTTCCCTGGCGCGCGGCGAGGTACGTGGCCCGCGGTGCCCTGCGGCTGCTCTCGCTGCCGGCCCGCGGGCGGGCGGCGTTCCTCTTCGCCGGGGAGGACTGGGCGCGGGCGTTCGGTCTGCTGGCGGGGATGGTCGGGTTCCGGCACCAGGAATACCGCGTGCGCACATGAGCCGAACGCCCCGCATCGCCGTGTGCATCTCGACGTTCCACCGGGCCGAGGGCCTGGCGCGCGTCCTGGAGAGCCTCGGCGCGCTCGCGCTGCCCGACCCGGCCCCGCGCGTCACGGTGGTCGTGGTGAACAACGATCCGCAGGACACGCGCCCGGCGGAGATCTGCGCCGCGGTGCCCGACGCGTACCCGTTCGAGATCGTCTGCCTCGCGGAGCCGGAGCGCGGGCTCGCCGCGCCCCGGAATCGAGCCATCGAGCACGCGATCGTCGACCACGACTTCATCGCCTTCATCGACGACGACAGCGTCGCCACCGGCGCCTGGCTCGCGAGCCTCCTGGAGGTGCAGCGCCGAGCCGGCGCGGAGGTCGTCACCGGGCCGGTCGCACCGATCTACGAGCACCCGCCGCCCGCCTGGCTCGAGCGCGGTCGTTTCTTCGCACCGCATTCGGCGCCGACGGGATCGGCCCGCGCGAGCGCCTTCACGAACAACGTGCTCATGAGCGCCGAGTGCCTCCGGACCACAGCGACGCGCGTCGACCTTCGGTTCGGGCTCATCGGCGGGGAGGACGTGCACTTCTTCCGTCGCCTGCGGGCCGCGGGGGCGTCGATCGCGTGGGCCGACGAGGCGGTGGTCGAGGATCTCGTTCCCGCGGAGCGGATGACGGCGCGGTGGCTGGTGCGCCGTCATCGGCGCACGGGGATGACGACGGCGCTCATCGAGCGCGATCTCCGCCCGGCGGTCGTCGCGTATCCGCTCGTGGCCGCCAAGGCGGTGGTCTGGATGCTCCTCGGCGCCGGCGTGCTGCTCGCCGGCGCCGTAGCGGGGCACGCGACCCGCGTGCGCGGGCGCTGCTGGCTCGCCTGGGGGCGCGGTCTCGTCGAGGGCCTGGCGGGCCGTTTCTACCGCGAGTATCTCGAGGAACGCTAGCAGGCCGCCGGACGGTCGGCGATCTCGCGGCAGAGACCCACGAACGCGCAGTCCTTCTCGTACCAGCGCCGCAGGATCGCCTGCGCGTCCTCGTCGAGGTGCACGTCGACGTCGAGCGGCGTCCGGTGCGCGGCGACGTCGTCCTCCGGCAGGGTCACCGTGTCCGGCAGCCCGAGCTTCGCGCGAAGCGCCGCGAAGTCCTCGGGCAACGTCTCCTGGAAGCCGACGAAGTAGAGATCGGACAGCCGTGCGCGGAACACCGCTTCGCTGCCGAACCAGTCCCAGTACGACGTCCGCACGTGCCGGATCGCGCGCATCGCCGCTTCGGCCTCGGCGCGCCGCGCCGCGTCGTCGGACGCGAGGGCGTGCGCGAGCTCGTTGGGTGAGTGGAAGCGATCGAAGACGCACCGCTCTTCCTCGCTCCAGGGCGTGTGGTACCGGGGCCGTCCCTGCCGCTGCCGGCTGCGAAACGCGCTGGCGAATCGGCTGATCGGATCACGGACGAAGAACATGAACAGGTCGCCGGGCGGCACGTCGCGGAGCGCGACATGGTGCGTGTGCACGACGATCCGGATCTCCGGCGTCCGGCGATGACCGGACAGCGCGTACTTCAGCGCCGTGCCGCCGGTCTTCCCGATGTGGATCAGGTGCAGGCGCCGTCGGCCGCGCGGCCGGTCGATCGCGCGGCCCGCGAGCGCTCGGAAGCGGTGAGCCAGGGGTGGCCGGCGGCCGGCGGCCGAGGGCCGAGGGCCGGTCCGGATCGATCAATGCCGGGGGCGAAGCCATGGGGAAGAGGATACGGTAGCTTCATGGGTATGCCGCCGGTCAACCCGACGCCCTTCGTCGTGCTCTTCCCGGGACGCACGGGAAGCTCCTGGCTCATCTCGTGCCTCGACTCCCACCCGGCGATCGAGGCCGAGGGCGAGCGGCTCGTGCGCCGGTCCCCACGGAGCCAGCGCGGGTGGATCGAGCGGTTCTACGGGCGCCGGCGGCGCGGCGGCGTGCTCGCGCGGGGCTTCAAGACGAAGCTGAAGGACGTCTGGGACCTGGACGCGTTCCGGCATCTGCTGCAGGAGCGGGGCGTGCGCGTGGTCGTGCTCGATCGTCGCAACACGATCAAGCTGGCCGTGTCCACGATCAACGCGCGCCGCCTGCACGAGCGGACCGGGCGCTGGAACCGGAGCCGGGACACGGCGGCGCTCCCGCCGTTCGAGCTGGAGCCCGCCGACCTGGAGCGGGAGCTGGACGAGTGCCGCGAACTCCGGGAGCGCCTCGCGGCGTTCGCCGACACGCTCGAGCTTCCCCGGCTGGCGCTCTGCTACGAGGACCTGTTGACCGACCCCGAGGGCCGGCTCGCCGAGATAATGGCCTTCCTCGACGTGCCGCCCGCGCCGCTCGCGAGCGAGGTCGTGAAGAACACCGACGACGACCTGTCGCGCGTGCTCGCAAACCACGACGCCCTGCGGGAGCACTTCGCGGGCGGGCCCCACGGCGCGATGTTCGACCGCGCGGGGTGACGATCACCCGCCCGCCGGCAGCGGCGGGATCGCGGGGAACGTCGTCTCGATCGCCCGGTGGTGGCCGCCCCGCTCCGGGAACTGGAGCGCGTCGATCAGCTCGACGAGGTGCACGCCAAGCTCCGCCGACAAGCGGTGCGGCCGGTCCTTCCGGATCGCGTCGACCATGTCCTGCACGCCGCGCAGGAAGTCCACGGGCTTGCCCCGACCGGCCGGGTGCACCGGCGTCCCCAGCGCGTCGGGCAAGCGGCGGTGCAGCGTCCACGGGGCGCGCGGCCATGGCACCCAGCCGGTGAGCGGTCGGGTGCGGGCCTGGAGCCAGCGCAGCGCGCGCTCGGCCCGGCCGACTGCGCCCGTCGCCGACTCGCGCCGAATGTAGACCGGCTCCCGCTCGTCGCGAAGATCGTTCAGGACGAGGATGCCGTCATCCCCGACGACGACGAGCGACTTGTCGCGCGGGGCGGTGAGCCCGCACGTCACGCGCGCGACGATGCCGCCGTCGTACTCGAGGCACCCGACGGAGAAGTCGGGGGCCATCGCGTCCACCGCGATCCCCTTGTCCGCGGCCAGGCACGACGAGAAGCTCGTCACGCGCCGGGCCGGACCGAAGAACGCCGCGAGCCACGTGAGCACGTACCCGGCGTGCTCGAAGGTGCAGCCGACCTCGAACTCGTCCTGCGCCGGCCACGGCGCGCCGGAGACGCTCGTCCAGGTCCACGGACGGCGCCGCGGGGCGTCGAGCCCCTCGTCGAAGCTCGCGTAGACCAGGCGCACCGGTCCGATCGCGCCGTCGCGGATCGCCTTCCACGCGGTCTGGGCCGGGTTGCTCAGCACGCTGCACGGGGCCGACCCGAGACGCACGCCGCGCTCGGCTGCGAGGGCGGCGAGGCTCCGGGCGCCGTCGAGGTCCATCGCGAGCGGCTTCTCCGAGTACACGTGCTTGCCCGCCTCCAGGCACGCCCTGGTCACCTCGAGGTGGGAGCGCGGGTTCGTCAGGTTGAGCACCAGCTCGACCGATCCGTCGGCCAGCACCGCGTCGAGCGACTCGTAGGTCGCGACGTCGAAGTGGGCGCCGAACGCCTTCGCGCGTTCGGGCGAGGCGTCGTACGCGCCCGCGATCGCGACGTCGGGGTGGGCCCGGGCGTTGGTCGCGTAGAAGTCGGCGACGTAGCCGCAGCCGATGATGGCGGTGTTCATGCCCGGTCCTCGCGGTCCCGCGTACGCCGTCGGGCGCCGATCGCCACGCGCGGACGAATCGTACCGTATCCTGCGCGACGAGGAGACGCCGCGTGCGCATGCTCGTCACCGGAGCCCGTGGGTTCATCGGCCGCTCGACCGCCGCGGCGGCGCTGCGACGCGGGCATCGCGTGCGCGCGCTCGTGCGCCCCACGGCGGATACCGCGGCGCTCGACCGGTCGAACGACGCCGGCATCGAGATCGTCCGCCACGACCTGCGCGATCGTGACGGTCTCGACGGTCACCTCGCCGACGTCGACGTCGTCGTGCACCTCGCGGCGGCGATGGCTGGCAGCCGCGACGAGCAGTTCGCGTCCACCGTCACCGGCACCGGGCACCTCCTCGACGCGATGGAGGCCGCGGGCGCGCGCCGCCTCGTCGGCGTCAGCTCGATCGCGGTCTACGACTACGCGAGGCCGCGGGGCGACGGGATCATCGACGAGACCTCGCCCCTGGAGCCCCACCCCGAGCAGCGAGGCGCCTACTGCCACGCGAAGCTCGAGCAGGAGCAGCTCATGGTCGATCGGGCGGCGGCGGCCGGGATCGACTGGCTGATCCTCAGGCCCGGCGTCGTGTACGGCCCGGAGCGGCTGTGGACGTGGCGGCTGGGCCGCGCGCTCTCGTCGCGCCTGTGGGTCCTCATGGGCACGCGGGCGCCGCTGCCCCTGACGTACGTCGAGAACTGCGCCGACGCCATCGTCATCGCGGCGGAGCGCGACGACGTGCGCGGCGTCGCGCTCAACATCGTCGACGACGAGACACCCACGCAACTCGAATACGCGCGGCGAATCCGCCGCCAACGCGATCCGGCGCCGTTCCTCGTGCCGGTCCCCTGGACCCTGCTCCGTCTCCTCGGCGCGACCGGCCTTCTCGCCCGCCGCGAGCTGGCGGCGCGCTGCCGGCCGTGGCGCTACTCGAACCGGCGCATCCGTGAGACGCTCGGCTGGTCGCCGCAACGAACGCTCGACGACGCCCTCGCCGGGCGTACGTGACCCGCGCTCACGAACCGCGACCGAGGAACCTCGCGATCCGGTTGCGCGCCTGCCGCACGAGCCAGGTCGCGCGGGCGCGGCCCGTCCGTCGCAGCTCCTCCCGGATCAGCCGTCGCAGTTCGGCATCGGCGACGGGCCGGCTCGCGACATGGTCGCGCAGCCAGTGCAGGAAGCGACGGCGGGCGAGGAGCTGACCGCCTTCCCGGAACGTCCGGATGACGCACGAGTCCGGGTGCCGCCGGTACCGGATCCACACCCGGCTCGAGACGTACACGGGATGGTCGAGGTAGAGCTTGGCCTGGAAGACCTGGTCCTCGTACATGCCGCGGAACGTCTCCTCGTATCCGCCGACGTCGTCGAACGCGGTGCGCCGGATCATGAAGCCGAGCGGCGTGGCCGCGCTGCTCGCCAGGTACGACGGCAGCGGGCCCGGAGGCGGTGCGACGCGGTCGGTGGGCAGGTCCAGCGTCTGGATCTCGTCCGGCTCGTCGCCGGCGCCGGGATCCCACGATCGCCAGAGCAGGTTGGGGCCAAAGACGGCGGCGGCGTTGGGGTGGTCGTCGAGCAGCGCCGCCTGCTCGCGCAGCTTCTCCGGCATCATGACGTCGTCGTGATCGAGGAACGTGACGTAGGCACCGCGGCTCTCGCGCACGCCGAGGTTGCGCGACGCGCTCATGCCGCGGTTGGTGCGGTCGGGGTGCGTCACCACGCGCACGCGCTCGGGCTCCCGGGCCGCGAGCGCCCCGGCGATCTCGGGGGTCCGGTCCGTCGATCCGTCGTCGACGATGACCAGCTCCCAGTCCGGCATCGTCTGGGCGACGACGCTGTCGAGCGCCTCGGGCAGGAAGCGCTCGCCGTCGAGGACGATCATGATGACGGAGACTCGTGGCACGGCGCTCACTCCGTCGTCTCCGTCACGCCGCCGCGCGCGCGGCCGCTCCGGTCGTAGCCGAGGCGGCGCATGGCGGCGGCGGTCTCGCGCCAGATGACCCAGCGCTGCCACGGGCCGAGCTCGCGCCGCCAGCGGTTCGGCGCGCCGCCGCGCGCGAAGCCGTCCGGCTCGGGCCCGGCGGCCCCCTCGAGCTCACCGGTCATCTCGAACGCGGGGCCGCCGGGCTTCGCGGCGGCGTCGGCGATGGCCGAGAGCCGGGCGGGCTCGACCTCGAGGCCGGCGAAACGCCAGAGCCGGCCCATCTCGCGCGGGGGATCCTCGTGCAGGTCCTCCTGGTGCAGGCGCATGAAGCGCTCGCTCCCCAGCCGCGCCCCCGAGCGCTCGGCGGCCTCCACGTGCTCGCGCCACTTCGCCGCGGCGGCGCCCGCCGTGGACGGCGCCCACGGCCCGCCCCAAGGCTGCCGGCTCGCGTGCAGGAGCGAGGCGCACACGGCGCGGCTGTCGCGCACCACGTGCACGATCCGCGCGGACGGGAGGATCTCGTCGATGACGTCCAGCCAGCACGCGTGGTCGGGCGTCTTCTCCACGAGGATCTCGGCGGCGGGGCTCCGCTCGATCAGCGTCCCCACCGAGCGGCCCCAGAGCCGCCGCAGCTCCGCCACGAGATCGGCCCGCTTCCAGTAGCAGGCGAGGCCGTGCGGGCGCGCGCGCCCGGCCTTGTCGTCGAAGTCCCCCAGGACGCGCCCGAAGGTGACGAAGAAGTGGGACTCCTGGCTCCCGCAGCAGCGCGGGTCGCCGAGGAGCAGGCGCTGGACCCAGGTCGTGCCGCTCCGCGGGGCGCCGACGATCAGGATCGGCTTCGAGGCGAGACGCTCCACGCGATCTCCGTCGGACTCGACTTGTCTCGGGGCATCGGTCATGTCCGCTCGCTCATGGTAAATGGTCGCGCCCGGTACCATGACCGCCGCGTGACCTCCCCCCGCCTGGAAACCCGCCCATGTGCCCCGGCCCGCCGGAGACGCTCGCGATGACGCGCGAGCGGGAGACGCCGAGCGCGCTGCGCACGGACGACCTGCACCTGGATCTCCCGGGGCGTTCCGTGCGCAGCGGCGCCGCGGTGCTGGTGGCGCAGGGAGTCACCGTGCTGCTGGGGGTGGTGTCCGCGGCGGTGCTCGGCCGCCTGCTGACACCCGACGACTTCGGGCTCATCGCCATGACCGCGGGGTTCGTCGCCTTCATCGCGAACTTCGCCGAGCTGGGCCTGCCGCAGGCGACCGTTCAGCAGACGGACGTCACCGACGACCAGGTCAATGCGCTGTTCTGGATCAACGCCACCGTCGGCGTCGCCGCGGCCGCCGTCGGCGTGGCGATCGCCTACCCGGTCGCCTGGTTCTACGGTGAGCCACAACTCGCGGCGGTCACCGCCGTCTTGTCGGCGGCCTTCGTGGTCACCGGACTGTCCACGCAGCATCATGCCTTGCTGCGCCGCCGGATGCGCTTCACGGCGCTGTCCGCGATCACCGTGGCGGCGACGGCCGGGGGCATCGCCGCCGCCATCGTCGCCGCCTCGCTCGGCGCCGGCTACTGGGCACTCGTCGTGCTCACGCTGGCCATGGCCCTGTTGCGGGCGGCGGGGTACTGGCTCGCCTGCGACTGGCGGCCGGGACGTCCGCGCCGGTCGGAGGGGCTCGCGCCCATGGTGCGCTTCGGCGCCTACCTCACCGGCACCAACCTGATCGGCACGATCGCGCGGAACCTCGACCGGATCCTGATCGGACGCGTGCTGGGCGCGACCGCGACCGGGTACTACGCCCACGCGCACCGGATCCTGCTCATGCCGATCGCGCAGCTCAACTTCCCGCTGACCCACGTCGCCATCCCCACGCTGAGCCGATTGCAGGACGACCCGGACCGCTACCGCCTGTTCTACCGGCGCGGGCTCGAGGCGATCGCGGCGGTGTCGTTCCCCGCCGTGCTCGCCGGTCTCATCGCGGCCGATCATCTCGTGCCCACGCTGCTCGGCGACCAGTGGGACGCGGCGATCCCGATCTTCAAGGCGCTCGCCCCGGCGGCCCTGCTCGCGTCCGTCAACGTGGCCACGAGCTGGGTGTACGTGCCGCTGGGCCGGTCGGACCGGCAGTTCCGCTGGCACCTGTTCCGGGCGTTCTGCGTGGTGGCCGCGTACCTCATCGGTCTGCGCTGGGGCGCGGTGGGCGTGGCGGCGGCGCTGAGCATCACCGCGTGCACGCTCCGCATTCCCGCGATCCTCTACTGCCTGCGCGGCACGTTCGTGCAGGTGAGCGACATCGTCACCGCGACGTGGCGCATCGCGGTGGCGTCGTCCGTGGCGGCGGCGGTGAGCGTGCCCGTGGCCGTTCGGCTCGGTCCCGACGGCCCGCACGCGTTCGCGCTCGTGGTGCTGCTGGCGACGTTCGCCGCGGGGTACGCGCTGGGCTGGCTCGTCGTGCCGGGCGGGCGCCGGAGGATCGCCGCCATGGTCGTCACGGCGCGGCACCTCGTTCCCCGGCGGGCCGGGGCCGCGCCGACGCGCGGCGAGTCCGATGCCGGCGATCCATGAGCGGCTCATGCCGAGCCTCCCCCCGGCGCGGTCGACGCCATGAGGGCGTCGAGCCGCCGCATGAGATCCGCCGCGCGGCGGTCGCGGGCGCAGGTCCGCGCCAGTGCCGGCGGCGGCGCGACGGCGCCCAGCTTCGGATCGACGACGGACGCGACGTCGGCATCGCGGCGCAGGGGCACTCCGTCGTCGCAGAGCTCGTCGACGAGGGGGCCGACGACCTCGGCGAGGGCGTCGAAGCGCACGAGGCGGCATCGCGCGCGATCCCGCTCGACGAACGAGACGATGCGCTCGTTGTACGAGCACCAGAGCTCCAGCGCGCGACGCGTGCGGTACCGCGGGACGCCGAAACGCTCGAGGAACGGCGCGCCCGGGTATCGGCGCTGGAGCTCGGCGTCTCCGCGGCGCCGAAGCGAATCGATGACCTCCGCGGGGCTCCGGTACGCGAAGACGAAACGAGCGTCCGGGACCAGCTCGCGCCAGAAGTCCAGGAACAGCGTGGTGCGCGGGTCCTTCCATCCCCACGCCGGGCGGTCGTCCCGCGCGGCGATCATCTCCTCGGCGCGCTCGCGGCAGGGCGCCGGCACCGGGCCGTTCGGCTCGGGCTCCAGGTAGAACGTCGTTCCCAGACGCCGCAGCACGTCGTCGTGGAACGCGATGAACTCCACGTCCTCGAAGTAGCCTCGCGGATTGGCGCGAGCCGGGCGCAGCAGCCGGTCACCGAGATGGAGCCCCGCGTGGTAGAACATGCTCGCCAGCAGCGATGTGCCCGAGCGGTGCATTCCGGTGATGATGATCGGGGGGGTCATGGGGGGGGTCATGGGGCCGGCACTGCGTGGCGTGGTGTCTTCCGGGTGTCATCGACGGGGCGGCGTGGCCGATGAAGATCGCGATTCTCGTCCCTGACTTCCCCCGCCGCCACCAGCCGTACGTCCTCGGCCAGCTTGAGGGGCTGCTCGAGCGCGGGCACGAGCTGGCCATCTTCGCCCCGCCGACGCCGGCCGGGGCCGTCGATGACGCCGCCCGCGAGCGTCTCGCGTCGCACTGGCGCCCGCAGCCGCCGCTCGCCACGGCGCGGCTCCCCCGCACCCTGAGCGGCCTGGCCCTCGCCGCTCGGCACGCCTGGTGTCACCCGCGGATCGTCGGCCGGGCCCTGAACCCGCTGCGGTTCGGCCGGTACGCGCTGTCCTTCGCCGCTCTCCACGCCGCGGTGCCGCTGCTCGATCGACCTCGCTTCGACGCGGTGCACTGTCACTTCGGACCGGCGGGGGTCACGGGGGCGATGCTGCACGAGTTGGGCGTGCTGCGCGGACCGCTCGTGGCCACGTTCTACGGGCACGACGTGACGCGGTACCCGCAGGAGCGCGGCGGCGACGTCTACCGCAGGCTGTTCGACCGCGCGGCGCTCGTGCTGGCGCTCGACCCGGTGATGCGCGACCGCCTCGAGGCGCTCGGGGCGAAGCCGGAGCAGCTCGACGTCCACCCGCTCGCCGTCGACTGCCGGCGCTTCACGCCCACCGGGCACGCGCCGCCGCGCCCACCGTTGAGACTGCTGTCGGTGGGGCGTCTCGTCGAGAAGAAGGGCTTCGCCGACGGGCTGCGCGCGGTGGCCCTCGCCCGCGCCCGCGGGCTGCCCGTCGCCTATCACATCGCGGGCGACGGTCCGCTCGACCGCGAACTCCGCGCTCTCGCCGACGAACTGGGGATCGCCGATGCCGTGCACTTCGCCGGCGCCGTCGGGCACGAGGACGTGCCGGCGCTCATGGCCGGCGCGCACGCGCTGATCGCCCCGAGCGTCCGCGCGTCGGACGGCGACGAGGAGGGCACGCCCACCGTGATCCTGGAGGCGATGGCGTCGGGGCTTCCGGTCGTGGCCACCCGGCACGCGGGCATTCCCCACCAGGTCGACGAGGGCGTCACCGGCTGGCTGGTCGACGAGCACGACGTCGAGGCGATGGCCGAGCGGATCGCCCGGCTCGAGGATGCCGACCTCGCCGGCCGGCTCGGATCGGCGGGCCGGGCGGCGGCGCTCGAGCGGTTCGACACGGAGAGGCTGGCCGACGTCCTGGTGGCCCGCTACGAGGGCCTGGCGGGGGGTTCCGGTGCCCTCCCCGGGCTGTGAGCGGGCCGGTGTCGAACTGGGCAAGACCGTTTTTGGGGGCGGTTCCAAAAACCCAGATTACCTACTTCTCGGTGCGGCTGATTGTGGATAGGGTTGAGGGACGTGGCTTCGACGATTCCATCCCGACCCGCGACCCCGGCCGACGCGGGCGTCGGGGCCTTGGCGCACAACGCCCTCCTGCGGGTGCAGGACGCGTTCGTGGACGCGGTCGGCACCGTGCCCGAGCCCACCGAGCGGCCGTACGAGATCGCCAAGTCGCTCGGCCTCCACAAGACGCTCGCGTGGAAGCTCGCCAAGATCATGGAGAGCACCGACCCGGTCGTGATCTTCCAGCGCATCCCGGGTGCCGGCGCCGTCGAGAAGATCCTGTCCGCCGCGAAGCGGCACGGGGTCTCGACCGAGCGGCTGGCCGCGGTCCGAACGGCCCTGGCGAATCTCGACGAGATCGTCGCCCGGCACGCCGGTGACCGGGAGACGTTCGAGATGATCCTCGCCGGGCTCGCGGCCGAGAACGGCCGGGACGTCGAACTCCTGTATCGCCGTGACGGCTTCCAGGCGACGAGCTTCATCTGGGGCGTGCAGGCCCGCGCGATGATGCGCGCCGTGATCGTGAACCCCAATCAGGACGGCGTCATGCTCGACGCCGCCGTGATCTTCGGGTCCGTGGGCTTGCGACGCCTGCGCCCGGACCGCTCCTGGGTCATCGAGCGCTGGCGGCCGACCGACGACCTCGGCCGGCCCATTCCCGTCGAGCGCGAGGCGATCGACGACACGAAGGCGGGCTGCGCCCCGCTCCTCCACGATTTCTCCTCGACCTCGCGGACCGAAGTGCAGAGGCGCATCCTTGAGGACGGCACCGTGGAGGACGAGGTCGGCTCGGGGCCGCTGGGGAACGAGGGCGCCGTGACGTGCTTCACCGGCGAGGTCGTGCGTTCCGTCATGCCGAGGTATCGCGCCGAATCGAACCGGATCCTCGCGCAGAACCTCGAGCTACGAACGCCGTGTCGAACCGTGGTCTTCGACCACCTGGTGCCCGCGGACCTCTACGGTCGCGTCGCGCCCCAGGCGCGTCTCTACGGTGAGCTCGCCGGGCGCCCGCTGTACACGACGCTGCGGTCGGACCGCGATCGGCTGCCGATCCACGAGCAGGTCGAGTACCTCGGGTCGGGCCCGAGCGTGCTGCGCACGCGCGACGTGCCGCGCTACGAGAAGATGGTCCGCCACGTGTGCGGGTCGCTGGGCTGGGACGCCGATCGGATGGACGTGTACCGGCTGCGGATGGACTTCCCGTACGTGCCGTCGACGATCACGTACGAGTACCCGCTCCCCGAGGCCCCGTCATGACCGAGGCGCCTCCGGCAATGCCGGGGGATGGCCGCGATCCCCGGCGCGGGGACTGGCGATCGATCCTCATCCTGCACGTCGTGATCGTCGTCGCCGGCCTGGCGGTGTACGCCAACGCGATTCCGGCGGCATTCGTCTTCGACGACGTGCCGCAGATCGTCGAGCGCTCCGGCGAGCTGTCGGGCGACCTGCGAAAGTTGTTCCGCGGCGATCGGCGCCCGGTGACGACCGCGACGCTCGTGGCGAACCACGCACTCGGGGGATTGGACCCGCGCGGCTACCACGCGGTGAACGTGCTCCTGCACGTCGCGGCCGCCTGCGTGCTGTTCGGCCTCGTCCGCCGGGTGGTCGCCCGCCGGCGCGGCGCGACCACGATCGGCTTCGCCGCCGCGCTGCTGTGGGTCGTGCACCCGCTCCAGACGGAGTCGGTGACCTACGTGATCCAGCGGTCGGAGGTGCTGGCCGCGCTGGCCATGTTCGTCGTGCTGTACGCGGTGCTGCGCGCCGGTCGCGCGGAGCGCGGGGCCCGGTGGTGGGCCGTCGCGATCGTCGCGTGCGCGCTGGGCATGGGGGCCAAGCCGACGATGGTCGTGGCGCCGGTGCTCGCCCTGGTCTTCGACGGGATCGTCGTCTCGTCGTCGTGGCGCGCGGCGCTGCGGCGGCGCGGCGCGCTCCACGCGGCGCTCGCGTGCACGTGGCTCGTGCTGGTTCCGACCGGAACGCTCGCGGCGATCTTCGGGGCGCCCGGTGACGCGGGAACGCCCTCGGCGGGCTTCGGGGTGGCGCAGGTCACGCCGCTGGAGTACTTCGTCACGCAGGCGGGGGTGATCGTGCACTACGTCGCGCTGGCGGCGTGGCCCCGCTCGCTGTGCATCGACCCCGGCTGGCCGGCGGCGACGACGGCGCGCGAAGTCGTGATCCCCGGCGCGCTGCTCACCGCCGCCGCCGTGGTGACCGTGGTCGGCGCGTGGCGCCGTCGGCCGATCGCCTTCGCGGGAGCCGCGTTCTTCATCTGGCTCGCGCCGACCTCGAGCTTCGTGCCCATCCGTGATCTCGCGGCCGAGCACCGGATGTACCTGCCGCTGGCGGCGCTCGCGGTGCTCGCGGTCGCCGGCTTCACGTGGTTGGCCCCGCGGCTGGTCGGGCCCTCGCGGGCGGCGGTCGTCGGGGCGGTGGTCCTCGTCGCGGCCACGACGGCCCTCGGGGCCCGCTCGATCGTGCGCAACCACGACTATCGCACGCCGCTGGCGCTCTGGACGAAGACGGCCGAGCAGGTGCCGCATCACCGCCGGCCTCGTGTCAATCTCGGCGTCGCCCTGCACGAGGCGGGGCGAATCGACGAGGCGATCGACGTGCTCGGCGCGGTCGTGGCCGAGCGCCCGGGGGACGCGCTCGCGGAGCTCAACTACGGATCCGCGCTCGCGGAGGCCGGCCGGTTCGGCGAGGCGCTTCGCTACCTGGAGGTCGCCGCCCCGCAGTTGCGGCGTCCCGATGCGCTGCTCCAACTGGCGGACACGCTCCGGCGGGCGGGGCGCCCGGAGGACGCGGTGGAGACGTACCGGCGCGCTATCGAGCGTGCGCCGAGCGCCGGGGCCTACCTGGCGCTGGGCAACGCCCTCACGGAGGCGGAGCGTTTCGACGAGGCGATCCCGGCGTTCGAGGAGGGCGCGCGGCTCGCCCGCGCCGCGCGTGACGAGGCCCTGCTCGCGTCGGCGCTCTACAACGTCGGCAACACGCACTTCCGGCTCGGCCGGATGGACGCCGCCGCCGCCGCGTACCGCGGCGCGCTCGACGCGGACCCGGGGCACGACGGCGCACGCCGCTGGCTCGAGGAGTCGGAAGCCCGAAGGGAGGTCCGGGAATGAGCACGGTGAGCGCCGTCATCCCGGGACGGAACTGCGCCGCGACGATCGAGGCGTGCCTCGCGGCGATCGTCGCGATCGGCGCGCGGCCGGGATCGCCCCTGGAGGAGATCATCTTCGTCGACGACGGCTCCACCGACGACACGGCGGCGATCGCGGGCCGTCATCCGGTGACGGTGCTCGCGGGAACCGGGTCCGGCGCGGGCTCCGCCCGGAACCTCGGCTGGCGGGCGGCGCGCGGGGACCTCGTCTGGTTCGTCGACTCCGACTGCGTCGCGGCGCCCGACGCCCTGGAGCACCTCGTCGGGCACCTGGAGGCGCCGGACGTGGCCGCCGTGAGCGGGACGTACGGCAACGCGAACGCGGACAGCCTGCTCCCGTGCCTCATCCACGAGGAGATCGTCCAGCGGCACCTGGCCATGGGCGAGGAGGTTGACTTCCTCGCGACGTTCAACGTGCTGTACCGGCGCTCGGTGCTCGCGGACCTCGACGGCTTCGACGAGCGCTACCTGAAGGCCCAGGACGCCGAGTTGTCGTTCCGGGCCCGCGATGCCGGCGGCCGTCTTCGTTTCGAGGCGCGCTCCCGGGTCGATCATTATCACGAGCAGCGGCTCGGCTCGTACCTGAGGACCCAGCGGCAACAGGGCTACTGGCGCGTCTGGCTGCACCTGGAGCACCCGGGTCGGGCGGGGCACAACTCGTACAGCAACGCCCTCGATCACGTGCAGCCGATGCTCGCGATGGCCCTGCTCGCGTCGCTGCCGCTGGCGGTGGTGCCGTATGCGCGGTGGACGCCGGTGGTGCTCCTCGGCCTGCTGCTCGTCACGCAGATCCCCATGACGACCGCCATCGTGCGCCGCACGGGGCGCCTGAGCCATGTGCTCTTCGCCGGCATGAGCGCCGTGCGCGCCGTCTGGCGCGGCGTCGGCATGACGCACGGCGTGCTCGCGTACCTGCTTCGGAAGCGCGCGGAGGAGCCCCACCAGGTGTCAGGAGGTGAATCGTGAGACGGATGATCTCATCACTCGCCTTGCTCGCGGTCTGCGACGTCGCGACGGCCGGGACCATCATCGTGCCGGATCACTTTCCGTCCGTCCAGGGAGCCGTCGACGTCGCCGTTGGGGGCGACGTGATCCAGGTGGAGCTCGACGGCGACGGCGTCGTCGGGATCAGCGACATCGGCGTGCTGCTGTCGTTGTGGGGAGACTGCTGAACTGCCTTGGCGGTAGGAGGGAAACAGCATGCGTATCTGGACAGTCATCGGGACGGGCGCGATCGTTCTCGGCGGTCTCACCACCGCGGCGAACGCCGTCGAGACGGCGTACTGGCGCTTCGAGGGCGCGGGCGGGACGACGGTCGTCGACAGCGGGCCCAACGGTCTCGACGGCACGCTCAACGCGCTGCCGTTCCGGATCGCGGAGATCCCGGTCGATCCCGTGCCCGGCACCGGCGCGCTGAACACGCAGTCGCTCGACCTGAACTGGCAGAGCACCGCGTCGGGCGGCCGCTTCAACGTCGTCGATCCGACGGGTCTTCTGAGCTTCGGCGACGCGAGCTTCACGATCGAGGCGTGGGTCAGGCTCGATCACGTGAGCGACACGAGCGGCGCCGGCCAGCGGCAGCACATCGGGGCGTGGGGACCGTGCGGAGGATGCCCCGAGGATCTCAACGGCAACGGCGCCGTCGACTTCGCGGACATCCTCGTGGTCATCGCGGCATGGGGGCCGTGCCCCTGAGCAACGACCCGGACGATCAGCTCCGCGGCCACGGCACCCCCACGCCGAGCAGCCGTTCCAGCGCGCGGTCGGACTCGGCGAACTCGGCGCGCAACCGGCGGCGCGTCTCGTCCGCCATCGGGCCCAGCTCGAGCCCCGGGTTCGGGATGGTCGCCGCCTGCTCCGGTCCCGGCGGCAGGCCGAGGAACTCCTCGACGCGCGCCGTCGTCGATGCGGGATCGGCGTAGAGATGCTCGGAGAAGACGACGAGCACCTGCGATCGGTCGAAGTGGGCGAACCACCGTTCGAGCTGCTCGGCGTACCGCCCGCGCTCCACGTAGGAGTGCTGCTGGTACGCCGGGCTCGCCGCGAAGCGCGATCGCGCGAGACGCTCGCGTTCGCCGGCGATGCGCCGCGGCTCGGCATCGAGCGCTTCCTCGAAGCTCAGGTGCTCGCGGCCGTACCGGATCTCGTGCCGGTAGTGGGAGTACGCGCGCTCGACGGGGTCGCGCAGCAGCACCACGAGCCGCGCCGCCGGAAGCAGCCGGGCCACCCGCGCCGGTACGGCCGGGTGAACGAGGTAGTACGGCGTCCCCTCGCCCACGAGCACCGGCCGGCCGCACGCCCGCTCCCGGCGGCGCCGGGCGGCCCGCGTGAGGAAGAACGCCCGATACCACAGGCTGGACCGCATCCGCGCCGTGAAGTGGTGGCACTCCTTGCACGGCGGCATCCACACGGCGGGGTGGCGCGAGAGCTCCTGGAACAGGAAGGTCGTCCCCGACCGCTGGGCCCCGATGACGAGAAAATCCGGCAGGCAGCGGAGGGGGGCCGAGAGCCGGCTGCTCCAGCGGGGCCGGGGTCGTCGCCAAGAAGCGGAAGCGGGGGGCACCCGGGCGGGGGGTGGGCCCTGCGTTCCGGCCTCGTGCTCGGTCCCGGCAGTCATCAAGGGCAGGATACGGCCACGGGCCCGATCTCCAAAATCGTGTCTGAGAGGGGTATCCAGACGGTTGACGGGGCCGGACCGGGGATTCCGGGGAAGTTTTTGAAAACCCGTTGCGGCCGGCGGCGTCGGCCGTTAGACTCGACATCGTCTGGTAGGAGGAAGTGCGATGGACCCCAAGTCGATCCGTGAGAAGCAGTTCGTCGGTCTGGGTGCGGCGGTGGCCACGCTCCTGACGGTGCTCACACTCGTACTCGCGCCGGCGGGCTTTGGTATCGCCAAGGACGCCCAGACGGGCGACCTTCACTCGGCCCGCTCCGCCGACACCCAGCTCCCCGTCAACGACGACTACCGGTTCAGACCCGTCCACGCCGGCATCGGCACCTCGGCCACCTGCCCGCCGGACCTGAACGGCAACGGTGACGTCGATTTCGCCGACATCCTCGTGATCATCGGCGCGTGGGGACCGTGTGCCGGATGCCCCGAGGATCTCAACAACAACGGCCAGGTGGACTTCGCCGACATCCTGGTCGTGATCGGCGCGTGGGGCCCGTGCCCGTCGTAGTCGAGGCCGACGATCGTCAGAATTCGATGTGTTCGACTAGCGCTGTTCCTGCGCGCATCTCGGGGGGGAGAGAGATGAGGCTCCGATGATCCTCCCGTACACGCTGCTCGCTCTCGCGATGGCTGTTCCCGCGGACTGCAACGGCAACGGCATCGACGACGCCATCGACCTCGCGGTCATCGAGCCGCTCGCCTACTGGCGATTCGAGGACCTCGGCGGCGTCATCGTCGACTCCGGCCCCAACGGCCTCGACGGACTGGCGGTGAGCATCGCCCCGATCACCGACGTCCCCGTCGATCCCGTCCCGAAGACCAGCGAGCCCAACGCGTTCGCCGTCGACTTCACGGACGGGCTCATCGAGGTCGCGGATCCCGGGGGGCTGCTCACGTTCGCCGGCGAGAGCTTCACCATCGAGGCGTGGGTCCGGCTCGACCAGCTCTCGGACACGAGCGGCGCCGGGCAGCGCCAGTACCTGCTCCAGAAGAAGGTGATCGCGTCCAGCGGCGACGTCTCGGACTACTCGGTGCTCGTGCAGTCGGGCAACCTCTCGTCGGGACTCGACGAGAACTTCGGCAAGACATCCGGGTTCACCGGGCGCGAGCTGCTCGTCACCTTCGGCACGGGCACGCAGACGTGGGGGGTCACGTCGAACCTCCAGATCTCGGATCTCGACTGGCACGCCGTCAGCGTGGCCTACGACGCCGTGGCTGGGGAGGTGCGTTTCGGTCGCGACGGCATGTTCGAGACGATCCCGGTATCCCCGCCGGGGTTCTTCGCGAACGTGGGCCCGCTGATCATCGGCGCGCACACGAACGTCTCCGGCAGCGTCAACCAGCACCTGAAGGGGGCGATCGACGAGCTTCGGATCGTGGACGACTTCATGCCGGACGGGCAGCTGCTGGCAAGCTACGAGATGGCAGATTGCAACGGCAACGGCGTGCCGGATGGGTGCGACGTCGCCGACGGTACGAGCGCCGACTGCGACGGCAACGGTGCGCCCGATGAGTGCGAACTCGTGGGGAACGATTGCGATGGCAACGGGATCCCGGACCAGTGCGACCCCGACTGCAACGGCAACGGGATCGCCGACGCATGTGACATCGCGGGCGCAACGTCCGACGACTGTCAGCCGGACGGCATCCCCGACGAGTGCCAGCTCGACGAGGCGATCGGTCTCTTCCACGACAGCGGCTTTGCGCGGATCGCCTGGCGTGCGGACGAGACGTACATGGCGTGGCTCAACCGCTTCAACGTCGTCGACGGGGCCGGAACCGTGGAGGGGATCGAGGTGGAGTTCGGCATCATGTCCCTGGGGACGCAGGTCGGCGTGTACGTGTGGACCGACCCGAACGGAGACGGTGATCCGACCGACGCCCAGGTTCTGTGGTCGGATTCGGCGACCGTGCAGCAGACCAGCTCACTGAGCCAGATCGCCGTTCCCGACGTCGAGGTGGGTGATACCGGCGCGAGCTTCTTCGTCGGCTTTACGGTGTCGATGACGGACCAGGACTTCCCCGCCGCGCTGGACATCGAGGGGGTCCCCGTGCCCGACCGGAGTTGGGGCGTCGGGTCCAACGCTCCCATCGACCCGAACGATCTCTCCGCCGGGGCGGTTGAGTTCGGCACGGTCAACAACCTGTTGTTCGGCAACGTCTTCATAATCCGCGCCCAGATGCGTGGTGACGGAACCGACTGCAACGGCAACGGCAATCCTGATGACTGCGACATCGAGGTCGGGACCAGCGAGGATCTCGACGGCAACGGCGTCCCGGACGAATGCGAGGACTGCAACGACAACGGCATCGTCGACGGTTTCGACATCGCCGGCGGGACGAGCGCGGATTGCCAGGCCGACGGCGTCCCCGACGAGTGCCAGGTGACGGCCAACGACTGCGATGGTGACGGCGTCCCCGATGACTGCCAGCTCGAGGGCAATGACTGCAACGACAACGGGATCCTCGACGCGTGCGACATCGCATCCGGTTACGACGTGGACACGGACGGCTCGGGCGTGCCGGACGAATGCGAGGATTGCAACGGCAACGGCCTGGTCGACTCGCTGGACCTCCTCCTGGGCTCGAGCGACGACTGCGACGGCGACGGTGTTCCGGATGAATGTCAGCTCGGCGAGCCGGTCACGTCCATGACCTACGCGCTCGACGACGGCGTCCAGGAAGGGAATCTCTGTTTCATCGGAGGAACAGACCTCGAGTTTGCGTGGATGAACCCATTCACCGTCCAGGCGGGCGGCGAGTGGATCTCCGCCATCGAGGTCGTGTGGGGCGACACCTTTCCGGATCTGCCGGCCGAAGTCGTCCTGTGGACCGACCCCAACGGGGACGGGGATCCCACCGATGCCCAGGTCATCATCACGGTCGACACGCGAACGATGAAGATCGACTCTCCCCTCGATAATCTCAACGTGGTGCCGATTCCGCCGACCTATGTCGGGCCGGTGGGAACAGCGTTCTTCGTCGGCGTGCACTTCGACGACATCTACGGCAGCGCTTGCTTCATTGCGCTGGATCGCGACGAGCCGACGGACGGGCTGGGATGGATCTTCTACGACACCTCCGGCTCGCTCGATCTGAATGACCTCGGGGCGGGGGTCAGCCTGAACTGGGGCAATAGCGACTTCCTGGTGCATGCGGTCGGTTCCGACGGCGTGCTCGAGCACGACGCGAACGTCAACGGCATTCCCGACGAGTGCGAGTGCCCGGCCGACCTCGACGGCAGCGGCGACGTCGGCTTCGGCGACATCCTCGCCGTCATCGGCGCCTGGGGGCCGTGCGGCTCGTGTCCGGAGGATCTCAACGACAACGGGTCGGTGGACTTCGCGGACATTCTCATCATCATCGCCAGTTGGGGAGCGTGCTGACCGTGTTGCCTGTCCTCGTCCTCGCGATCGTGACGGGCACCGGCATCATCGACTGCAACGGCAACGGCATCGACGATGCCATCGACATCGCCACCGGCACGTCGATGGACTGCGATGGCGACGCGGTGCCCGACGAGTGCCAGCCCTGCGCCGACTGCGACGACAGCGGCATCCTCGACGCCTGCGAGGCGCTGGCCCCGGGCGGTCTGACCGGCCAGTACTACGTGAGCGAGTCCGGCGCGGGCAGCTTCAGCGAACGTGTGCTCGTGCGGTTCGACGACGTCATCGATTTCAACTGGGGCAACGGATCGCCGGACGCCGCCCTGCCGGACGACGAGTTCACGGTGCGCTGGACCGGCGCGATCACGGCGCCCGTCTCGGGCACGTACACCTTCTACACCACCACCGACGACGGGGTGCGGCTCTGGATCGACGAGGCGTTGCTCATCGACGAGTGGCACGATCAGTCGCCGACCGAATGGTCGGGCGCGATCGCTCTCGTCGGCGGCGAGCGATACCTGTTCCAGATGGACTACTTCGAAGCCGGCGGTGGGGCCGAGGCCCGGCTGGAGTGGGAGGCGCCGGGGCTCCCACGCGAGGTCGTGCCCATGAGCGCGCTCAGCCCCCTCGCCGACACCGACGACGACGGCTACCCCGACGTCTGCGGCGAGGACTGCAACGGCAACGGCATCCCCGACGTCGGCGACATCCTCGCCGGCACGAGCACCGACTGCGACGGGAACTGCGTGCCCGACGAGTGCGACATCGTGCCGCCGGTCCCGGTCGGATACTGGCGCTTCGAGGACCTCGGCGGCGTCATCGTCGACTCCGGCCCCAACGGTCTCGACGGCATAGCGGCGGCCGTCGCCCCGACCACCGACGTGCCCGTCGATCCCGTTCCCCAGACCGGCGAGCCCAACACGTTCGCCATCGAGTTCACGGACGGTCTCATCGAGGTGACGGATCCCGGAGGGCTCCTGACGCTTGCCGGCGAGAGCTTCACGATCGAGGCGTGGGTCCGGCTCGACCAGCTCTCGGACACGAGCGGCACGGGCCAGCGTCAGTACCTGCTCCAGAAGAAGGTGATCGCGTCCAGCGGCGACGTCTCGGACTACTCGGTGCTCGTGCAGTCGGGCAACCTCTCCTCGGGTCTCGACCAGAACTTCGGCAAGACGTCCGGGTTCACCGGGCGCGAGCTGCTCGTCACCTTCGGCACGGGCACGCAGACGTGGGGGGTGACCTCGAACCTGGAGATCTCGGATCTCGACTGGCACGCCGTCAGCGTGACCTACGACGCGGACACCGGCGAGGTGCGGTTCGGTCGCGACGGCATGTTCGAGACGATCGCGGTCGTCCCGCCGGGATTCTTCGCGAACACCGGCCCGCTGATCGTGGGCGCGCACACGAACGCCGCCGGCAACGTCAACCAGCACCTGAAGGGGGCGATCGACGAGCTGCGCATCACGGCCGGCGCGCTCCGCGTCCTGCGTCTGCTCAGAAGCCCCGTCATGGCCGACTGCAACGGCAACGGGGAGCCGGACGAGTGCGACGTCGCCACCGGCTTCAGCGAAGACTGCGACGCCAACGGCATCCCCGACGAGTGCGATCCCGACTGCAACGAGAACGGTACGCCCGACGGCTGCGACATCGCCGGCGGCACCAGCCCCGACTGCCAGGGCGACGGCATTCCCGACGAGTGCCAGCTCGTCGACAACGACTGCGACGGGGACGGGGTCCCCGACGCGTGCCAGCTCGCCGACGAGGACTGCAACGGCAACGGGGTCGTGGATTCGTGCGACGTCGCCGCCGCGACCAGCGACGACTGCCAGCCGGACGGCATCCCCGACGAATGCCAGGTGGGGGAGGACGTCGTGCTGTCATACGACGACGGAGGGGCCGAGTTCGGCGTGCGCACGAACGGCGGCCCCTTCATGGCGTGGCTCAACATGTTCGCGGTCGAGCCCGGCGTGTCGATCATCGACGCGATCGACGTCATGTTCGTGTTCATGCCCCTCGGAACGACGGTGGACGTGCACGTGTGGAGCGACCCGAACGGCGACGGCGACCCGACGGACGCCCAGGCCCTGTGGTCCGGCCAGTACGTGGTCCAGGAGCTGGACGTCTTCCTCACGATCGACGTCACCGACCTGGACCTCGGGCCGGCCAACACGCGCTTCTTCGTGGGCTTCATGATGCCCGTGACCGCCAACGACTTCCCCGCCGCCATGGACACGCAGGGGAGCAACTTCGGGCAGAGCTGGATCGTCGGCGACGGAAGTCCGATCGACCCCAACGACCTTGCCAGCGCGGCCGAGTTCGGGACGATCGACGACATCCTGTTCCCGGGTCACTGGCTGATCCGGGCGCGCATGCTCGGCACGCAGGGCGACTGCAACTTGAACGGGATTCCCGATCTCTGCGACATCGACGCCGGCACGAGTGAAGACGTCGACGGGAACGGCGTGCCGGACGAGTGTGAGGACTGCAACGGCAACGGGACCCCGGACGGCCTGGACATCGCCGGCGGCACGAGCCTCGACTGCCAGGGCGACGGCGTCCCCGACGAATGCCAGCTCGTCAACAACGACTGCAACGGAGACCTCGCCCCCGACGACTGCCAGCTCGAAACGCTCGGCGACTGCAACGGCAACGGCGTGCCCGACGGGTGCGACATCGCCTCCGGCACGAGCGCGGACACGGACGGGTCGGGCATTCCCGACGAGTGCGAGGACTGCAATAACAACGGCATCCTCGACGGCCTCGACATCCTGCTCGGCACCAGCGACGACTGCCAGCCGGACGGAATCCCCGACGAGTGCCAGCTCGGCGACCCGGAGCTGTCGCAGACGTACCTGTGGGACGACGGGACGAAGGACCAGAACATCGGCTTCGTCTCCCCCGTGGTCATGGGCTGGCTCAACCACTTCACCGTGCAGCCGGGCAGCGAGTGGATCAGCGCCATCGAGATCGCCTGGGGCAACACGGTCACGAATCAGCCCGCCACCCTGTACGTCTGGAGCGATCCGAACGGCGACGGTGACATCCCCGACGCGCAGGTGCTCGCGTCCGTCGACACGGTGACGCAGAACGTGAACACGAACATCTTCAACGTCGAGCCGATCGTCCCGACGTTCGTCGGCCCCGCGGGCACGTCGTTCTTCGTCGGCGTGATCTTCGACGACATGTTCAACACGGCCCCCGCCGCGGTGGACACGAGCGAGCCGGACGGCGAGATGTTCCTCTTCGACGGCTTCGGCTTCATCGACCCCAACGACCTGACGTCCGGCGGTGCCGTCACCCCCATCCAGAACCCGGGATGGGACGCCATGGTCCGCGCCGCCGGCTTCGACGGGACCTTCCCCCTCGACTGCAACGACAACGGCGTGCCCGACGACTGCGACATCGACGAGGGCATCCTCACCGACGTCAACGGCAACGGGATCGCCGATGAGTGCGAGTGCGTGGGCGACATCGACGGCAGCGGCGACGTCGGCTTCGGCGACATCCTCGCCGTCATCGGGGCGTGGGGACCGTGCCCGGGCTGCCCGGAGGACCTCAACGGCAACGGCGCGGTGGACTTTGCGGATATTCTCGTCATCATCGGCGCCTGGGGGGCGTGTCCCTGATCCACACGGAGGCGACGAGCACGGTGAGCCGCTCGACGTGACCCGGTTCGTCGGCGGGGTCACGTAGCCGTAGTCGACGGAGAGGCTTCGTGAGCATCCTCGTTCTCGTCTACTGGACGAGCCTCCTGATCCCGGGCTACGCGCTGGCGCGCCGCGTCGATCCCGAGGGCGTGCAGAGCGGTTTCATGTCGGCGCTGGCCCTCTCGTTCGTGGCGGCGGCGGCGGCGCTGTCGGTGGTGGCGATTCCGGGGTACGTGCTCGGCGTGCCGCTGGCGCTGCTCACGCTGGCGGCCGGCGGCCTCGTGCTGTGGGGCGTCGTCGACCTCGCGGTGCAGCGCCGCTGGGGCGAGGTGGCCGGCCTCGCGCTCGGCGTGCTCGGCCTCGAGATCGCGATCGTTCTCGGGGACCTCGTGCTCTCGGCACGGGTCGGGTCGATCCTGGGCGCCGACGCCGTGGTGCACGTGGCCCGCGTGCGGTTCCTCCTCGAGCAGGGGCTCTCGAACCGCGATCCGTTCATCGGCGGCGACTTCTTCTATCCGTCGTATCACACGAACCTGATCCACGCGCTGCTCGCCAGCGCCGCCCAGGCGACGCGCACCGATCCGCTCGTGACGTGGTTCAGCAGCCTCGCCGCGGCCAAGGCGCTCGTGGTCTCCGGGGCCTGGTACGCAGGGTGGGCGATCTTCCGGAGCCGCGCCGCGGCGTGGGTCGCCGCGCTGTTCGTGCTCGGCAGCCGCGGTCCGGTGACCTTCATGCTCTACCCGAACCAGCTCGCGCCGTGGTTCCTGGTGCCGGTGCTGCTCGGGTGCGTCGTGCGCACGATCGTCGACGGGCCGGACCGCAACCGCGCGATCGCCATCGCGGCGGTCATGCTCGTCGTCGCCCAGACGCACGCCATCTACGCCGTCTTCGTCGCCATGACGATCGCGCCGGTGTTCACGGTGTGGGCGGTGATCCAGTGGTGGCGCCGGGCCGAGCACCGTCGCGCCGCGCTGCTGTGCGTGGCGGCGTTCGCGATCGCCGCCCCGTTCCCCGTGGTCACCTACGCGACCACGGCGCATCACCCGGCTTCGGGCATCGCCGCCGGGGGGGATCGCCCGTCGCGGGCGGAGGAGACCAGGGAGCAGCGGCAAGCCCGCAAGGCCCGGATCAAGGTCTCCGGCCGCTTGAAGGTGTTCGACAACGGTTGGGTGATGCACAAGTTCGGCCGCGGTTTCACCGGACGACGTGGACTCGGCGTGCTCCTGGCAGCGATGGCGTGCTCGGCCATGGTGCTCGTGGGTCGGCGACGCGAGATGGTCTGGCTCCTGGCGGTCCTACTCACCGTCGCGGCGTGGTTGCACGTGCCTCCGTTGTGCACGGCGCTCGTACGCGCTGCCGGCGCCGAGTGGATCGTGCACCGGCTCGGAGCGTTCCAGGACGTCATCTTCGCGCTGCTCCTGCCGGGCAGCCTCGCTGCGTCCGTGGAGACGATGTGGCGCGAGCGCGCCGCCGGCGAGAGCCGCCCGTGGCTCTCGTGGACGGTGTTCCGCTGGTCGCTGGGTGTCGTGTGCGTGTTTGCCGGAGCCCTGTTCGGCTCCCACCGGTCGCCGTACAACTGGACCTCGTATCTCCGGCGGGCCGGCGAGCCGGCGAATACGCGCCTCGGCCGCGACCTGCGCCCGATGCTCCGCTTCTCGGACGAGCTGCGCGAGCACGTCCGGCCGAACGCGGTCGTCGTGTGCGACCCGTCGATGGGGATGCGGGCGGTCATGGCCCGCCACTGCCGCATCATCACGTCGACCAGCAGCAGCATCGCCGTCCCGGATCACCTCGCCCGCGGCCGCGAGGTGAAGCGGATCATCCGCAACCGGACGCCCGCGGAGGAGCGCGAGGCGCTCATCGACGAGTACGACGTGACATACGCCTTGCTCGATCGCCCCGCGCCGGCGTGGGTGCTCGAGCGCATCTCCGAGTACTGGCTCACGGAGTACGGCTGGTGCGTCGTCCGGCTCCGCCCGCCGGGCGAGCCGGCGGACACGATCCTCGGCGACTACGACCAGGCGCTGCTCGACGCAGGGCGCATCGAGGAGGCCATCCCGCTGCTCCTGGCGCGGGTGGAGCGCGCCCCCGATCACTTCGGCGCGCAGTTCCGGCTCGGGCGGGCGCTGGCGCAGACGGGGCGGGCCGACGAGGCGATCGCCGCCTTCGAGGCGGCGCGACGCCTGCGCCCCCGGGACGCGCGGCCGGTGATCATGCTCGGGAACGCGTACGCCGATCTCGGGCGGTTCGAAGAGGCGATCGAGACGTACTACGACACGCTGGACCTCGCCGAGGGCGCCGGTGACGACCGGGCGGTCGCGTCCGCCTGGTTCAACATCGGGAACATGCACTACCGTCGCGGGGAGTGGGACGACGCGCTCGACGCGTACGCCGACGCGCTGGAGGCCAACCCCTACCACGACGAGGCGGCCCATTGGCGCGACGAGGCGATGCGACGGATCGAGGAAGGGGCGTCGTCGCCCCCGGCCGCGACCCGCGACGACGACGTGCCTTGACGCTGCTGAGGGGCTGATCGCGCCCTCCGCCCACGCGAGGTCGCCGAGGTGTTGGACCGAACTCGACCTCGGCGAACCCGGGGCGCGCGGATCGCCAGGGAGCGGGGCCTCAGCATGGCCCCCACGCCCCGATGACCACGAGGATGTCCGCGAAGTCGACGACGCCGTTGCCGTTGAGGTCCTCGGCGCAGCCGCCGCACGGACCCCACGCGCCGATGATCACGAGGATGTCGCCGAACCCGACGTCGCCCGAGCCGTCCAGGTCGGCCGGACACGAGGCGGCACATTCGTCGGGGATGCCGTCGCCGTTGGCATCCTCGGAGAAGCTCGTGCCGGCGGCGTTCAGCAGCCCCGCGACCGGTACGACGCCCCGGCTGATGCGCAGCTCGTCGATCGTGCCGCGGAGGAAGAAGTTGTTCGTGCCCACGCCGTTCTGGTGGCTCCCGACGCGAAGCGGGCCACTGTTCGTCACGTGCGGGTTGTCGTTGAACAGGATCGTCTCGAACGTGTTGTCGATGCCGAAGCGCACGATGTTGACGGTCGTGTCGTACGCCACGCTGACGAAGTGCCAGCCGAGGTCGTTGATCTCCAGGTTGCTCGTGACGCCCCAGGTGGACGAACCGCTGCCCGTGCCGAAGTAGAGCTGCAGCTCGCGGCCGCTGAAGCCGCTCGTCTTGCCGAAGTTGGGGCTGGGCCCCGAGTTGTTGCCGCGCTGCGCGAGCAGCGCGTAGTCGATCTGGCCGTCCTGGCTCGGGAGCGTCTTCTTCTGGCACAGGAACTGGCGCTGGTTGTCGCCCGCCGTGGTGCTCAGGTGATCGAGCTTGACCCAGGCCTCGATCGTGAAGTCCTGGTTGCCCATCGACAGCGCGCCGCCCGTATCGGGCACGGTGAAGAACCCGCCGCTGGTGCCGCTCTGCCAGTTGAGGGCGAGGGATTGCGTGTTCGCGAGTGCCGTCTGCGGCACGGGATCCACCGGGACGTCGCCCGTGCGTGTCGGCAGCGCGTTCAACGTGCCGTCGAGCGCGTTCGGTCCGGAGTCGAGCACCGTGGTGCCGCCCGGTTCCTCGAACCGCCAGTGCCCCTGGCCGTACCCGGGCACCACGACGATGTCGCACTCGTCCGGGATGCAGTTGCCGTTGCAGTCCTCGCTGAAGCCGAGGGCGATGTCCTCCAGGTCCGGCGTGCCGTTGTCGTTGCAGTCGACGAGGGCGCACGTGTCGGGGATGCCGTCGCCGTCGGTGTCGGCGGTGGGATCGAGGGCCTCGGTCGGGATGACCGCGCGGGCACTGCCCGGGGGCTCCCACTCCAGCCGGGCCTCGGCGCCGCCGCCGTCCTCCCGGTAGTCCATCCGGACCAGGTAGGTCGTGTTCGCGGCGAGGGCGATTGCGCCCGAGTGCTCCGTCGGCGACTGCGCGTGCCACTCGTCGATCAGGAGTTGGTCGTTCACCCACAGACGCAGGCCGTCGTCGGTGATCGTGTAGAAGGTGTACGTTCCGGCGGCGGTCGGTGTCGTGATGGCGCCCGTCCAGCGCACCGAGAAGTCCTCGTTGGGCACGATCGGGTCCGGTGATCCGTCGCCCCAGTTGAAGTCG
>JAAELP010000192.1 GCA_024226535.1 Planctomycetota bacterium | reverse complement strand
GAGGATGGCTCCCGATGACGGCGCACGCCTCGAGGAGGATGGCCTCGGCCTCGGTCGTACCGGTCGAGGCCGGCGAGGCTGATGCCGAGGATGCACCAGGTGCCGTGCGTTCGGAAGTGAGCGTCGCCGAGATCCTCTCGCCAGTACGCGAGCGACTCCCGCGCGAGCGGCTCCGCTTCGGCGTACTTGCCCTGGCGATTCAGGACGATGGCGAGACCGCCGGTGGACAACGACAGTCCGGACAGCCCGGCGGGGCCTTGCGCCCGGTAGATCCGGATGGCCTCGCGGTACATCTCGGCGGCTTCGTCCAACTCCCCGCGATCGCGCAACACCCGGCCGAGGTTGCCGAGGTCGTACGCCACGTAGGGGTGATCGTCGCCCCGCGCGGCGCGCTCGATCGCCAGGGCCCGACGGAGCATCTTCTCCGCGGCGGGCAGGTCCTTCTTGAGCGCGAGCATCCGACCGAGGTTGACGTAGTACGTGGCGAGATCCGGATGCTCGGGGCCGAGGTTCTCCACCGTCAACGCGATTGCTTCGCGGTAATACCGTTCGGCCTCGTCGAGCCGGCGCTGCCCCTCGTAGAGCGTCGCGAGATTCTGAATCGAATCGGCGATCAAGGGATGTTCGGGGTTGAGAACCGCCCGGCGGATCGCCAGCGCGCGCTCGTAGAGCGCCTCGGCCTCGTCGTACCGGCCCGTTTCCTGCATGACGCCCGCGAGGTTGTTCAGGCTCTCCGCCGTCGCCTCGTGCTCCTCGCCGAATCGCTTGGTCCGGATCGCCAGCGCCTCGCGATGCAGCCGTTCGGCCTCCTCGAACTTCCCTTGCCCGTACCGCAGCCAGCCAAGGTCGTTCAGCGAGAGCGCGAGCTCGGGCGCGTCCGCCGGGAGTTGGGCGCGCTGGATGGCGAGCCGTTCCTCGACCAGCTCCGTGACGTACTCGTAGTTGCCTCGCTCGAACTCAGTCGAACCGAGCGCCGCGGCGGCGACGGCCACGTCGAGGTGGCCGTTCCCGAGCGTTTGGCGACGGAGCGCCAGCGATTCGCTCAGCAGCTCGCTCGCCCGCGCGAAGTCGCCGAGGCTGTGGTACGCGCGGCCCATCGTCAGCAGCAGCGTCGCGCGCACCTCCGGCTCATCCGCGAGGTCGGTGTGGATCTGCTCGGCCCCGCGGTCGAGGATCTCGCGGACGGTGATCTCACGGTCGGTGCGGGCTTCCGGGTCGGACTCCGCGAAGAGCTTGATGAGGAACTCGGAGACGTGCTCGGCCGTCGTCGCTTTCTCCGTGGCCCGAGTCGCCTCCGCCTCCTTGGCCTCGCCGGCCTCGATCGCGTGCGCCAGCGCGACGCCCACGGCGATCAGGGCGACGACCAGGATCAGGAACACCGCCGACGTCGCCGCGACGAGCGGCCGGTTGCGTCGCGCGAACGTGCGAAGCTGGTACGTGAACGTCGGCGGTCGGGCGTTGATCGTCTCGTGGTCGAGGTACCGCCGGATGTCGTCGGCGAACGCCGCCGCGGTCTGGTAGCGGCGGGACTTGTCCTTCTCCAGCGCCGTGCCGACGATCGTCTCCACGTCGCCGCGCAGGCGACGCTCGACCGTGCTCAACGGCACCGGGCGCGTGTCGCGGATGATGCTCACGGCTTCGTGGATCATCTTGCGATCGAGGTCGTAGGGCAGACGCCCGGCGAGCAGCTCGTACGTGAGCACGCCGAGGGCGTAGACGTCGCTGCGGTTATCGAGCGCGTCAGGATCGCCCGACGCCTGCTCGGGGCTCATGTACGGGATCGTTCCGATGAGCTGTCCGATGTCGGTGCGCAGCGTCGTGGTCTGGATGTCGGAGTCCGTGGCCCGCGCCACGCCGAAGTCGAGCACCTTCGGCTGTCCGTGCTCGTCGACGAGGATGTTGCCGGGCTTGAGGTCGCGGTGGATGACGCCGCGGGAGTGCGCGTGCTGGACGGCGTCGGCCACGAGCGCGATGAGGCCGAGCCGGTCGCGGACGTCGAGCTGCGACTCGAAGGCGTACTCGGTGAGGGAGCGCCCTCGGATCAGCTCCATCGCGAAGTAGGGCTGTCCGCCGGCGCCGGCGTCGAACGTGCCCGCCTCGTAGATCTGCGCGATGCCCGGGTGATGGAGACGTCCGAGCACCGCCACCTCGTACTCGAGCCGGCGCAGAAGCGACGGCTGGGTGATGCCGGGGTTGATCACCTTCAGGGCGACGGTGCGCTTCGGGCTGTCCTGCTCGGCTTCGTACACCACGCCCATGCCGCCGCGTCCGAGCACCCGCGTGATGCGGTACCCGCCGATCGACTCGGGAAGCGTGGCGGGGACGTCCGACCGAGGGCCGAGATGCTCGGCGAGCAGCGCGGCGCCGCGCCCGGACGTCAGGCCGTCCACGAGCGGGTTCGTCCGCGCGTCGAACGCGAGGAGACGATCGACCTCGGCCCGCAACGCCGCGTCGCCGTCGCACGCCTCGTCGAGGAACGCCGCGCGGTCGTCCGGAGAACGCTCGCTCGCTTCGTGGAAGACGGCGTCGACGCAGTCGGGATCGACGCTCACGAGCCGGGCTCCTCGCCGGCGATTTCGGCGCCGAGCCACGCCCGGGCGACGCGCCAGTCCTTCTCGACGGTCGTCAGCGACACGCCGAGCGCGCACGCGACCTCCTCCATCGTCATGCCGGCGAAGAACCGGTACTCGACGATCCGCGCCTGCCGGTCGCTGCGGGCGGCCAGCGAGGTCAGCAGCTCATCGAGCATGACGATGTCCAGCGGCTGCTCGGAGTCGGACGCGAACCGCCCGGTGAGGGTGAGCCGGTTCCGGTCGCCTCCGCGCTTCACCGCTCCGGACTTCCGGGCGTGATCGGTGAGGATCTGTCGCATGGCCCGCGCGCACGTCGCGAAGAAGTGTGCGCGTCCCCGCCACGACACACCGGTCTGGTCGACCATCCGCAGGAACGCCTCGTGGACCAGCGCGGTCGGCTGGAGCGTGTGCTCGCGGGGCTGGTTCCGGAAGTAGCTGCCCGCGAGGGCGCGAAGCTGCTCGTACACCACCGGCATCAGGCGGCGGGCCGCGTCGTCGTCGGCGTGCTCGATCCGGTCGCAGAGGAGCGTCGGGCTGGCGTGGTCGTCGGGGGTCATGGGGGCGGCGGATTGTACGAACTCGAAAAGGGCCGGATCAGGGGGAAGGGCGGAGGCCGCCAACTTCGTGTGCGGGGGTGAGGGGACGTCGCGAGGCGTTCCCATCCACCCCACCTGCACTCACGGAGCCAGTCAGATGAAGAACCACCTTCGAATCACGGCCTTCCTCTTGCCCGCGGCCGCCGCGTCCCTGCTCGGCGCCGCGGCCCACGCCGCCGTCTTCGACGTTCCCGGAGGCGTGCCGACGATCCAGATCGCTCTGAACCTCGCGAGCGACGGGGACGAGATCATCGTCGCCCCCGGCACCTACTTCGAGAGCCTCGACATGCTCGGCAAGGAGGTCTGGCTCCACAGTTCCGGCGGCCCCGACGTCACCACCATCAACGCCCTCGGTCAGCTCCAGTCCGCCGTCTTCTGCACGAGCGGCGAGACGTCGGCCACGATCATCGAGGGCTTCACGATCCGCAACGGCCAGGCCACCGATCCCGCCCCCGGCGATCGCGGGGCCGCGATCTACATCGACAACAGCGATCCCGTGGTCCGCGACTGCACGATGGTCGACAACGAAGCGTCGGTCGGCGGCGCGATCTACTCGAACGCGGGGAGCCCGCTCATCGAGGACTGCCGGTTCTTCACGAACGAGGCGAACCAGGGCGGCGCGATGTACCTCAACAACTCGAGCACGACCGTCCGCAACAGCGCTCTCGACGCGAACGACGCGATGGTGCGCGGTGGCGGCATCGTCGTGTTCGGCGGCGCGCTGACGATCGAGCGCTCGACGCTCGACGGCAACACGTCGGCCCAGAACGCCGGTGCCCTCGACATCCGATCGACCGCGACCGTCACCGTCACCCGCAGCGCCTTCACCGGCAACTTCAGCGGCAACGGCGCCGGCGAGGGCCGCGGCGGCGCGATTCGCAGCGAATCGACGGTCGATCCGGTGATCCGCAACTGCACCTTCGTCGGCAACACCTGCGACCAGTACGGGGCCGCGCTCAACAACACCCAGCCGATGCTCGTCGAGCACTGCTCGTTCAGCGGCAACGTGGCTGGCACGGGCCTCAACGGCGTCCTGGCGGGCAACGTGGCCACGAACTTCCGCAACAGCGTCGCGTGGGACAACGGGGGCGACCCGGTGAACAGCGTGGCGAACGTGTCGTACTCGATCGTGCAGGGCGGCTTCACGGACGGCGCGGGCAACATCGACGCCGATCCGCTCTTCGTCGACGCCGCGGGCGGCGATCTCCGGCTCCAGGCAAGCTCGCCGGCGGTCGACGCGGGCGACACGACCGTGCTCACCGGCGCGAACCCCGTGGACTTCGACGGCGCCGTTCGCGCCGTCGACGACCCCGCCGTCACCGACACCGGCGTGACGTTCCTGAACCTCGCGGTGGACATGGGCGCGTTCGAGCGCCAGGTCGCCGGCGGCGGCGGCGGGCCGTGCCCGAGCGACCTCGACGGCAGCGGCGTGGTCGGCTTCGGCGACATCCTCCGCATCATCTCCGACTGGGGGCCGTGCCCGGAATGATGTCGATCGCGATACGCGCGGCCTTGGCTTCGCCAAGACCACGGCACCCTTGGAGGGCAGCCTCGTGTCCTCCGGGTGCCGTGGTCTTGCCCCGCAGGGCAAGGCCGCGTCCGCGCGATCGGGCGATCAGAGATCCCGGATCCGCCACAGCGCGAGGCTCTTGTCCGCGTACTTCCCGTCCGCTTCCGTGCACGCCTCGTTGATGATCTCCAGCGGCTTCGGCAGCGAGAACGGTGGCAGCAGCAGGTTGAGCTGACGCCAACCGCCGGTGGGGATGTCCTTGTTGAACGTGCTGCCGGTGAAGACGGTGGTCAGCAGGTACGTCGCGCCGCTGGCGCGGAGACGACGCAGCGCGCGCCGGATGTCCTCGTAGCCGAAGTGCACGAGACAGTCGCGGCAGAGGATGAGATCGACGGCGGGGAGATCGTCGGCGGTGATGTCGAGGTGGAGGAACGTGCGGTCCGGGAAGCGTTCGCGGTTCGCCAGTACGACGGCCTCGACGATGTCGCCGCCGATGTATGTCTCCACGGGCAGCTCGACGTGGCGGATCCAGTTGAGATCGCCGCACGGCAGGTCGAGCATCGTTCGGATGCCGAGGCGGGTGAGCAGCGGGGGCAGCGCGGCGCGGAGATGAGCCGTCTGCTCGAGCGTGGAGCCGGTGCCGGAGATGGACTCCGCGCACGTCCAGTCGTCACGGCGCATGATCGTGGCGAAGAGATCCGCCAGCCGTCGACTTCGCGGCGCCAGGGTCTTGTCCGTCATGATCCTGACTGCTATCGGCGGCCGGCCGGGACCGGAGCCAGAATCCCGCTCAGGGAGGGCTACTCGACGCGGACTCGGCGTCGACGCGCTCGCGCTTTCGCTCCACGCGGTTCACGTGCACCATCAGCGCGATCATGCCCGCGAGCAGCAGCATGTCCGCGACGTTGAAGACCCACGGGAACAACTCGGGGTTGTGCGTGCCCGGCCACTCCCACCCGTAGGGAAGACGCCGTCCCGGCAGGGCGTGGATGAAATCGCGCACGCGCCCGAACACGATCCGGTCGTAGAGGTTGCCGAGACCGCCGGCGAGGATCAGCCCCAGGGCGATGTGGGCGAGCCGGTCGGTCGCCCCCGTGTACCGGCCGAAGATGACCAGACCCGCCGCGATCGCCCCGAGCGTGAACACGATGAAGAACCAGCGCTGGTGCGCGCCGATGCCGAACACGGCGCCCGGGTTCAACACGAGACGGAAGTCGAGAAGACCCCAGGGCAGCACGCGCCGCGCCGATCGCGTGCCCACGGGGTCGTAGTCGGGGTTGGCGAGCAGCTCCGCCCGGTCGAGCACGACCGGCTCCGGGCCGACGGTTCGGAACGCCCACTCCTTGGTCCACAGGTCCGCGCCCATCGCCAGCGTGAAGACGCCGAGCAGCAACAGCCAGGCCGTTGCCGACCAGAGTGAGCGCGGCCCCGCCGGCGTCGGTTCACCCGTCGCGCCGGAGTTCACGCCCGCCACTGCCCCTCGATCATGCGAGCGGCTTCGATGGTGTATTTGGCCCACGGCTTGGCGTTCAGGCGCGCCTTCGGGATCGTCTTGCCCGTCATCTGGCAGACGCCGTAGGTCTTGTTCTGGATCCGCATCAGGGCCTCGTCGATCTCGCGGAGCTGCTTGCGCTCCGCCTCGGCGAGCCCGAGCATGAAGTCCTGGTCGTAGGTATCGGTGCCGATGTCCGCCATGTGGATCGGCAGGTTGGAGAGATTGCCTCCGTGTGCCTGGAGGGCCGCGTTCTCCATCGCGGCCACGTCACCGATCAGCTCACCGCGCTTCTCGAGCAGAAGGTCCCTGTAGTGGCGGAGCTCCTTGGCCGTGAGCTTGGTCTTGATCGGCTTCGCGGGAAGCTCGGGCTGGAGGTCGGCCTCGGCGTCCTTGGCCCTCGAGCGAGGCTTCTTGACGATGCCCTGGCCGCCGGTCGAGATCATCCGGACCCGACGCCCGTTCACGTAGACGTAGCCCTGGGCGTCAGCCTCGCCCGCGCTGGCGGCCTCGGCGACGGATCGCGCCCCGAGGACCTTCTTCGTGCGGCCGCCCGTCTTCTTTTTCTTCTTCTTGTCCGCCGCGGCCTTCTTCGTGACGGCCGGCTTCTTGGTGATGGACTTCTTGGCGACGGGCTTCTTGGTGACGGGCTTCTTGGTGACGGGCTTCTTGGTGACGGGCTTCTTGGTGACGGGCTTCTTGGCCACCTTCTTCTTCGTGACCTTCTTGGTGGTCTTCTTGGCGGTCTTCTTGGTGGTCTTCTTGGCGGTCTTCTTCTTGGTGACTTTCTTCCTGGTCACCTTCTTCGCGACCTTCCGGGCGGGCTTCCTGGCGGCCGCGGGTTTCTTCTTCGTGGTCTTCTTCTTGCTGCTGGCGGCGCGCGAGCGTCCCCCCGCCGGCTTGCGGGCGGTCTTCTTCTTCGTGATCTTCTTCTTCTTCTTGGCCACGGGCCGGAACCTCTCACCCGAACCTCGGGGAGACCGGGAAATCACGCCAAGTCCCTGTGCGGCAACGACTTGCCGGCACCGATGGTGTCGAATCCGCCTATGGTAGAGCGGGGACGGATCGTCGTCAATTCCGATCGGTATCGTCTGGCGTCGGATGGGTTTGCTGAGCGGCCTGCTAGCCCCCGAT
Source organism: Planctomycetota bacterium (assembly GCA_024226535.1). Classification (GTDB taxonomy): domain Bacteria; phylum Planctomycetota; class Phycisphaerae; order Phycisphaerales; family SM1A02; genus JAAELP01. The sequence continues at coordinate 2,885 of JAAELP010000192.1, read as the reverse complement.
CTGGGCTCCCATGCTTCGGAGCTTCTCGTAGCGGAGGCGGGTCAGGGTGCGGGGCTTGAACCGACGCAGCTCGCGAATCCGGTCCACGACCCAGCTCTGCAACGCTTCGCCGGCGGCGGCCGGGTCGCGGTGAGCGCCGCCGAGCGGCTCGGGGATCACCGCGTCCACGAGACCGTGCCGAAGGTTGTCCCGGGCCGTGAGCGAGAGGGCGGTGGCGGCGGAGGTGTTGGTCGTCTCGTTCGATTCCTTCCAGAGGATCGCCGCGCAACCCTCGGGGCTGATCACCGAGTACCACGCGTACTCCATCATCGCGACGCGGTCCGCCACGGCGATGCCGAGCGCGCCGCCGGAGCCTCCCTCGCCGATGACCACGCTGACGATCGGCGTCTTGAGACCGCTCATCTCGCGCAGGTTCATCGCGATCGCCTGGGCCTGGCCGCGCTCCTCGGCCTTCACCCCCGGGTACGCCCCCGGCGTGTCGATGAACGTCACGATCGGGAGGTTGAACTTCTCCGCGAACTTCATCTTGAGCAGGGCCTTGCGGTAGCCCTCGGGGTGCGCGCACCCGAAGTGGCAGGTGATCTTCTCCTGGGTCGTCTTGCCCTTCTGGTGCCCGATGATCAGGGCCTTGTACGGGCCGATCCGCCCCAGGCCGGTGATGATCGCGGCGTCGTCGCCGAAGTGCCGGTCGCCGTGCAGCTCGCGGAAGTCGCGGAAGACCATCGAGATGTAGTCGGAGGTCTGCGGCCGATCCGGGTGACGGGCGACGCGGACGACGTCCCACGGGGTCAGGTCGCGGTAGAGCTTCGCGATCATGCTGTCGCGGCTCTCGGAGAGCTTCTGCCTCTCCTCCTCGTAGGTCTCGGAGTCGGCGCGGTCCTCCAGCGCCGTGATCTGGCGCTCCAGCTCGAGCACCGGCTCCTCGAACGGCAGGGCGTAGGTGTAGCCGTTGGACTTGGGCATGGTTCCGGAGGTCATCGTATCAGAGGGGGGTTTGCCGTACCCTGACCGCAGAAGTTCGGGTATTCCCGGCGGTTCCGGCTGCGGGATCCCGGGGCGGATGCCGATGACGCATCCGGTACCTCAGCCCTGAACCCCCCCGGATCCGGACCCATGACACACAAGCTTGGCGTGATCGGCGGCGGCAACATGGGGATGGCGATCGCCCGCGGCGGGATCACCGCCCACGTCATCCAGCCGCACGACCTCATCGTGGCGGAGCTCGACCCGGCGAAACGTGGCGAGCTTGCCAAGCTCGGCGGGACCGTCACCGACGACCCCCGGGAGGCGGCATCGGCCGAGCAGTTCATCATCGCCGTGAAGCCGCAGAGCTTCGCCGGCGTGGCCGAGACGATCGGCCCCCTCGAACGCCCGACCGTGGTGATCTCGATCATGGCCGGCCTGAGCACGCAGCACATCCGCGAGCGTCTCGGCGAGAACGCGCGGATGATCCGGGCGATGCCCAACACGCCGTGCATGCTCGGCGAGGGCATGACGGGGATCGCGTTGGGCGAAGGGGCCCAGCCCGGCGACGAGCAGCTCGCCTGGCACATCTTCGAGGCGATCGGACGCACGTCGATGCTCGACGAGTCGCTGATGCACGCGGTGACCGCCGTGAGCGGCTCGGGGCCGGCGTACGTCTACTTCCTCGCCGAGCTGATGGAGAAGGCGGCGGTGGAGATCGGCCTCGACGAGGCGACGGCCCAGCTCCTGGTCATCCAGACGATCATCGGAGCCGGCCGCATGCTCCGCGAGACCGGGGCCGACCCCCGGGAGCTGCGCCGCGTGGTCACCACCCCGAACGGGACGACGGCGGCCGCCGTCGACGTGATGGCGCGGCGGCAGCTCGCGGACATCTGGATCGAGGCGCTGACGGCCGCCCGCAACCGCGGCATCGAGCTGGACAAAGAAGCCGGCTGACCCGCCAGAACCCAGCCACACAAAATGGTGACAGTCACCATTTTGCCACGGTCTTCGTAACCCGCGAAAACCGGGGACTGTCCCCCGTCTTGCGGGGGGGGCACGAGACGGCACTGGTCCTTACAATGCTCGGCCCCGACCCCCCCTGGAGGTGTGCCGATGCCCAGTGCCACGACCGCTGCCCCTGCGCCCGTTCCGACGTTCGACGGAACCGGCGGCGCTCCCGGAGCCGTTTCCATGACCAATGCCGTTCACTCGATTCCCGCGCCGGTCAACGAGCCGGTGCTCGGGTTCCTGCCCGGTTCGCCGGAGCGCGCCTCGCTCAAAGCGGAGATCGCGCGACAGGCGAACGAGGTGGTCGAGATTCCGATCATCATCGGCGGGCGCGAGATTCGCACCGGCAAGCTGCAGGACCAGGTGATGCCGCACGATCACGGTCACGTCATCGCCCGCGTGCACATGGCCGGCGAGAAGGAGATCGAGGCGGCATCCGCGGCGGCGGCTTCGGCGCACGCCGAGTGGTCGCGCATGCCGTACGCGTCGCGGGCGGCGATCTTCCTTCGGGCCGCGGAACTGCTCGCCGGTCCCTGGCGCGACCGGCTGAACGCCGCGACGATGCTCAACCAGTCCAAGACCTGCCACCAGGCGGAGATCGACGCCGCGTGCGAGCTGATCGACTTCTTCCGTTTCAACGCCTGGTACATGCAGAGGATCTACGCGGACAACCAGCCGCCGGTCAGCCCCACCGGCATCTGGAACATGGTCGAGTGCCGGCCGATCGAGGGCTTCGTCTTCGCGGTCACGCCCTTCAACTTCACGAGCATCGCGGGCAACCTGCCCAGCGCGCCGGTGATCATGGGCACGACGGCGATCTGGAAGCCTTCGCACAGCGCCCGGCTCAGCGGGTACTGGATGATGCGGCTCTTCGAGGAGGCGGGGCTGCCGCCGGGCGTCATCAACTTCGT
>JAAELP010000191.1 GCA_024226535.1 Planctomycetota bacterium | reverse complement strand
CTGAAAACCGGAGAGTCGGTCTCAGTTACAGCAAATGACGACGGCAGTTTCGGCACAACATCGGATGGGAGCCCGCCCCTTCTTCTTGCAGCGGATCCGTCTGATAAAATCGAAATCGAATTCACAGATGACGCAGACAACACAGTTTCATTTTATCCCGGGCCTTTCAGAAACGAAGACGGAACCACAATAATCAATTCCGACGGCGGAACAGTCGAAGATTCCGAAGGAACCGGGATACGCGCGGTTGTGCCCCGGGACGCACTGCCGGACGGCACGCCTGTCAGAGTTGAAAACATCGCAGCTTACAACGTCCTTGAAGCAACAGGCGCAGAAGGTTTTGATTTTTTTGGGGGAATCAGTCTGACCATTCCTGAAGACTTATACGCTGAAAAAGAGATCGGGCTGTCCGTTCCGATACCCGACGGAAGTGATATTCTGCCTGAAGACAGAATACTGCTCTTCAAAGAAATCGAATTTTTCGGCAGAACCGGCGTTATGCTGGTGAACACTGCTCATGTGAACAGCGAAGAGGGCCGCATTGAGACAGCATCCCCGCCTTTTCCCGGGGCGCGGTCCAAAGGCAGGTATATGTTCTTCAAACCCCTGTACCCGGACAAAATGGTGATTGTCACACCTTCGCCCACGTTCGGCGTGGGACTGGTCGGTATG
>JAAELP010000190.1 GCA_024226535.1 Planctomycetota bacterium | reverse complement strand
TGGCATGCCCCCCTGAAACGAGTCCACCACTGTGCAACAATCCCGTCAATCGGGAAGGAGTTTCACCGTGGCAGACGAATCGATGAGCAAGAAGAGGAAGCGGCATACGCCGCAGCAGATTGTTGAGAAGGTGCGCGACGCCGAGGTCCTTCTGGGCCAGGGCAAGTCGGTGGCCGAAGTCGCCGCTCGCCTTGGCGTATCGGAGGTGACCTTCAGCCGGTGGCGGAATCAGTACGGCGGGATGAAGTCGGACGCGATGAAGCGTCTCAAGGAGCTCGAGACGGAGAACGCGCGTCTGAAGCGAGTCGTGGCGGACCAGGTACTCGACATCGCGATGCTGAGGGAGGTGGCCAAGGGGGAATTCTGAGCCCGGCGTCGCGTCGCAGAGCAGCCGCGCATCTGCAGCGGGTGTTCGAGGTAAGCGAGCGTCGGGCCTGCAAGGTGATGGGTCAGCATCGATCAACTCAACGGAGACAGCCGGTGGTCACGGACGAGAACAAGGCACTGACGAAGGCGATTCGCGCGGTGAAGGCGCGCTGGCCGCGGTACGGATACCGACGTGTGACAGGTGAGCTACGCGCGGAGGGCTGGCGGGTGAATGCCAAGCGAGTCGCCCGACTCTGTCGTGACGAGGGCCTGAAGGTGCTGCGTGTGAAGCACAAGCGGCGATATCTCGGCTCGGCCGCGGGAGGAATCCAACGGCTGTCAGCGACACGACCCAACGAGGTGTGGGCGATCGACTTCGTTCACGACCGGACTGGCGACGGCCGGGACCTGAAGATCCTGGCGGTGGTCGACGAGTACACGCGCGAGTGTCTGGCGCTCGAGGGCGGCCGGAGCATTCGTTCTGACGATGTGATCGAGGTGCTGCGCGAGCTCTGCCTGATTCGCGGGGTTCCATCGCACATCCGGTCTGACAACGGTCCGGAGTTCATCGCGGATCGGCTCCGGAGCTGGCTGTCGTCCCTGGGCTCGAACTCGTCGTTCATCGAACCCGGCAGCCCCTGGCAGAATGCTTACGTGGAGAGCTTCAACTCTCGCTTGCGCGACGAGTTGCTCTCGAGCGAGTTGTTTCCATCGCTCGCCGAGGCGAAGTACCTGCTGGATCGCTACCGGTTGGATTACAACCATCGCCGGCAGCACAGCGCACTGGGCTACCAAACACCGGCGGAGTACGCGGCATCATGCGGAGCAAGCAACCTCACGGAGCTTGCGATACATTCATAACGGGTGGACGCGGAAGCGGGGTCATGCCACATCGCTGCCAGCACACGCGCATCGAAGTTGTTGGTTGCCCACAGACGCTTCGCGAGAGCGTGGTCGGTCTTGATCGCCTTCCGGAGCTTGCCGAGGTTGGAGTAGCTGAGCTGGCCCCGTACATCGGGCCCTTGACGCCGTGGCGCGCGTAGACCTTCCGGTTCTGCGCCGTACCCATTGCCTTGAGCTGCCTGATGACCTCGGTCTTGTTCATGCGTTGGCTCCGATGCCCCGACACTCCGGACCACCGTCCACATCGAGAGCAATACGGGTGGCCCCCACACCACGGTACACCCGCATGCCTCCGCGCGCGACCGCTTGCGGTTCGCTCAGTCCTCCTTGCCGGTGCCTCGTGGCACCTCGACCCAGAACCAGCCGCGGAGATCGCCGGCGGCCAATCCGGGAGGGGCCTCGGAAGGCCCCGCCGTGGCGGATCCCGGAACGAAGGCGAACAATTCGCCCCGGGACCGCGTTAGGAGAGGGCCATGAACCTGACCCCATTGAACGTCCTCGTCACCGTCTTGGTCCTGGCCATCGCGGCCGGCGTCGTGATTGGCTGTACCCGCCGACCCGCCTCCTCCGCGGCCGCGGCGGTGGACGGCGATCAGACGACCTTCGTCGGGCGCGTCTACGACGAGTCGGGGAAGCTGGCCGATCCGGCGCCCCTCGCGAAGGTCGCCAGGACCGACGACGAATGGAAGACGCAGCTCACGCCGGACCGGTACCGGATCCTGCGCAAGCAGGGAACCGAGCGGGCGTTCACCGGGGCGCTGCTGGAGAACAAATCCCCCGGCGTCTACCGGTGCGCGGGCTGCGACCTGCCGCTGTACGCCTCGGACACCAAGTTCAAGTCGGGAACCGGCTGGCCCAGCTTCTATCAGCCCATCGCGGACGGCAACGTCGCCACGAAGAGCGATCGATCGTTCGGCACGGTCCGCACCGAGATCCTCTGCGGTCGCTGCGACGGTCACCTCGGTCACGTGTTCAACGACGGACCGCAGCCGACCGGACAGCGGCACTGCGTGAACTCGGCGTCGCTCGAGTTCACGCCGAAGGCGGATCTCGCGACGCTCGCGGAGCCCGCGGCCGTGCGCGACCAGCCGACGACCTCGCCCGACGCTGCCGCTTCTGCCGTGTTTGCCGGCGGCTGCTTCTGGTGCGTCGAGGCGGTATTCGAGGAGTTGGACGGCGTGAAGGACGCCATCTCCGGCTACGCCGGCGGGACCGCCGACACCGCGAACTACAAAGCGGTGTGCTCGGGCCGCACGAAGCACGCCGAGGCCGTCAGGATCGTCTACGACCCGAAGAAGATCGCCTACGAGGATCTCCTCCGCGTTCACTTCGCCACCCATGATCCAACCACGCTCAACCGGCAGGGCGCCGACGTCGGGCCGCAGTATCGCAGCGCGATCTTCTACGCCGACGAGCGTGAGCAGGCGCTCGCCCGGGCGTTCATCGAGGACCTCGGCGACCAGAAGTCGTACGGATCCCGGCGCGTGGTCACCACGCTCGAGCCCTTGACGAAGTTCTACCCGGCCGAACAGTACCACCAGAACTACGTCTGCCAGAATCCGTCCCAGGGCTACGTGCGCGGAGTCGCGCTGCCCAAGGTGAAGAAGGTGCGCAAGCAGTTCGAGAGCATGCTCAAGGACGAATCGCCGCTCGACCGCTCCAGGCGGAACTGACCGACGAGCCTCCCAACCTACCCCACCTTGCGGGCGGGATCGGCACGGCGACGGACGAGCATATAAGTCGTCAACGGCCGGTGGACGCCGGCCACGCTGAGGGATGGCACGTCATTGTCCTTCGGGCGCAGCGTGAGCGGGCCGACCATGGACTCGAGGGGCGTGATCTCGAGATCGCCGACCAGCAGACGTACGCCCCGGTGCAGCGCCCGGTGCACCTCGATGAGAACCTCTTCGTCGGCGGGCCGGTCCTCATCCGCGGGCGCGATCGCCGCGAGCTGGTCGCGGACCCACTGGATCCGCTGCTGCTGATCGGCCATCTTCGTATCGAAGGCGCGGAGCCAGTCCAGTCGTCGCGATGACTCCGAGTCGAGCGTCTGGTCCCGCTGTCGATGGAGACCGGCCTGGTCCTGCTCGAGCCGCCCCAGGAGGTGGCGGAGACGCAACGCTCGGGCGACGTTGCCGACGACGAGCGTGGTGGACACGCCGCGCTCGCATCCGAGCTGGCCGACGCGGATGCCGCGACCGAAGACCGAGTCGCCGCCGACGACGGTCGCTTCATCGCCGAGGAGCCAGCCGTGCACGGTCAGCCGGCAGTTGAGCGCTTCGCGCTGAAGGATGAGGTCGCCCTCGATGATGCCGCGCACGAAGTCCATGTATCCGACCTCGGCCTGGCCGCCCACGTGGAGGTGACCACGCCGCTTGCCCGCGATCCCGCGTCGGCACACGAAGCCTCCGCCGGCGTCGACGTCCGCCGCTCCCACGACGCCTTCGATCACGATCGACTCGGTCGTGCTGACCTCGAACAGATCCTGGACGCCCCCGGCGATCGTGACGGAACCGTCGAAGCTGATGTTGCCCGTGGAGAAGTCGACGGACCCGCGTACCTCGAGGAGACGCGAGACGCTCAACGCGTCTCCGGCCAGCGTGAGCATGCCGTCGTGCTCGGAGATCAGCCGGGTCGCGTCCTCGACGCGAACGCCCGCTCCCGGTTTGATCGGGCACGGGCGGCCGGGGGTCGGCGGAAGATCGCGCCCGCGCACGTCCCGCCCCGCCTCGCCCGCCGTCGGGGGGTGGATCGTGGCCGCATGGACGCCCTCTCGCACCCGGACGTAGCGGATGCGGTTGTAGTGATCGACGCGCCCTCGTGCGCTCTCGGGGTCGGCCGGCGCGCCCGGCGCCGTCGGGTCGAAGCCCGGCATCCACTCGATCCAGCCGTCGGCGCCGTCGCGCGCCGCCACGCCCTCGGCGATCACGTGTTCGACGTCGCAGCCGAGGTCGTGGTAGGCGCTGATCGTCTCCGCGATGCGCGCGAGCACACCGTCGTCGACGTCGACACCCTGCTCCCGCGCGACGTCGGCGACGCGTTCGGGGTCGAGCGCGTCAGCCGGCGAGTCGTCCTGGTTGTCGGCTTGCGCATCAGCCTGCGTATCGGGCGGCGCATCGGCCTGTGCATCGGCCTGCGCATCGACAACCAGGCATAGGCGAGCAGCCAGGCCGTCATCGCCGACCGAGACCGTGACGATCGCATTCACCGGGCCGTCGTCCACCGGAACTCCATGGAGGCCGCGCGGGCCACCGCGACCGCCGGCCATCTCTGACGGCGATCGCCCCGGTCATCATCGGCGCTTCTCGGCCGCGGTAACACTCCGTTATCCGGTCGTGGGAGAACTTCCGGTGAGCTACGGTCCCCAGTTCGCGATGATCACGAGCACGTCCGCGAAGTCGACGGCGCCGTTGCCGTTGAGGTCGGCCGGACACTGAGCGGGGGGAGCGGGGCAGGGGCCCCACTGGCCGATCAGGGTGAGCACGTCCGCGAAGTCGACGTCGCCGTCGCCGTCGAGATCGCCGGTCGCGGTCACGGTGAAGGTCACGATCGCGTCGCCGCCCGGGAGGCCGTCGCCGCTGGGCAGCGGCGCGGGATCGGTGATCTCACCGTCGAGCGCGAGACCGGCCGCGACGTCCGCGATCGCATCGTCGATGTGCAGCGAGTAGCTGTCCGGGGGCAGGGCAGCGCCGGCGTCGAGCGTGACCGTGTGCGTGACGGCGTCGTATGCGAACGCGGTCGGGATCGTGCCCGCCGCGTCGCCCACGAGCGTGAAGTCGGTCGCGGTGGCCACGACGTTCTTGTGGAACGTGATCGTCGCCGCGAAGTCGGGACCGCTCGGCAGGGACGCGCCCGGCGCCGGATCCGCGAGCGCGACCTTCGGCGGTCCCTCGACGAACCCCGTCGTCTGGTTCGAGGTGTGGAGCGTCCAGTCGTCGGGATCGATCGAGAGGCCCAGCACCGCGCTGCCGACCTCGAAGAGGAAGTGCTCGGCCTCCGCGTCGTTCCAGATCACGTGGACGGCGTTGCCGGTGCCGCCGGTGATCTGCACGTCCAGCGGCATCGTGAAGATCGGGTAGCTCGAGTTCTGCACCTGCTGGACGTACAGCTCGACGTACGTACCGCCGCCGATGGCGTGCACGCGCCACGCGTACCGGTACTCGGGCGCCCCGATGTCGTAGATCCACTCCTGGAAGAACCAGTCGAGGTCGCGTCCGCTCACCGTCTCGAAGACGCCGCGGAGATCCTCGGTCGTGGCGCTGTCGTACTCGAACGCCTGCCGGTACGCGGCAAGTGCGTCGAAGAACACCTCGTCGCCAAGCACGTGCCGCAGCATGTGCACGACCCACGCGCCCTTCCGGTACGTGAAGTTGCTCGAGAAGATGCGGTTGACGCTCGACGTGTCGTACACGTACACGCTGTCGCCGACCTGCGACGGCCGGCGCTGGTCCATCCGGTTGTGGTACGCGGCCATCCCGCCGCCGCCGGGCTCGTTGCCGTACCAGACCGCCTCGGAGAACGTCGCGAAGCCCTCGTTCAGCCAGATGTCGTGCCAGGTCGCGCAGGTCACCATGTCGCCCCACCACTGGTGCGCCAGCTCGTGCGCGGTGACCGACCCGGAGAACGTGCCCTGGCTGGTCATCGTCTGGTGCTCCATGCCACCGCTGAAGCCCACCTCGCACATGCCGTACTTCTCGTCCACGAACGGGTAGAGGCCGTAGTGGGCGGAAAAGACGTCGAGCATCTCCAGGTTGCGCCGCCACGCGTTGCGGTTGCCGGTCGTGTCGTCCTCCGGGTAGATGTAGAAGTCCAGCGGCATCGAGCCGCCGTCGTAGTTCCACGTCTCGCTGAAGACGTTGTAGTTCGTCGCGCCGATGCAGTAGAGGTAGTCCGCGGTCTGGTAGTCGGTCTTCCAGCGGTACCGCGACTTGTTGGGGACGATCGGGTCGACCCCGAGCAGCGTGCCGTTGGACGCCACCGTCATCTCGTCCGGCACCGTGAACCACAGGTCCGCGGTCGTCTTGTCGACGCTGTCGTCCTTGCCGGGCCACCAGGTGTGCGCGAACCACGGTTCGCTGAGGGTCCAGATCTCCGGGGCGCCGAAGCGCGAGCGGAACGTGATGGATCCGAAGCCGCCGTCGTCGGGGAAGCCGTTGTAGGCGACGAACAGGTCGAACTCGTCGTCCGTGTCGAACGGTGGGGCGAGCGTCACCTCGAGCGTTGCGCCGTCGAGACGCACGTACGATGCGGGCACGCCGTCGACCTCGACGGCGGTGATCGTGAAGGCGTCGTCGAGGCGGAACTGGAACGCGTCGAGCCCGTCGACACGGCTGCGCACCGTCATCGTGTTCGAGCCGCCGATCCACTCGGTGTCCGGATCGAGCTCGATGTCGAGGTGGTAGTGGAGGACGTCGGTGTCGGCGCTCGCCACGAGCGCTGCCGGCGTCGCCGGCCGCTTCCCCAGCCGGTGCGACATGGTCTTGGCGTGGGCGCATCCGGGCGGTTCCGAGACATCGAGCGCGCGATCCTCCGGGGCGTGAGCGCTCAGCATCATCGCACCGACCATCGCCACGGCGGGGAGTACCATTCGGCCTGCTCCTTCTCCCCCACCCTGGATGTGCGGGTCCGCCGCACGCCGGGAGGGCGCGCAGCGCACCGAGAGCCCCAATTATACGACGGAACGAGCCCGCGGCGAGCCTGACTCGCCGGTTTTAGCTCGTCTTTGCGCGGGCCGATATGAACGAGCGCACGGCGACGATCACGTAGGCCAGGCAGAGCACGGCCATGATCGACTGGACGAGCACCGCCGCCGGGCGTGCGACCTCGTCGCTGCGCGTGATGAGCGAGGGAAGCGACGTCAGCCCGCGCGCCGAACCCACGAGACCGAGCAGGGCGAGGAGCACGGCGACGTGCATGAATACCGCGCGACGGGCCGGCCAGCGCGCCGCCGCGAGTCCCAGGGCCGCGATCGGCACGCCGAAGAACGCCGGGATGAGGGCGGTCATGCTGGCCTGCTCGCCGGTGAGGGCGTAGCCGTACGCGCCGAGCCCGAGCAGGACGAGAACGACCCCGAGGAGAATCGTAATCCGGATCATGCCGGGACTGTAGGCGCGCCGGGAGGCCCGATAGGGGCGTACACTCGGGGCATGCCCGACCTCTTCAGCCCGCTCGAGCTGCGCGGCGTCACGCTGCGCAACCGCATCACGCTGTCGCCGATGTGCCAGTACTCCAGCGATGGTGGGTTCGCCAACGACTGGCATCTCGCCCACTACGGCGCTCGCGCCGTGGGCGGAGCGGGGCTCGGGGGCTCGTGCTGACCGAGGCGACCGGCGTCGAGGCGCGCGGTCGCATCACGCCCCACTGCCTGGGCGTCTGGTCAGACGATCAGGTCCCGTCGCTTCGGCGCGTCACGGAGTTCATCGAGGCCCGCGGCGCGGTGCCGGGCATCCAGCTCGCCCATGCCGGCGTCAAGGCGTCGCGCTACCGGCCGTGGCACCCGACGCCCAACGCATGCGTGCCGGTCTCCGACGGCGGCTGGATGCCGGTCGGCCCGACCGCGGAGCGCTTCGGTCGCGACGGGCCGGTGCCGCACCAGCTCACCGCCGACGAGATCCTCTCCGTCCGCGAGTCGTTCGCCGCCGCCGCGGCGCGTTCCGTCGAGGCGGGTTTCCGCGTCGTCGAACTGCACTTCGCCCACGGTTATCTCGGGCACAGTTTCCTCTCGCCGCTCATGAACAAGCGGCGTGACGCCTACGGCGGCCCGTTCGACCACCGGACGTCGTTCCTTCTGGAGACGGTGCGGGCGGTGCGCGGGCGCATCCCCGACGACACGCCGCTGCTCGTGCGTCTGTCCTGCACCGACTGGACCGACGGGGGATGGACGCTCGACGACTCCGTCGAGCTGGCCCGGCGTCTCGCCGGCGCGGGCGTCGACCTCGTGGACTGCTCCAGCGGGGGGGCGACGCGCGGAGCGAAGATCCCCGTCGGCCCCGGCTACCAGGTGCCGCTCGCCGAGCGCATCCGCCGCGAGGGCGGCATCGCCACCGGCGCGGTGGGCCTGATCACGAGCGCGGAGCAGGCGGACGCGATCGTCCGCAACGAGCGCGCCGACCTCGTGCTCATGGGCCGCCAACTCCTCCGCGAGCCGTCGTGGCCCTTGCGGGCGTGGGCCGAGCTTCGCGACGACGGCCCGGCGCCGATCGCCGAGGAGTACGCGTGGGCGCTCGCCGAGACGCGCCGCGGTCGGTGATCGTCTACGAGGACGCACCGATGAGCGCCGTGGACTCCTTCGCCAGGATGAACACGGCCATGATCACCAGGAACACGGCGAACCCGCGCTGCAGCGCCGCTTGCGGAAGACGAGCATTCACCGCCTTGCCGCTGAAGCTGCCGATCGCTCCGACGAGAACGAAGAGCCCCATCGCGTTCCAATCCACGGTCGCTTCGAGCCCATCGAGCACCTGGAGGTACTTCCAGAAGCCCGCCGCGGACTTGAGCGCGATGATGACGAGGCTCGTGCCGATGGCCTGGCGCATCGAGAGCCCGCCGAGCAGCACGAGCGCGGGCACGATGAGGAACCCGCCGCCGACGCCCACGAATCCCGTCAGGACGCCGACCGCCAGCCCGTCGGCGCCGATCTTGAGCCCCGAGCGCTTCGGCGCCGGCGCCTCCGCGTCGCGACCCGGGCCGGCACCGGACCGGCGCCACATCTGCACGGCCGCGAGCAGCATCACCCCGGCGAACACGAACAGTTGCACGTACCCCGCTACGTACGCCGCGAGCCACGCCCCGACGTACGTACCCGCCATGCCGGGAAGACCGAACAGCACCGCGGTCCGCCAGTCCACGAGCCCCGCCCGCGCGTAGGGCAGCGCGCTGACGAAGGCGATGGCGCCGACGATGCCGAGCGACTCGGCGATCGCGACCTTGTCCTCGTGGTGCAGCAGGTAGATGAGCACGGGCACCGTGAGGATCGAGCCGCCGGAGCCGAAGATGCCCAGCGACAACCCCACGAGGAGCGCACCGATGATGGCGTAGATCATGGAGCCGCCGCCCGCGGCCGCGGTCGATCAGTGCTCGACCGTGGCTGCGGCGTCCTCCCATGCGAGGATCCCGCCGGCGAGGTTGACCACGTCGAAGCCCGCGCGCTTGAGCAGCGCCGACGCGCGGGCGGAACGGAAGCCGCTCCGGCAGTTGACGAGGATCTTCCCGCCGCTCGGCACGTCGTCGAGACGCCCCGCCAGACGCGTGTGCGCGATGTTCACGGCGTCGGGCAGGTGCCCGTCGGCGAACTCGGTCGCCCGCCGGACATCGAGAACGCGCACCTGCCGTCCATCCACGAGCGAGGCGGCGTCCTCCGCCGAGATCTCCTCGATGCGTTCCAGGATCCGCGCGTGGCTCGCGAAACGCGGCAGGTCGGCCGGATCGAACCAGCCCCGGATGCGGTCGAGACCGATTCGGATCAGGTCGCGTACGGCCTCTTCGAGATAGTCGGCGTCGATGATGATGTAGATGTCGTCGGTGTCGCGGACCATCGAGCCCGCGTCGGTGTTGAACGTCTTCGTCAGCGGTAGCGACAGCGAGCCGGGTACGTGGCCGGTTCGGAACTCGTCCCAGGAACGGGTGTCGATGACCGCCACCGCACCGGTGTCGAGCGCGCGAAGCTCGGCGACGTTGATCCGGGGCGGGATGGGCAGGGCGCCGAGCACCGGCGGCCCGACCTTGTTGTCCCGCTTCATGTTGGCGAAGTACAGCGGGGGCTCGGGCTGGCCGGCGAGGATGAAGTCGATGAAACCCTGCTCGCTCGCCGCGGCCCGGATCGCCGGGTTGTACCGCCGTTCGTAGCCGACCGTGCTCATCGGCACGGCGCCGAGCGCCTTGCCGCAGGCGCTCCCGGCCCCGTGCGCGGGCCAGACCTGTACGAAGTCGGGGATCCCGTCGAGCTTGTGGACGGTCTTGTAGAGCCGCCGCGCCGCCGGCTCCATCGCCCCGGTCTGTCCGGCCGCGGTCTCCAGGAGATCCGGTCGCCCGAGGTCGCCGACGAACACGAAGTCGCCGCTGGCCATGCCGATCGGCTCGTCGGCGCCGGCGCCGCGGTCGGTCACCAGGAAGACGATGTGCTCGGGCGTGTGTCCCGGGGTGTGGATCACCTTCAGCTCGATGTTCCCGACGTGCAGCGTGTCGCCGTCGCGGAGCAGTCGGTGTTCGTACGAGCCCCCGCCGAGCTTCTGGTCGAGCCACTCGTACTTCCAGTCCGCGTCGCCCTCGTCGGAGACGCAGACCTTCGCGCCGATCCGCTCGGCCAGCTCGCGCGAGCCGGAGACGAAGTCGGCGTGGATGTGGGTCTCGGCGGCGGCGACGATCGTCAGGCCGTTGGCGGCGGCGAGGTCGATGTACCGATCGACGTCGCGTTCCGGATCGATGACGACGGCCTCGCCGGTCTTCTGGCATCCGATGAGGTAGGCGGCCTGGGCGAGCTTCTCGTCGTAGATCATCCGCATGAACATGTCGTGTCTCCCTGGAGTCGGGGCGGGGGTCCACCGCGGAATGGATTCGGGATCGCCCCCAATCCGCCCTTATACAGAGACATGCGGGAGCGGTCAGGTCTCGCCCGGGGCGCATTCTTCTTCCGGTCCCCGCCCCCCTCGCCGGCCGATCCGAGCCGCTGGCCGGAATCGAGAAACGGAGCCTTGATTCCTGTATCTATCGACCGCAGCACCGCACATCTATGCTGGGACCGTCCGCTTCGTTCGGACGGGTCGCCGCCCCGCCTCGTCCAGCCGGAGATGCCCTGCCATGACGCCCCCGATCCGTTCCGTGCTCCCCGTCCTCGTGTCGTCGCTGCTGACCGCCGCCGCGGCCGGGCAGACGACGCTCTACGTCAAGGCCACGGCGACCCCGCCCGGCGACGGTCTTACCTGGGCCACGGCGTTCGCCGATCTCCAGGACGCGCTCGCCCTCGCGCGCTCGCCCGGCTCGCCGGTACAGGCCGTCTGGGTGACGGCGGGAACGTACGTTCCGCACGCGGGCGACGCGAGCGTCTCCTTCGAGTTCGTGGACGGGGTATCGGTCTACGGCGGTTTCGCCGGCGGTGAGACGAGCATCGATCAACGCGATCTCGTCGAGAACGTCACCGTTCTGAGCGGCGATCTGAACGGTGACGACGAGCCCAACTGGGGCAACCGTGTGGACAACACGGACACCGTCGTCGTCGCGGAGGACTGCGGCGCGACCACGGTGGTTGACGGCGTCACCGTCTACGGCGGTCACAGCGCCGCCCACTGGGGCGCCGGCATGCGGGCCCAGGGCGGCGCCCTGGTGATCCGCAACTGCCTCTTCCAGTCGAACCTCTCCGGCGGCGGCGGCGGAATGATGATCTGGGATTGCAACGCGTGGGTCGAGAACAGCACGTTCAGCGGCAACTACTGCCACCTCGGCACGGGCGGCGGGATTCGCACGCACGGCACCAGCGCCCCGACGCTCGTGGATTGCGTGTTCGAGTACAACACCTCCATCGGCGGCAACACGATCACGCCCGAGGGGGCGGGGGCGGGCGTCGACCACCGCGCCACCTCCGCGCTCATGACGGTTCGCGGCTGCACGTTCCATGCCAACACCGCTCGCCCGTTCTGGCCCACCGGTGGCTCGCTGTACGCGCGGGGCGGCGGTCTCCACAGCTTTCTCGGCACGGTGGACGTTCGCGACTGCGCGTTCACGAACAACTTCGCCAACGCGGGCGGAGGCTTCTACGCCTGGCGCCCCGCCACCGTCGTGAACTGCGTCTTCGACTCGAACACGGTGGACGCCCTCGAGGGTGACATCGTCGACTACGGCGGGTACGGCGCCGGTGCCTCCTTCCGCGGGTCGCAGGGACCGTCGTTCCTGACGAACTGCACCGTCGTTCGCAACGAAGGCGAGGCGGGCGCCGTGACCGGGCTCGGCAGCACCGTCCTGAACGTCGAGAACAGTGTGCTGTGGGCGAACACGGCGACCGGCGAGGAGGTGAGCACGCGCGAGGCGCAGCTCGACGCTTCCGAAGATGTCGTGCGCTACTCGTGCGTCGAGGGGCTGCTGGAGCCGATCCCGGGCGAGGATCCGCCGAACCCCGCCGACTTTCCGGGGTCGATCGACACCAATCCGGTCTTCGCCGATCTCGCCGCCGGCGACGTCCGGCTTGCGCCGGGCTCACCCGCGATCGACGCGGGGGACAACGCCGCGGTGCCGGTCGGCGTGACGCTCGATCTCGCCGGCAACTCGCGCTTCGTGGACGACCCCGACACGCCGGACAGCGGCCTCGGGCAGCCGCCGATCGTGGACATGGGCGCGTACGAGGTCCAGGTCGTCGGCGCGGCCTGCCCCAGCGACCTCGACGGCTCCGGCGACGTCGGCTTCGGCGACATCCTCGACATCATCGGACACTGGGGATCCTGCCCGGGCTGCCCGCAGGATCTGAACGGCGACACGCAGGTCGGGTTCGCCGACATCCTCGTGGTGATCGGCGCGTGGGGACCGTGCCCCTGAAGCGAATGCCGAGACCGGGCTTAGTCGGCGTCCATCTCCAGCGCCCGCCGCGCGACGTCACGCGCCGTCTCGGCGAGCCGGCGGATCTCCTTCGGCACGCCCTTGGCGCCGCGTGTGTTCGCCTCCTCGAGGATCGCGAGGGCGAGCCCCGGCTTGGAGACGCGCTTGGTGGCGTCGCGGATGAGGCGCCGCAGGTGCCGAGCGTCCACGGGGCCGTGTTCGTTCGGTGATCGCCCGGCCGCCTTGCGGATCACCTCCGCGAACCCGTGACGGTAGAGGTACTGCTCGATGTCCCTCTCGTTGAGCCGCAGCAGACGCGTCCGCGCTTCCCCGGGACGGAGCTGCGATCGCGCCGACTCGGCGTAGCCGCGCCCGGCGCCGTCGCCGTCGACGAGGAGAACCCAACCGATACGCAGGGATCGCGCGAGCCGGAGCAGCGGCATGATGCCGCACTGCGCGAACTCGACGCACCGGATGCCCTCGACCGGGAACTCGACGCCGCAGAGCCGCGCGAACTCGGGGAGAAGCCAGGCCTCGGTCTCTCCCTCGACGAGCACCCAGCACCGCGCGAAGAGCGCCCCGCCGCGGTTCAGCCTCAGGTGGTAGGTGACGCGACGCAGCTCGTCCGGCGAGAGCGCCTTGCGCTCCACGAGCCGGGCTTGAACGTTGTGCGGCGTGCGCACGAGCCGCCGCAGCGATCGAAGCGGCATCCAGTTGAGGACCTCGCTGGAGTGCGTCGTGATGACCTGCTGGAGCGGGAGGTTCGTGGCGACCGAGGTCACCGCCGCCAGCCAGATCGGGTGGAGGTTCGACTCGATGTCGTCGAAGAGCAGGATCGGGTCCGCTTCCGGCGCGAGCCCCGACGGCGGGAGCGACTCCAGCGCCGCGCCCACCAGCAGCAGCAGGGCGAGTTGCCGCTGCGGTCCGGCGTCCGGACCGAGCGCCGCGCGGAGGTCGGTGACGAGCGGCTGCGGCGTGTCGGCGAGGTCCTCGATCGAGCGAGGGCGATCGGGGGTCGGGATGAACTGCTCGGACAGCCCGAGCGCGGTGCGGCGCACGTCGTCCATCACGGACTCGATCTCCTGCGTTACCACCATGCCGGGTAGCGAGAGCCGGCGGAACACCTTGGTGATGTGGCGCCGCGCATCGGCGAACGGGACGTCGCCCGGCGACGGCTTTCGCCGCGCCGGGTCCCAGCGCCAACGGATCACCAGGGCCGGCGTGAGGCGCCGGACGAGCCCGAGTGTCGCGACCGGATCTGCCTCTCCGATCTCCCGTCCCTTGACGTCGAGCACGGTGATGCGCGTCTCGGGATCGCCTTCGTCGCGCCGCCGCGCCTCGACGCGGATCGCGAAACGATCCGGGAGCGGCACGCCGGGGGCGGGGGCGTCCGCGTCCGTGTCCGGCCGCCGTCGCCGTTGCTCGTCCTCACGCCGCTCGCGGAGCCTGATCGTGATCGCCAGACGCGACGCGCGGTCGGTGTCGTCATCGGCGCCGAAGGGTCGGTGGAAGTCCGAGTCCGTGAAGGTCGGGATCACCTCCCCGCCAGCCGGGTCGAGCACCATCGCGATCGCCTTGATGAGCGAACTCTTCCCGCAGTGGTGCTCGCCGATGACCGTCGTCACCGAGTCCAGCCCGATCGCCAGGCGTCGAACGGCCCGGTAGTTCTCGATGTCGACGCGCTCCAGCCGCATGGTCGGTGTCGGGCGCCTCCCGCGCGCCGACCCGTAGCATAACCGCGTCCGCGCGCGCCGAAGCGGTCCCCGGCCTCAACACCGGGAACCGCTCGCTGGCGCCCCCGTAGGGCGACCGCTCCTGGCTCTCTCTCTTCGCTCAGCAGGGACCCCACGCGCCGATGACGACGAGGATGTCACCGAAGCCCACGACGTTGTCGTTGTTCAGGTCCTGGGGGCAGCCGGCACACGGCCCCCACGCGGCGATGATGGCCAGGACGTCGCCGAACCCGACGAGCCCATCGCCATCGAGGTCGGGGCAGGGAAGGCACGGGTCGTTCGCGCAGATGTCGTCGACGCACAACTCCTGGCCGCCCAGCGCGAGATCGAAGATGCAGTGCCCGGGCAGCGCCTCGAGGATCACCTCGCCGCGCCACGATGAACCGGTCCACACCGGCGGCGGCGTGATGAGCTGGACGCCGGCGGGGTTGAAGAAGCCCGCGGGGATGGCGAAGAACTCGTTGAAGCTGAACGCCAGCAGACCGTTCACGCGGAGGTTCACGTTGCCGCCGAAGTCCTCGTAGTAGAAGCGCATCTGCCGGACCTCGGGCACGCCGTAGAAATGCTCGATCTTCGGCGAGACCGTGATGTTGTTGGTCCAGAGCGAGTGCCCGCCGACGCCGTTGCACGCGTTGACGATGGTGGCGTCCCCGCCGGCGGTGACGATGCCGCTCGTCCATGTGAACGGGCCGGTCTGGAACTCGACGCCGTCGCTGATGAACGTCGCGCCGCAGCAGCCCCACGCGCCGGCTCCCGGAGGATCGAAGTCGACACACTGGGCGTGCGCCACGGGGGCGCCGGTGAGACACGCGGCGCCGGCCGTCGTGGCCAGAATCGTACGCATGAGCGGGTGGTGGCTGGACATGGGTCTACTCCTGTCGAGGATTCGCTCGGTCTGAATGGAGGCGTTCGGCCGGTCGCGGCCGTGTTGCCGCCTCCACAATCGATCACGAGATCCCGCCGGGCCGCGCCCGAACCGTTTCGGACTTTTTTTCACGGTCGCGCGGTTGCTCCCGCGGCATCGATTCCCGGCCCCGCCGGAGGTAAGATCGGCGTGGCGCTCGGCCACGGGCGCAGGGGTGCGACATGGAGCACGACGAACCAGCGAGCGCGGGCCACGATCCCGATCCCGCGGCGACGGCACCGGAGTTGTTGCCGGAGGCGTACGAGGAACTGCACGCGCTGGCGGAGCGCTGGTTCCGTCGCCAGGCGCCGGGTCACACGCTCCAGCCCACGGCGCTCGTGCACGAGGCGTACATGAAGCTCGCCCGGGGCGGGTCCGCGTTCGAGAGCCGGACGCACTTCGTCGCGGTCGCGGCCCGCGCGATGCGGCAGATCCTCGTCGATCGCGCGCGACGCGTTCGCAGCGAGCGTCACGGTGGCAACGCGGCGCGGATCGCGGTGGATGAGGGGCTCATCGCGGGGGAGCACCCGAACGACGTCGACCTGCTCTCGCTCGAGGATGCGCTGAGCCGCCTCACCGAGCTGGACGAGCGCAAGGGACGCGTCGTCGAGTTGCGGTTCTTCGGTGGGCTCGACATCGATCAGACCGCGCAGGTCCTCGGAGTCGCGCGATCGACCGTCACCGAGGACTGGCGCATGGCGCGGGCGTGGCTGGTCAAGGAGCTGGGCGCGTCATGAAGGCCGACGAGCGAACACGCACGCGTTTCGCGCAGGTCGCCGAGCTGTTCCGGCAGAGCGCCGGGATCGAGCCCGCCGAGCGCGCCCGGTTCCTCGCCGGCGCGTGCGGTGACGACGGCGACCTCCGCGCGCAGGTTCAGGCCCTGCTCGACGCCGACGAGGCGGTTCCGTCGTATCTCTCCGACGATGCGCTCGCCGCCGGCGCGCAGCGCCGCGCCGTCGGCGCCCTCGACGAGCCGGTCGCGCCCGCGTCGATCGGCGGATACTCGATTCACGAGGTGATCGGTCGCGGCGGCATGGGCGTCGTCTACCGCGCCGAGCAGACCGATCCGATGCGCGAGGTCGCGCTGAAGGTGATTCGCCCCGGCGTGATGGATGCCGGGATGCGGCGCCGCTTCCGTCACGAGGCGAAGGTGCTCAGCCGTCTCGATCACCCGGGGATCGCGCGAATCTACGAAGCCGGCGTCGATTCGACGGCCGGTGTCGACCAGTCGTACCTGGCGATGGAGCTGGTTCACGGTCGTTCCCTGACCGAGTACGCCCAGGCCCGCACCCTCGATCTCCGGTCGCGTCTCGATCTCGTCGCCCGCGTGTGCGACGCCGTGCAGCACGCCCACCAGCGCGGCGTGATCCACCGCGATCTGAAGCCGGGCAACGTGCTCGTCGACGAGCAGGACCGGCCGCGGCTCGTGGACTTCGGCGTAGCCCGCACGATCGGGGCGGACACGCTCGCGACGACCATGGCCACGCGCCCGGGACAGCTCGTCGGCACGCTTCCGTACATGAGCCCCGAGCAGCTCGGGGCCGATCCCGACGACGTGGACACGCGCAGCGACGTGTACGCCCTCGGCATCGTCCTGTACGAGCTGATGACCGAGCGGCGACCGCACGAGCTGGAGGACGTGAGCATCTACGAGGCGGTGCGCATCGTGCGGGAGCGCGCGGTGCCGAAGCTGGGAACGCTCGACCGGCGGTTCCGCGGAGACGTGGAGACGATCGTCGCGCGTGCCACGGATCCCGATCGCGACCGCCGCTACCAGTCCGCGGCGGAGCTGGCCGGCGACATCCGCCTGCACCTGGAGGGGCGACCGATCACCGCGCGGCGCGACGCCACGCTCTACGTCGCCATGAAGCACGCACGGCGTCATGCGAAGAGCCTCACGGTGGCCTTCGTCGTGCTGGCGCTGGTCATCGTCTTCGCCGTGCTCCGCGTTCGCGACCAGGCGCATGTGGCCGAGCTCGACGCGATCAGGCTGCTCATGGCCGACGGCCGGGTCGCCGATCCGTTCAGCAGCGACCTGCCGCCGCGACACCAGCTCGACGTGGCGGCCACGTGGCTCGACGGGGGGCGCGGCGGATCGCCCGGCGCCCGCGCCGACGTGCACGCGATCGTCGGCCACGGTTATCTCAAGCACGGTCTCTTCGAGGACGCCCAGCGGCACTTCGCGGAGGGGCTGGCCCTGCGCGAGTCGGTCACGACGATCCCGGACGCCGATCTCGCCTCCGCGTTGCACGATCACGGGCGCGCCTTGTTCTTCCTGAGCGACTTCGACGGCGCCGAGGATCGGTACCGCGCGGCGCTGGCCATGCGCGAGGACCTTCAGGGGCGGAAGCTGGATGCCGACGCCGCCGCCACGCTCGCGTCGGCCGTCGCCGACAGCACGAACGACATCGGAGCCTGCCTCAAGCGCAAGGGGCTCCTGGTCGCGGCGGAGACGTGGTACCGCGCCGCCCTCGGTCAGCGGCGGGCGCTGGACCTCGAACGCTGGATCGCGGCCAGCCTGAACAACCTCGCCACGTGCCTGCGCGACCAGCAACTTTGGGAGGAGGCGGAGGCGCACTTCCGCGAGGCGCTCGCGCTCATCGAGTCGTTCGACGACGTCAACCCGCTGTTCATCGCGCGCGGGCGACGGAGTGTCGCCAACTGCTGCATTCACCAGGGCAAGCTCGACGAGGCGGCGACGCTCCTGGCGGCGGCGCGCGAGACGACGCTGGCCAACGCGGGGCGGCGTCATCCGGACGCCATCCGCTGCGATCACCTCGAGGCCCGGCTCGCCTTCGCCCGCGGCTGGCTCGACGAGGCGGAGCGGCGCACGCTGGACGTCCGCGCCGCCTACGCCGACGTGGGCGATCATCCGCTGTTCGAGGTCGTCTCGGTCCTCACCCTGCTCGGCGACGTCCGGGCGGCGGGGGGGCGGCCCGCCGACGCGATCGCCGCCTACGACGAGGCGATCATGCTGAGCGAAGACGCTTATGGGCCCAAGCATGCGACCACGATGGAACTGCTCGCCACCCGCGCTCGAATCGAGCAGTTGCAGAAGGAGGCACCATGAGGAGCAGGAACCCGATGACCGTCACGCGCTCGCTCGGAGTCGGGATCGCGGTTCCGGTGCTGATCACCAGTGCGCTCGCCGGGCCCGTCTGGGAGGAGGGCACCGCCACCGGCAATGATGCCGGGAGCAAGCCCGATGAAGCGGAGACGACCACGGGCACCGGCGAGGTCACGCGTATTCGCGGCGATCTCGGGGGATCCGCCGACGGGATTCCCGACTTCGAGGACATGTACCTGATCCGGATCTGCGATCCGAACGCGTTCTTCGCGTCGACGGCGCCTCCCGAGGGCGGCTTCACGGACTTCGACACGCGTCTCTGGCTCTTCCGTCCGGGGCCGATCGAGTTCGAGGCGTTCGGGTTCGTCGGGAACGACAACCGGCCGGGGCCTCCGACGGTCGGTTCGCTGATCAACGGTGACCCCGTCGACGGATCGCCGCCGTTGACGGAGCCCGGCCTGTACTACCTCGCCGTCTCGGGCGCGCAGCGCGATCCGCGCAGCGCGCCGGGCCCCCAGGGCGAGATCTTCTTTCTCGCGACGCCCACCGAGATCTCCGGTCCGGACGGCCCCGGCGGTGACGATCCGATCGTCGGCTGGGAGACCATCGACCCGCCGCCCGCGTTCGGTCACTACGAGATCGCCCTCGCCGGCGTGGCGTTCGGCAGCACCGAGGACGTCGACTGCAACCAGAACCAGCGCGCCGACGTGTGCGACATCATCATCGGGTCCAGCCGGGACCTGAACGAGAACGGCATCCCCGACGAATGCGAGCCGCCGGAGGATCTCGACGGTGACGGCGACGTCGACTTCGGCGACATCCTCGTGCTCATCTCGATGTGGGGCCCGTGCCCGCCGCTGCCGGAGCCGTGCCCTGCGGACCTCAACGGCAACGGCATCGTCGACTTCGGCGACATCCTGCTGATCATCGGAGCGTGGAGCGGGTGAGCGAGCGCTACGCGATTCCCGCGGGCGAGCACGAGCACGAGATCGCCGTGCAGCGGAGCCGGTTCCGGGCCGCGATCGCGCCGGCCGCGTCCGTCGAGGATGCCCGCGCGTTCGTCAGGTCGATCCGCGATCGGTATCCCGACGCGACGCATCACTGCTGGGCGTACCTCGTCGGCGCTCCCGGCGCGACGGATCGGGTCGGCATGAGCGACGACGGCGAGCCGCACGGGACGGCCGGCCGGCCGATGCTCAAGGTGCTCTCGCACGCGCCGATCGGCGACGTCGTCGTCGTGGTGACGCGCTGGTACGGCGGCACGAAGCTCGGCACGGGCGGCCTCGCCCGCGCGTACGGCGAGGCGGTGCAGCAGGTGCTGGCCGTCGCCCCGAGGGCCGAGCGGATCGAGTGGCAGGAACTCGACGTCGAACTCGACTACGCCGCGGTCGAGCCGCTGCGCCGGATGTTGCCCGCCCACGAGGCGGAGATCATCGACGAGTCGTGGACGGAACGGGCCGCGATGCGGTTGCGTCTTCCACTCGAGCGGGTCGAGGCGTTCCGAGCGCAGGTCATCGAGATGTCCAACGGAACGGCGCGGGTCACGTGACGGAGGTGGCGGGAGATCTCGTTGTCGTGCACCGCGGCGAGGCGTACGTCGTCGTCGACAAGCCGGCGGGCGTGCACTCGGTGCCGGGGCGCGGTCCGGAAAAGCAGGACTCGATCGCCACCCGCGTGCGGGCCGCGTTCCCGGAGGCGGACGGCCCCATCAGCGTCCACCGGCTCGACCTCGACACGAGCGGTCTCATGGTGCTCGCGCTCACGCGGGCCGCGCACAGAGCGCTCTCGATCCAGTTCATGAAGCGCAAGACGGGCAAGACCTACGCGGCGATCCTCGACGGATCCGTCGCCGAGGAGCGCGGCGCGGTGGACCTTCCACTGATCGTCGACTGGCCGAACCGCCCGCGGCAGATGGTCGATCACGAGCGGGGACGACCGGCGCGCACGCTCTACGCCGTGACCGACCGCGACGGCGACCGGACGCGTGTCGAGTTCCGCCCCGTCACCGGGCGCTCGCACCAGCTTCGCGTGCACGCTTCTACGCCGCGGGAAGCGGGAGGGATCGGCGCGCCGATCCTCGGGGATCCTCTCTACGGTGATCCGGCGGCGGCTCCGCGCCTCCTGCTGCACGCTGACATGCTCGGCTTCTGGGATCCGACGACGCACGAATGGGTGAAGTTCGCGAGCCCGGCGCCGTTCTGACGCGGACTCATGTACGATGCCGCCCATGAACCAGCGACACGATCTCGTCGAGCGCGCATCGATCCTGCTCATCGTTCTCGTTGGCGCTACGGCGGCCCACGCCCAGACGAACATGAGCATGATCATCTTCCCCTGGGAGGAGGGCGAGGTGGTGGAGATCGAGAGCGAGTTCCTCTTCCAGGACAGCGCCGACGTCGAAGGCTCGCTGAACCTCGACGCGGATCTCCAGTGGTACGCGGCCGAGGGCCGTTGGCGTCTCGACAGCGCGATGGACTTCGGTCCCACGCTCGGGTTCGAGACGGAGTACCTCAAGTTCAGCTCGACGAGCCCGCTGATCCCGGAACGCCTCGTGGACACGTCGATCGCGTTCGGCAGCGGGATCACGGAGACGGAGTGGGGCGGCATCCTCATGACCGTCGGGCTCGGGTTCGCCGGTGACTCACCGTTCAACGACAGCGACGCGGTCTACGCCGAGGCCAACCTCATCGCGGTGATCAAGGAGAGCGAGGACGAGGGCTGGCAGATCGCGATCAACTACAACGGCAACCGCACGCTGTGGCCGGACATCCCGATTCCGACCGTGAACTACTACAAGAAGGTCAGCGACGAGTTGTTCTTCTCCATCGGGACGGCGTACAACATCGTCCGGTGGACGCCGAACGAGACGTTCCGGCTCACCGCCGTGCACAAGTCGCCGTTCACGATCGATCTCACCGCCGAGTTCGAGATCGTGCCGAACTTCTGGCTCCAGGCCGGGTTCCACAACCGATTCAACGCGTACCACCTGGACGGCGACGTCGACGACCGCCGTGTCTTCTTCACGCATCGGCGGCTGGAGGCGGGCATGCACTGGACCCCGTCTCCGAACTTCGATCTCGTCGTGGCCGGCGGCTGGGCGTTCGACCAGGAGCTGGAGCGCGGCTGGGACAGCCGGGATCTGAACACCGTCGTCGAGCTCGACGACGCGCCGTACCTGCGCATCGCGCTCGAGGCCGTGTTCTAGAGCAGCCTCACTCCATCTGTAGCGTCCTGAGTGCGATGCTCTTCGTCGTGGTGGCGTTGCCGAAGCGCTGGCATATTCGAGGATACGTCGAGCTTCGGCAACGTCGCCATGGCGGAGATGATCGTGCTCAGGACGCTACAGATGGAGTGTGGCTGCTC
>JAAELP010000189.1 GCA_024226535.1 Planctomycetota bacterium | reverse complement strand
GCCGGCAGGACGCCGGCGCAGCGGCAGGTCTTCCGCGCGCGGAGCCGGCAGGACGCCGGCGCAGCGGCAGGTCTTCCGCGCGCGGAGCCGGCAGGACGCCGGCGCAGCGGCAGGTCTTCCGCGCGCGGAGCCGGCAGGACGCCGGCGCAGCGGTAGGTCCCCCGCGCGCGGAGCGGCAGGACGAAGACGCAGCGGTAGCTCACCCGCCCGCGCAGTCTCTCCCCGCGCCCCGCCTACACTACGCCCGGAGGAAAAGACCCATGACTCGTCCCCTCGCCGCGGCCCTCACGGGCCTCATCGCCGCCGCCGCCACCGCCGGCGTCCCGACCTACACCGACTTCGAGATCCAGGCCCGGTCGAACATCGTCGACGGCTTCAACTTGCCCACCGGCAGCTCGTTCAACAGCTCCACGCCCGCGCTCAACGACGCGGCGGAGGTTGCGTTCAAGCTGATCGTCGTGGGGGATACGGGCAACGCCGGCTTGTGGGTCGGGTCGCGCGGGACGGGGTCGGTCGTGTACGACGCGCCGTTCGATCGGCTGCTGGAGGACCCGTCGATCAACGGCGCGGGCGAGGTCGCGTTCGAACAGTTCGACGTGTTCACGGAGGGGATCTACGTCTACGACCCCGTGGCCGGATCCGCATCCCTGGCGGTGCCGCCGGGCGGGATGTTCGGCTTCAACGTCGTGAGCGCGGCGCAGATCAACGACACGGGGGTCATCGGCTTCCGTGCCCAGAACTTCGGCGGCAACCTCTACATGACCGACGATGACGGGACGCAGACGCAGTACGTCTCCGAGGCGACCAGCCCGTACGGGTTTCTGTTCACACCGTCGTTCGACAATGCGAACCGCATCGCCGGCGGCTTCGGCGACATCCTCGCGGTTATCGGAGCCTGGGGACCGTGCCCGCCCGGCCCATGTACGCAGGACCTCAGCGGCAACGACTCGGTGGACTTCGCAGACGTCCTCGCCGTCATAGCTGCCTGGGGCCCATGCCCCTAAGCGAGAAAATGGTGTCAGGCACCATTTTTCCTGCCGATGCAATGGTCGAGGCCGCCTTGTCGTTGACGTCTATAGTGGAAGGTCCATGAAAGCAGCCGCCGCCAACGCGTTCCGCCACTTCGTCTCGACCCTCGTGGTCGTGTGCGTGTCGGTCTGCTGTTGCCAGGCGCAGATTCTCACGCACGGGCTCACCGATGCGTCGGCCCGCGGCCCGGTCGCCGAGACGGCGGCGCCGTCGTGCTGCTCCGGGCAGTGCCCCTCGGAGACGGGTTCCGATTCCGACGAACCCGCGACCCCGATGAGGGGCTGCCGCGTCTGCTGCATCAAGGGCAGCGGACTCCAGACGGGCCCGACGCTCGACCTTTCCCAGGACGTCGTCGCGCTCCCGCCCATGCCGGCGCTCGTCGAGACCCTTGATCGGCCCGCTTCGCGCGTGATCGCGCCGGAGGCGGCCCCGCCCTTTGTCGCGCCGCCGACGCTCCTGCGCCTGCGGTGCGCGCTCGTCGTCTAGCAGAAGACCCGGAAACCACGACACGCGATGGTTCGCGCCGTCGTGGCGGTTTCGTGCGCCCCTGCGCGGGCGCGGTCACATCTGCTGAACGAATCGAGAGCACCATCATGCGACATGCATGCTTCCTGGCGATCGCGTCGGTCCTCGCCGGCTGCGCGTCGCTCGATCCCGCCGACGATCTCGACCGGGCTTCGTCCCTGGTCGAAACGAGGGCGGACACGCCGACGGGTTGGACGTCGCCGTGGCACGAGCGCAGCGACGCGTGGGACGGGCACGAGCCCCTGGCCGCCGACGTCGCCGTCCGCGTCGCCCTTCAGAACAACCGGTCGATCCGCCGCGAGGTGGAGACGATCGTCGCGTCCCGCGCCGACTACGTGCAGGCGCACCTGCTTCCGAACCCGGTCATCAACTTCGCGTACGGCTTCCCGACCGACGGGCTCGGCGGCAATCCGCTCATGGCGACCGTGATGCAGCAGATCGCCTGGCTCTGGCGGCGCCCCGTCGAGATCGACGCCGCGGAAGCAACGCTGCGGGCTCGGATCCTCGCCGTGAGCGATGCGGCACTGACGCTCGTCGCCGACGTGCGCCGGAGCCACGCCGCGGTGGTCTCGGCAGAGCGTGCCGCCGCGTTGCAGCAGGAGAACGTCGCCCTCATCGAACGGACCGGCGAACTGCTGCGCGAGCGGCTCGCCGTGGGCGAGGCGTCCCGGCTCGACGTCAACCGTGTCGAGCTGGATCTGCGACGGGCCCGGGCGTGGCTGGCCGATCGCGAGGCGACGCTCGCCGGAGCGCAACGAGCGCTGCTCGAGCGTCTCGGCCGCGCCGCCGACCACGTCGCGTGGCGCACCGAGGGCGGTCTGCCCGATCCCGGCGCGGTGACGACCGGGCTCGACGAGTCGTCGGTGATCGAGCTTGCCTCGACGCAGCGTCTGGACGTGATCGCGGCGACCACGCAGGTCCAGGAGCGAGCCGCCCGGCTCGATCTCGCCGAGCAGGGTCGCGCTCCGGACGTCACCGCCGGCGTCAGCTACCAGCAGAACTTCGCCGACCGTCCCGGCTGGTTCCCGACCGTGCAGGTCACGCCGAAGATCTTCGACGACAACAGCGCGCGGGTCGCGAGGGCGCTCTCGGAGCTGCGCCAGGCCGAGATCGCCGCCGACGGGGTCCGGCAGGCGGCCGTCGGCGAGGCGCGGCGGGCGTGGGTGGCGCTCCGGGCGCAGGTCGACGCCGTCCGCGACTACGAGCAGGGCGTCGTGGAGGTGGCCGAGCAGAACCTCACGATGGCTCGCGCCGCCCTCGACAGCGGCGAGCACGACCTCTCGTCGTTGCTGGACACGCAGCGGGTGCTCGTGAACGCCCGGCTGGAGTTGACGGATCGGCGGCGGGCGGCCGCCGACGATCTCATCGAGCTGGAGCGCGCCGTCGGGGGGACGCTTTCAACGGCGCCGCGGGTCGCGCTGAACATTGCTCCACAACCGAGCGAGCGCGAAGGGGGGACGCCATGACCAGCGGACTGCAACGACTTCAGGGCGGCGGCGCCGGCGGGGCGGGGCAGCCGGTGGTCACGGCGCCGCGCCGGAGGTGGATGACACGCGTGCTGCTGCCGGTCGGGCTGCTCGTGATCGTGGTGGTGCTGCTGCTGATCACCGCCGCGGGCGCGCTGCTGCCGGCGGAGCCGGTGCGCGTGGTGCCCGTCGTGGTGCGCTCGGTGGCCGGCGCCGCGGGAGCGGTGACCGTGCAGGCTCCCGGGTGGCTCGAGCCCGATCCGCATCCGCACTATGTCTCGGCTCTTGCCGAGGGCGTCGTGAGCGAGGTGCTCGTCCTCGCCGGCGAGCCGGTCGAAGCCGACGAGGTCGTCGCCCGCCTGGTCGACGACGATGCCCGCATCGGGCTGCGTCGGGCCGCCGCCGCGCTCGAGGAGAAGCGGGGCGACGTGCTCGCCGCCCGCGCCGACCTCGACGCGGCCCGACTGGACCTCGAGCACCTCGTTGCCCGCTCCCGCGCGGTCGCGGTGTCCGAGGCCGGCGTCGCCGTGGTGCGTTCGAGCATCGAGCAGCTTCGCGCGGAGATCGCCGTCGAAGAGGCGCAGCTCGGCGAGCTGCGCGACGAGCACGATCGCAAGAGCCAACTCGTCGAGTCCGGCGCGGTGTCCGAGGCCGTCGTGGCTCGGCTGCTCCTGCGCGTGCGGGCCCAGCAGGCGACGGTCGAGGCGCAGCGCGCGCGGATCGACGTCCTCGACGCCAGGCAACGCGAGGCGGAGGCCGAGCACCGCGCCGCCGAGCAGGACCGGGTGCTGCTGATCGACGAGCGTCGCGCCGTCGCGCTCGGCGAGGCGGCGCTCGTCCGGGCCGAGGCGGCGGTGGGCCGGGCCGAGGCGGATCGCGATGACGCGGCGCTGCGGCTGTCGCGCATGGAGGTCCGCTCGCCCGTCGCGGGCATCGTGATGCGGCGGCTGGCGACGCCCGGATCCAAGCTCATGCACGGGGGCGGCGAGCACTCCGCGCACGTGGTGCATCTCTACGACCCCGAGCACATGCAGGTGCGCGTGGACGTTCCGCTCGCCGACGCGGCCCATGTCGTGGCCGGACAGGAAGCGGAGGTGACGGTCGAGGTGCTGCCCGACCGGATCTTCGCGGGTTCCGTCACCCGCATCGTGCACGAGGCGGACATCCAGAAGAACACCGTCGAGGTGAAGGTCGCGATCGACACGTCGAGCGCGGAGCTGAAACCCGAGATGCTCGCCCGCGTGCGCTTCCTCGCCGAGACGCCCACCGCCGGCGGCGCCATCCGGCAACGCGTCTTCGCTCCCGAGCGGCTCGTGCGCCGCGACGGCGAACGGACGACCTCGCTCGTCGTCGCGGATCTCGTCGATGATCGCGGACGCGTCGAACGGCGCGACGTCGTCACCGGCGTGCTCGTCCTCGATGGGTGGATCGAGATCGAAGGCGGCCTGCGCCCCGGGGACCTGCTCATCGCCGACCCCGCGCCGGGCCTGGAGGCGGGCGACCGCATCGAGGTGGTGGGCGAGCGCACGGAACCGACCACGAGAGGTGCCTCATGACGCTCATCGAATGCCGCGAGCTGACGCGGACGTACCGTCGCGGCGAGAACACGATCACGCCGCTGGACGCGCTCGACCTCGAGATCGAGGCCGGCGCCTTCGTCGCGCTCATGGGGCCGTCGGGATCGGGCAAGACGACGCTGCTTAACCTCCTCGCGGGCATCGACCGGCCGACGTCGGGTCACCTGACCATTGACGGGGCGGAGATCTCGCGGCTGTCGCGCTCTCGCCTCGCGGCGTGGCGCGCGGTCAACGTGGGCTACATCTTCCAGCTCTACAACCTCGTGCCCGTGCTCACCGCGTACGAGAACGTCGAGCTGCCGTTGCTGCTCCAGAAGCTCTCCCGCCGCCAGCGGCACGAGCGCGTGGCCCTGGCCCTGGAGCTGGTGGGCATCGCCGACCGGCACGATCACTATCCGCGCCAGCTCAGCGGCGGACAGGAGCAGCGGGTGGCGATCGCGCGGGCGATCGTGACGGAGCCGACGATCATCCTCGCCGACGAACCGACGGGCGACCTCGACAGCCGGTCCGCCACCGGCGTGATGGAGCTGCTTCAGAAGCTCAACGAGGAGCTGGGCAAGACGCTCATCATGGTGACGCACGATCCGAAGACCACGGAGTACGCCCGGCGCACGCTGCACCTGGAGAAGGGACGGCTCGTCGCCGACGGCGCGGAAACCGGAACGGAGGTGAGGGCCTGATGCTCGCGCCGAAGTTCATCCCGCTCGTGATCAAGCACATCGTCCGCCACCCGACGCGCTCGCTGCTGACCGTGGCCGGCGTGGCGGTGGCGATGTTCCTCTTCTGCACGGTGCAGTCGATGCAGGAGGGGGTCGAGGCGGCGACCCGCGTGACCGCGACGGACACGACGCTCGTGGTGTACCGCGAGAACCGGTACTGCCCGTTCTCCAGCCGCCTGCCGGAGTACTACGGCAGGCGCATCGAGTCGATCCCCGGCGTCACGAGCGTGGTGCCCATTCGGATCCACGTCTCCAACTGCCGGGCATCGCTCGACGTCGTGACGTTCCGCGGGGTGCCGTCGCAGCCGTTCGTCGATCACCACGTGCCGAACCTGGAGATCGTCGCCGGATCGGTCGCCGACTGGGAGCGACGCAGCGACGCCGCCCTCGTCGGCGAGTCGTTGGCGAAGCGCCGCGGCGTGCGTGTCGGCGATCGGTTCAGCGCCGCCGGCCTCACCGTCTACGTCGCCGGCATCGTGCGCTCCGACGAGCCGCAGGATCGAAACGTCGCGTACACGCACCTGCCGTTCATCCAGGAAGCGAGCCGGCGCGGCGGCTCCGGCGGCGTGGTCACGCAGTTCAACGTCAAGGTGGACGACCCGGCCCGGCTGGAGCCGGTCGCGCTGGCGATCGACGAAGCGTTCGCCCACGACCCCGATCCGACGTCGACGCGCCCCGAGAAGGCGTTCGTGGCCCGCGCCGCGTCCGACGTGCTGGAGCTGGTGAGCTTCGCGTCGTGGCTGGGATGGGGCGCGCTGGCGGCGGTCTTCGCGCTCGTCGCCAACGCGATCGTCCTCGCGGTGCAGGAGCGCGCCCGCGACCACGCCGTGCTCCAGACGCTCGGGTTCACGGGAGCGCTCGTGGGGCGCCTCGTCATCGTCGAGGGAGCGCTGATGGGCGTGCTGGGCGGGACGGCGGGCGCGATCGCCGCGTTCCTCGTCGTCCACCGGGGGCGTTTCAGCCTCACCATGGAGGGGCTCAACGTCGAGATCACCGCCGATCCCACCATCATCGTCATCGGCCTGCTCATGTCGGTCGCGCTCGGGGTCGGGGCGGGCCTCGTACCGGCGTGGCAGGTCTCGCGCCGGGAGATTGCGGCCAGCTTCCGCGCCGTGTGAGATCCACATGATGAAACGACTTCCCTTCGACTACGCGGTTCGCAATCTCGGGCGGGGCCCGGTGCGCCTGCTCCTCAGCGTCGCGGGCAGCGCGCTCGTCGTACTCCTCGTGCTTGCTTCCGCGGCGTTCGTCACCGGGATGAAGCGCGCCCTGAACATCACCGGATCGGACCGCAACGTCATCATTCTCGGGGCCGGCTCCGAGGAGAGCATCGAGCGCAGCGAGGTCGATTCCCGCGCGGCCACGATCCTCGCCGCGAGCCTGCCGGGTATCCGCACGCGGCTCAACGTGCCCTACGTCTCGCCGGAGATCCACATGGGTCTGGCGGTCAAGGCCGATCCCGCCGAGGATCAGGGCCGGCTGACGGTGGTGCGCGGCGTGGACAGCCGAGCGTTCCTCGTGCATCCGCAGGTCCGCATCTTCGAGGGGCGCGCGCCGGAGGCGGGGCGCGACGAGATCATGATCGGCCGGCTCGTCGCGCCGAAGCTGGGCGTGGCGGACTCGGCGCTCGTCGTGGGCGGGAAGCTCTGGATCGACGGACGCCCGTGGACGATCAGCGGGCTCTTCGAGGCCCCGCAGACGGTCATGGACGCGGAGATCTGGTGCCCGTTCACCGACGTGCAGATCGTCGCCCAGCGCGACTCGTTGTCCTGCGTCGTCGTCACGCTCGAGGACGCGGAGCTGGCCGACGTCCAGGCGTTCGCCGCCCAGCGGCTGGATCTCCAGATCGCCGCGCTGGGGGAGGCGGAGTACTACCGCCGTCTCGCCGCGTTCTTCGGCCCGATCCGGGTGATGGTGCTCGTCACCGCCGCGCTCATCGCGATGGGCGGCGTGCTCGGCGGGCTGAACACGATGTTCGCGGCGTTCTCATCGCGGGTGCGCGAGCTGGGGACGCTCCAGGTGCTGGGCTACCGGCGGCTGGCGATCGTGCTCTCGCTCGTGCAGGAGTCCCTCGTGACCGCGGCGGTCGGCGCGATCATCGCGATCGTGCTCGGGCTCCTGTTCCTGGACGGGCTCGCGATCCGCTTCTCGATGGGCGCGTTCGGGCTCATCGTCGATCACACCGTGGTGCTGGCGGCGCTCGCCGCCGGCCTCGTCCTCGGCATCGTCGGCGCGTTGCCACCGGCGCTGCGTTGCCTGCGTATGCCGATCAACCAGGCGCTTCGATCTGGATGACTACACTGACCTCGAACGACTGGAGGCTTCGATCATGAGAGTGCTGCCATGTATGGCCGTCATCGCGTGCGTGTTCGCGTTGTCCGGCTGCTCCGACTCGTCCGCCCCGGCGCCGCCGGCGGCGTCGGCTTCGGGTGCGATCCCGGCATCGCTGTTCGCGGCGACCGCGCCGTCAGACATCCAGCCGCTGCTGAAGACGAAGGAGAAGGCGCAGGCCGGTGACCGCGTCGTCTTCGAGGCCCGCGTCGGCGGACGCGTCAAGCCGTTCATCGAGAACCGTGCGGTGTTCTTCGTCACCGACTCCTCGGTTCCGTCGTGCGATGAACTGCACGGGGATGCGTGCAAGACGCCGTGGGACTACTGCTGTGAGCCGAGGGAAGATCTTCTGCGGGCGATGGCGACCGTTCAGGTCGTCGACGGCGACGGGCAGCCGCTCAAGGCGTCGATCGCCGAGGGGCACGGCCTGACGCCGCTGCGGACGGTCGTCGTCACCGGAACCGTGGACCACGTCGACGAGGTCGGAAACTTCGTCGTCAACGCGGAGTCGATCCACCTCAAGGAAGGGTGATCGTCAGCCCGAGGCGACCTTCTCGGCCTCCTCGGCCTCCTTCACCTTCTTCCGCACCTTCTCGAGCCACTTCTCCGCGCGCTCGCGGTGATCGGGGCTCGGGTGGGTCTCGGCCATCGCCTTCAGCGGCTGGATCGCGCGCTCGTCGCCGATCTTCGCCAGCGCCTCGCCGGCCGCCTTGGCCGGGCGTCGGCACGGGTCGTCGAGGTAGACGAGGAGGGCCTCGACGGCGCGGTCGCGGTCATGCTCGGCGAGCTTGCCGATGACGGAGATCGTGCGGGCCCGCGCGCGGTCCATGTGGCCGTACGCCGAGTACTGCAACGCGAGATCGAGGCCGCGGGCGTCGTCGAACTCGGCGAGGGCATCGAGCGCCGCCACGCGCACGTCGTCGTGCTGGCTGGGGAAGTGCACGAGCTCCGCGATCGTGTCGGCGTGGTCCTTCGCCTCCAGCTTCGCCAGCGCGTTGATCGCCGCCACGCGCGTGTCGTAGCTCACGTCGGTGGACGCGATGCCTGCGAGGCGCTCGGTCACGTCGGCGGCGTCGTGATCGCCCAGGGCGGCGACGAGTTTGACGCGGACCTTCGCCTCGGCGACGGGCTCGTCGAGCAGGGCGATCGCCTCCGCCTTCGCCTCGTCGGAGCCGAAGCCGCGAAGCGCCTCGACGGCCGCGCTGCGGATGGAGTGGTGCAGCGTGTCGTCGCGGATCACTCCGGTGAGCAGCGCGCGGTGATCGGGCGTGTCGGATTCGCCGAGCGCGTCCACGGCACGGTGCCGCGCGGGCAGCGTCGGGCCGTCGTTCGCCTGGCGCTCCCAGAGACGATCGGCCTTCTCGACGTTCATCGTGCACAGCACGTGCAGCCACGGATCGACGGCGACGATCTCCGGTACGCCGTCGAGCGTCGTCCGGAAGGACGTCGTGGTCTCCGTCACGTCGATCGTGTAGGTGCGGTCGCCGTGGGCGGTGCGCACGAACACCGGCAGCTCGAATCGGAACGCGGGCGTGCGCTCGTCGGTCTTCTGCGTCTGCGCGACGTCCACGAGCAGCTCGCGCGTCCCGCCGTCGTAGTCGATGGTGACGTCGAGGTTCGGGCAGCCGGGGCGGAAGCACCACTGCTCGAAGAACCACTCGAGCCCGCGACCGGAGACCTCCTCCAGCGCGTAGCGGAAGTCGTTGGTCTCGACGGTCCCGAGCGCGTGGCGGTTCATGTACAGGCGAACGCCCTCCCAGAAGACCTGCTCGCCGAGCATGCGGCGCAGCATGTGGAGGATCGAGCTGCCCTTGGGGTACGGGTTGCCCGGACGGCGGAACGTCTCCCACGCGCGCTCGTAGACGCCGGAGACCATCGGCGTCGAGCCCGTCGTGCGGTCGCGCCGCGCCACGCCCATGCTTCGGCGGATCGACGCGAGGTAGCCGTCCTCGCCGTCGCGCTGCTCGAACCACAGCGCCGAGCCGAACGTCGCGAAACCCTCGTTGAGCCAGATGTGTGCCCACTCCTTGCACGTGATGAGGTCGCCGGTCCACTGGTGGGCGAGCTCGTGGGCGATGAGGCTGTCGAGGTCGCCGTCGAGCAGGGCGTTGGCGTCGAACACGGCCGAGGGGTACATCGTCGTCGCCGACGTGTTCTCCATCCCGCCGGCGCCGAAGTTCTTGACGACGAGCTGGTCGTACCGCGCCCACGGGTACTCCACGCCGAAGCGTCGCTCGAAGAGGTCGATCATCGCGCCGGTGCGGCCGTAGCTCTGCTCGACGCGGCCGCCGAGGCCCTTCGGAGCCCACACGGTCATCGGCACGCGGGCGTGCTCCAGCTCGACGCGGTCGAAGTCGCCGATGACGAGGCTGACGAGGTAGCTGACGTGCGGCTTGTCCTGGAGCCAGTGCCAGACGGCGCGGTCGTCGTTCGTGAACTGGCTGACGAGCCGCCCGTTGCCGGAGACGGCGTACCCATCGGGGACGTCGACGATCAGCTCCGAGGTCATGCGCTCGTTGGGCGCGTCGTGGGAGATGAACCAGTGGCGGTTGGTGACGGTCTGCCCCTGGGTGTGAACCTCGGACCCGTAGCCGTCCACGTCGGCGGCGGCGGGCGTGAAGATCATCCCCGCGTAGGGACGCTCGCAGGCGTACTCGAAGACCAGCTCGTACTCGCGGCCCAGCTCCAGCGGCGGTTCGAAGCGGACGGTGACCGTCGTGTCATCCACGAAGAACTCCACCGCCTGGCCGTTGATCCGGGCGGAGGAGACGTCGAGGCCGATCGCGTCGAGCACGAGGCTGCGTGTCGGCGTGCCGATGGGAACGATGCGGAGCGTCTCCACCGCGGTGAAGTGCATCGACTCCAGGTCGGGGAACCGCATCTCCAGCTTCAGGTGCAGGTAGTCGACGAGCCGGTCCGGCGGGAAGTTCCGCTTGTCGCGCCCCGTCAGCTCGTCGAACGCCTTGGAGGCTTCGGCGAGATGGAGCTTGCCGTGCAGGCAGGCCTCCTCGGATTCGGCGCGGGCCGCGGGCGCGGCGAGGACCGCGGCGAGCAGGGCGGTCGCGCAGAGTGCGGCGATCACGTCGGGGCGGGGTCGGTCGGACATCAGGGGCCTCCTCGTCGATCCCGCCGAGACGCGGGGCTTCCGAGCGTATCTTTGGGCGGGAGAAGGGGCGGGGGCAAGGGCGGGGGCGAAACGGAGGCGGCGGACCGGCTTCTCTCGCGGCGCCCGCCGTGGTACATTCGGCTATGCACCACCCGTTGCGCAGCCCTGATCCCGGTGAAGAGCGCCCCGGCGGTTTTCTCCGGCAGTTCGGCAAATCCGTCGAATCCACCGAGTTCTATTCGCCCGTGCCCGAGGGGTACCGGGCGGGTCGCCACGTCTACGTCGCGGTCTTCGGGACCGTCATGAGCGGTCTGGGGAAGGGAATCTTCTCCTCCTCGCTCGCCAAGCTCATGAAGGACAAGGGCCTGACCGTGGCCCCGGTCAAGCTCGAGGGCTATCTGAACGTCGATTCCGGCACGCTTAACCCCTACCGCCACGGGGAGGTGTTCGTCCTCGACGACGGCACCGAGTGCGACATGGACCTCGGCACCTACGAGCGCATGCTCGACCAGGACCTCTCGCGGCAGAACTTCGCCACGAGCGGGCAGATCTACACCACGATCCTCGAGCGCGAGCGCCGCGGCGAGTACCTGGGGCGCGACGTGCAGATGATCCCGCACGTCACCGGCGAGGTGAAGCACCGGCTTCGCACGCTCGCGATGACCGGCGGGCCCGGCGGCGGCGAGGCGGACATCGTCTTCGTGGAAGTCGGCGGCACCGTCGGCGACTACGAGAACGGGTTCTACATCGAGGCGCTCCGTGAGCTGGCCTTCGAGGAGGGACCGAACTCGACGTGCTTCGTCGCCCTGACGTACGTCCTCGAGCCGAAGATTCTCGGCGAGCAGAAGTCCAAGGCCGCCCAGCTCGGCATCAAGCTGCTCATGGAGGCGGGCATCCAGCCGCACATCGTCGCCTGCCGGGCGCACCAGACGGTGGTGGAGAACGTGCGCCAGAAGATCTCGATGTTCTCCAACGTGCCGCTGCGCCGGTGCTTCTCGATGCACGATCGCGCATCGATCTACACGATCCCCGAGGCGATGCGGGCGGCGGGCCTCGACCGCGAGGTGCTGTCGATCCTGAACCTGCACGACCGCGTCGATCCCACCCACGAGGACGACGCCCGCGAGGAGTGGAACTCGTACGCGGCGCAGATCCTCGCCCCGCGTCGCCACAAGGCGGGCATCGCCATCATGGGCAAGTACGCGGCGTTGCGCGACGCGTACGCGTCGATCGACAAGGCGATCGAGCACGCGGCGACGCACCTGTCGGCCGAGATCGACCTGCACTGGATCGACACGTCGGAGATCACGCGCGAGAACGTCGCCGAGCACCTCGCCGAGGACGTGGGCGCCGGTGGCGTGCACGCGATGATCATCCCCGGCGGTTTCGGCGATCGCGGCGTGGAAGGGAAGATCGCGTGCGCCGAGTACGCGCGCACGAACGGCGTGCCGTTCCTGGGGATCTGCCTCGGCTTCCAGGCGGTGGTGATCGAGTACGCGAGGAACGTTCTCGGCATGAACGGCGCGTACTCGACGGAGTTCGGCGGCGACGGCACCGACCCGGTGATCTCCGAGCTTCCCGAACAGAAGAGGATCGAAGGTCTGCTCGGCGGCACGATGCGTCTGGGCGCCCAGGACGTCGTCATCGAGCCGGGCACGCTGGCGTCGTGGCTCTACGACGGCCGGCCGACCGTGCACGAGCGCTTCCGTCACCGCTACGAGGTGGACCCCGAGTACGTCGAGCGTCTCACGAAGGCGGGGCTCGTCTTCTCCGGCCGGCACCCGAAGCACCCGATCATGCAGGTGCTCGAGCTTCCGCGCGACGTGCACCCGTACTTCGTCGCCGGCCAATACCACCCCGAGCTGACCAGCCGTCCGCTCAGCCCGCAACCGATGTTCATGGGCCTCGTCGCCGCCGCGATCCGCCGCGCCGAACCGACCGCGTCCCGCGAGTCGATCTCGACCCGCTGGCTGCCGGAGGATGCCGCAAACCCTAAGAAGTCCCCGCGGCCCGCGCCCGCGCCGGCGTGATCACGGGCACGGCCCCCACGACGAGATGACGGCGAGGATGTCGGCAAAGTCCACGGTGCCGTTGCCGTTCAGGTCCTGCGGGCACGGGCCGCCGCACGGACCCCAGGCGCCGATGATCTGAAGAACGTCGCCGAAGCTGCGTCGCCGGAGCCGTCAAGGCTAGAATTGGCGGTTCCCACCTTGGAGTCGTGGGCCGTCTTGACCGATCATCACCAATGCCTACACTCACGCCAACGGCGATATAGCTCAGCTGGCTAGAGCGAGGGATTCATAAACCCTAGGTCGGTGGTTCGAGTCCACCTATCGCCACTTCACAAGCCCCGGCCGAGCCCGGGGCTTGTTTCGTTCTGTCTTGAGCGCTCCGTACGGCCCTCCGGGCCGACACTCGCTTTCGCGCGGCGGGAGACCTTCCGCTCGTACGGCCCTCCGGGCCGACACTCGCTT
>JAAELP010000188.1 GCA_024226535.1 Planctomycetota bacterium | reverse complement strand
TCAACGACGCGGTGGATCGTCGGGGTCTCCAGCGAGGTCGCCCAGTTCTCGGGAACCGGGAGGCGGTCGGACCACGTGCGGCCTCCGTCGTCGGAGCGCTTCATCACGATCGCCCCGCGACCGTGGCCGCGCGGGTAGACGGCGAGGATCGTGCGGCCGTCCTCCAGGAGCACCGTCGTCGGGTGCCCGAGGTACTGGCCCGCCTCGCGATCGACGACCGTCTGTCGGTGCGTGTCGGTGGCGAGGTCGACGAGGGGAATCGTGTACCCCGGTGAAACGGGCGGGATCTCGGCGGCGGGCGGCGCCTGGCACCCGGCGACGGTGAACACGGCGGCGGCGAGGACGGTGGCGCGCGGGGTCTTCATCGTCCACCCAGCGTATCGCGGGCTCGGCGATCCGATCCCGGGGCCGGGGCTCGCTCCGCCATTTCGGAAGAACCGATCTTCGAATCTTGATCTAAGCACCGGTGCCCGGGTACCTTGCCGCACCCCGCCCACCGCATCCGGGGTACCCTTCGCAGCGAACGCAACAACGAGGGCCATCGATCATGACCACCGTCGCCCCGACGGACGCCGCCGGATCCGCTCCATCCGGCCTCGATTCGTTCACCTACGACGACGACATCACCCGGAAGTTCGTCCTCGCGACGATCATCTGGGGGATCGTCGGCATGCTCGTGGGCGTGATCATCGCCACCCAGATGGCCCTGCCCGCCGCCAACTTCGACACCCCGTGGCTGACGTTCGGGCGGCTGCGACCGCTGCACACGAACGCGGTCATCTTCGCCTTCGCGGGCAACGCGATCTTCGCCGCCGTCTACTACTCCTCCCAACGCCTGCTCAAGGCGCGGATGTTCAGCGACCTGCTGAGCCGCATCCACTTCTGGGGGTGGCAACTGATCATCGTCTCCGCGGCGATCACCCTGCCCCTGGGCATCTCGCAGTCCAAGGAGTACGCCGAGCTCGAGTGGCCGAT
The DNA here is from genome assembly GCA_024226535.1 of Planctomycetota bacterium. Classification (GTDB taxonomy): domain Bacteria; phylum Planctomycetota; class Phycisphaerae; order Phycisphaerales; family SM1A02; genus JAAELP01. The sequence continues at coordinate 46,985 of JAAELP010000188.1, read as the reverse complement.
CGACATTGCGGTGGTGCTCATCTGGGTGGTGTTCGCGATCAACTTCTTCGGCACGGTGGCCCGCCGCCGCGAGCGACACCTGTACGTCGCGTTGTGGTTCTACATCGCCACGATCATCGCCATCGCGGTGCTGTACATCTTCAACAACCTCGTGCTCCCGGTGACCGCCCTCAAGAGCTACTCCGTGTACGCGGGCGTGCAGGACGCCTTCATGCAGTGGTGGTACGGGCACAACGCCGTCGCCTTCTTCCTGACCACGCCCTTTCTCGGGCTCATGTACTACTTCCTGCCCAAGGCCGCGAACCGGCCGGTGTTCAGCTACAAGCTGTCGATCCTCCACTTCTGGACGATCGTCTTCATCTATATCTGGGCGGGACCGCACCACCTGCATTACACGGCACTGCCGGCGTGGGCGTCCACGCTCGGGATGCTCTTCTCGCTGATGCTCTGGATGCCGTCGTGGGGCGGCATGCTCAACGGCCTGCTCACGCTGCGGGGAGCCTGGAACAAGGTCGCCGAAGACCCGATCCTCAAGTTCTTCGTGCTCGGCGTGACCTTCTACGGCATGAGCACCTTCGAGGGCCCGATGCTCTCGATCAAGTCGGTGAACGCGTTGTCGCACTACACCGACTGGACGATCGCCCACGTCCACGCCGGGGCGCTGGGCTGGGTCGGGTTCATGTCGTTCGGCATGGCCTACTGGCTCTTCCCGCGGATCTTCCAGGCCCCGCTGTTCAGCAAGAAGCTCATGGCCCTGCACTTCTGGGGCGCCACCATCGGGCTCGCGTTGTACGTGATCCCGATCTACTTCGCCGGCCTCACGCAGGGCCTCATGTGGCGCGCGTTCGACTCCAACGGCATGCTCATGTACGGCGAGTTCCTGGAGACGGTGACCAAGCTCATCCCGCTCTACTGGATCCGCGTCGTGGGCGGCCTGCTCTACCTCTCCGGCGCCGTGCTCTGTCTGCACAACCTCGCCATGACCTGGAAGGCGCGGCCGAAGACCTACGACGAGCCCGTCATCCAGGCTGCGCCGCTCGCGCCGGGGTACGTGGACGACCCGATCCCGCCGTCGCGGCTGCGCGCGGTCACGAACACCGCCAGGAAGCTCGACGTCTTCAGCCAGATGCGGTGGCACCGCAACTGGGAGCGTCTCCCGCTGAAGCTCACGATCTGGGTGACGATCGCGGTGATCGTCGCGTCGCTGGGCGAGATCATCCCGATGTTCCTCATCCGGTCGAACGTGCCGACGATCGCCACCGTCTCGCCGTACACGCCGCTGGAGCTGTACGGGCGCGACATCTACGTGTCCGAGGGCTGCTACAACTGCCACTCGCAGATGGTGCGCCCGATGCGGCACGAGACGGAGCGCTACCCGGGCGGGTACTCCCAGGCCGGCGAGTTCATCTACGACCGCCCGTTCCAGTGGGGCTCACGTCGCATCGGCCCGGACCTGCACCGGATCGGCCAGAACAACACGAGCGTGTCGTGGCACATCCGCCACTTCAACAACCCCGACGACATCAGCCCCGGCACGATCATGCCCTCGTACGAGTGGTTGCTGGAGAACGAGATCGACTACGACGCCATCGCGGGCAAGGTCCGCGCCGCGGCCGCGCTGGGGGCGCCGTACGGCGAGGAACTCGAGCAGGCCGAGGCGCTCGCTCGGGTGCAGGCGGAGGAGATCCTCCAGCGCTACCGTGAGGAGGCTCCCGAAGAGGACGCGACGGCGCTCGCCGACCGCGACGTGCTCGCCCTCGTCGCGTACCTGCTCCGCCTCGGCACCGACATCGCCAAGCCGCTGCCGGTCGAGGAGCCTGAAGGCGACACGCTCGCCCGGGGCGCCGAGGGGTCGACGCCATGAGCGCCACTTCCCTGCTGCTTGCCGACGGCGTCGCGATCACCAAGCAGATCGTGCTCGTCTTCTTCGTCATCCTGTTCGTGGCGATCGTCGTGCGCCTGATCCTGAGCAAGTCGCGCCGGTACGACGATACGGCCCGGATCCCGCTCGAAGACGACGTCGTCACGCCCCGCGACCAGCCCGTCGAGACCCCCGCCCACGGAAGCCATGTCAATGACTGATGATCCGCAACGAGACAAGCTGTTCGAACACGAGTACGACGGCATCCGCGAGTACGACAACCCGATGCCGGGATGGTGGGTCGCCATCTTCTGGCTGACGATCCTCTTCGCCTTCCCGTACATCACGTGGTACCACGTCGGGAAGGGCGACTCCGTCCACGACAACTACGAGGCCGAGCTGGCCGCCTACGCGCAGCAGTTGCTCGCGACGTACGGGGAACTCGAGGCCGACGAGCCGACGATCCTCCGGTTCATGGACGACAGCGTGGCCATGACCGGCATGGCGAGCCTGTTCAAGAGCAAGTGCACGCAGTGCCACCTCGCCGACGGCAGCGGCAACGTGGGGCCGAACCTGACCGACGACCACTGGATCAACGTCAAGACGCTCACCGACATCTACTCGGTCATCAACGAAGGCGTTATCGCCAAGGGCATGCCGGAGTGGCAGGGGAAGCTGACCGATACCGAGATCGTCCTGCTTTCGGCGTACGTCGCCCAGTTGCGGCGGAACCCGTTGCCCGACAAGGCGCCGCAGGGTGATCCCATCGCCGCCTGGCCCGAAGCACCCCCACCGCCGTGACCGCCCCGCCCAACGAACCCGAAACACAACGCAGCGCCGCGTCCGGCGCCGACATTCCCGAAGCCGAGGAGCGCGTCCTTTCGACGCTCAACAAGGACGGGTCGCGCCGATGGATGCGGCCGCGCATCTCCACCGGCCGCTTCCTCACGGGCCGCCGGGTCGTGGCGTACTCCCTCATGGTGGTCTTCACCGGGCTGCCGTACGTGAGCGTCAACGGCATGCCGCTGATCCTGCTCGACGTGCCGAACCGCGCGTTCACGTTCTTCGGCAAGACGTTCCTGCCGACGGACACGCTGCTGCTGGCGTTCCTGCTGCTGGCGGTCTTCATCGGTATATTCCTGATCACCGCGTTGTTCGGACGGCTGTGGTGCGGTTGGGCGTGTCCGCAGACGGTGTACATGGAGTTCCTGTACCGGCCGATCGAGCGGCTGTTCGAGGGGCGTCACTACCGCAGCGGCGGTCGCGCGCAGCTCCCGCCGTGGCGGCGCCTCGCCAAGTACGGCGTGTACCTCGTGCTGTCGATGTTCCTCGCCCACACGTTCCTCGCGTACTTCGTGGGCGTGGACACGCTGTTCCAGTGGGTGCGCGGCTCCCCGGCCGAGCATCCCACGGCGTTCGTCGTGATGGCGGCGACGACCGGCCTCATGATGTTCGACTTCTGCTACTTCCGGGAACAGGTGTGCACGCTGATGTGCCCGTACGGGCGCTTCCAGTCCGTGCTCCTCGACCGCCAGTCGCTCATCATCGGGTACGACCCGGGCCGGGGGGAGCCGCGCGGCAAGCTCAAGAAGCGCTCCGACGACCTCGTCACCGGCACGACCGAACGCGGCGACTGTATCGACTGCCACCTGTGCGTCGTGACGTGCCCCACCGGCATCGACATCCGCGACGGGCTCCAGATGGAGTGCGTCGGCTGCGCCCAGTGCATCGACGCGTGCGACGAGGTGATGGACCGCATCAAGCGGCCGCGCGGGCTCATCCGCCACAGCTCACAGGCCGCGATGGAGACCGGGCGCCGGCGCGTGCTCCGCCCGCGCGTGGTCATCTACCCGGTGCTGCTGGTGATCGTGCTGACGCTCTTCGGTGTCACGCTCGCGGGCAAGGCGGAGGCGGACGTCGACTTCCTGCGCACCCGATCGCGACCGTACGTGGTGCTCGACTCCGGCCAGGTCTCAGCGCAGGTGCTCGTGAAGATCACCAACCGCACGCAGGAGCCGCGTCGGTACGAGATCGACGTTCCGGAGGCGGAGGAGGCGACGAGCCCCGACCTGCCGCTTACCGTTGACGGTGGCGAGGCGTCGACGGCGACGGTGCGTCTCGTGCTCGCCCGTGAACGCTTTCACCAGGGCCGCGCGCCGATCTCGGTGCGCGTCTCCGACGACAACGGCTTCACCGCCGCGTTCGATCACCACGTGCTCGGACCACTGTTCGGGGGAGAGGGAGGATCATGATGCGTGCCAAGGTCACATGGATCTCGATCATCGTCGGCATCCTTGCCCTCTCCGTGCTCTCCTACGCGGTGCTGATCTTCGCCGCCCTGACCGATCCCTCGTTCGCGATCGAGGAGAACTACGAAGCCAAGGCGGCGAACTGGAACGAGCTGGCCCGCGAGAGGGACAAGAGCGATCGCCTCGGATGGACGGTGACGCTGGCCACGACGCCCGCCGAGCGCGACCATCGACGGCTCGAGCTCACCGTGACCGACAGCCACGGCCAACCGGTGCGTGAGGCGACGGTCGCAGTGGAGGCGCTGCACGTCGCCCGCGCCGCCGACATCGAGCGGGTGTCGCTCGCCGAAGAGGCGGACGGGGTCTATGCCGTGCCCGTGCGTATGCGGCGCTCCGGGATCTGGGAGTTCCGCATCCGGATCGAGCAGGGCGGCGACGTGTACGTGCAGACCCACCGGGAGAAGCTGCTCATCCCGCCGATCCGGCCACCGGGAACGACGTCATGACCACGCTCGTCGTCACCGTGTTCCTCGCGAGCCTGCTGGGCTCGCTGCACTGCGCGGGCATGTGCGGCGCGTTCGTCGCCCTGTGCGTGGGTGGTGCGCCGGCGGGCAGTCGTCAGCATGTCATGACGCAAGGCGCGTACCACGGCGGACGGCTCGTGACGTACACCCTGCTCGGCGCCGCCGCCGGTGGTCTCGGCGCCGCGCTCGATCTCACCGGCGCCGTCTTCGGCCTCCAACGGCTGGCCCTCGCGCTTGCCGGCGTGGCGATGGTGGGCTTCGGTGTCGTGACGCTCCTGCGGCTCAACGGCGTCAAGCTCAAGCGTCTCGGCGTGCCGGCGCCGCTCACCGCGGTGTTCTCACGCGGATGCGCCGTGGTGCGCGATCGCCCGCCCGTCCAGCGCGCGCTCACCGTCGGCCTGCTCTCCACGTTCCTCCCGTGCGGTTGGCTCTACGCGTTCGCGGTCACCGCGGCGGGCACCGGGTCCGCGACATGGGGCGCCGTGACGATGGCGGTCTTCTGGGCGGGCACGCTGCCCGTGCTCGTCAGCCTCGGGGTCGGCGTGACGGCGATCGCCGGTCCGTTGCGACGGTTCGTGCCCTTCGCCGGCGCCGCGGCGCTCGTGATCGTCGGCGTCATCGCGATCGTGGGCCGGTTCAACGTGCCGGCCTTCGCCGCGGGCGCCTCCGGCGACGAGGCGGTCTCGGTCGAGGACGCCACCGCGCGGGTGCGGTCGCTGGACAGCGCGGAGATGCCGTGCTGCTCCGAGGAGCCGGCGCCGTGAACGTCGCGGCGAACATCGCCGCGGCCTCGACGACGACCGAAACCGCGTGTGCCCACTGCGGGCTTCCCGTCCCCCCGGCGTTCGTCGAGGGGCCCGAGCCGTGGTTCTGCTGCCAGGGATGCCGCGCGGTGTATCGCGCGATCCACGAGTGCGGGCTCTCCCGCTACTACGAGATCGCGCAGGCCGAGGGTCCGGCGGAACCCGCGCAACCGTCGGCGGCCGGCTACGACGCGTGGGACGACCCGGCGTTCCAGACATCGTGCGTCACCGATCTGCCCGATGGCCGGCGCGCAATCGAACTGTACCTCCAGGGCGTCCACTGCACCGCGTGCGTCTGGCTCGTCGAGCGGCTGCCGCGGGTCGTTCCCGGCGTGATCGAGGCGCGGCTCGACTTCCGCCGCCAGGTCGCGCGGGTCACCTGGGATCCGCAGCGGGCGAACCTGTCGCGTATCGCCGGCCGCCTCGACTCGCTCGGCTATCCACCGCACCCCGATCGCGGCGCGGCGCGGCAGGAGATGCGGCGCCGCGAGAACCGCCGCCACCTCGTGCGAATCGGCGTGGCCGGTGCGTGCGCGGGCAACGTCATGCTGATCGCGTTCGCCCTGTACGGGGGGATGATGAGCGGGATGGACCCGAAACTGCACGCGCTGTTCCGCGGCGCGAGCCTGCTGCTGACGCTCATCGCCCTCGCGTGGCCGGGCCGGACGTTCTTCGTCGGCGCCATTTCGTCCATCCGGACACGCGTGCTCCACATGGACGTGCCGGTGGCCATCGCCCTCGCCGCGGGATGCGCATGGGGCGCGGTGAACACGTTCCGCGGAACCGGCGAGGTCTACTTCGAGTCGCTCACCGCCGTCGTCTTCCTGCTGCTCGTCGGTCGCTGGCTCCAGGACCGGCACCGGCGATCGGCCCTCGACGCCGTCGAGTTGCTGTTCTCGCTCACGCCCGCGATCGCGCGACGGCTCGACGACGACGGTACGCCCGAGGACGTTCCCGTGGAGCGTCTGGAGATAGGCGACCGCGTCGAGGTGCGCGCCGGCGACACGACTCCCGTGGACGGCGTCGTTCTCGAGGGACGCTCGGTCTTCGATCGCTCCGTGCTCACCGGTGAGTCGCTCCCCGTCGTGCTCGCGCCCGGCGACGGCGTCCACGCCGGCGTGACCAACATGGGCTCGGCCGTCGTCGTCGAGGTCCGCGCGACCGGGGCCGAGACGCGGGTCGGCCGGCTCATGGCGATGGTGGAGCGTTTCGCGCGCGATCGCCCGCCGATCATCCGCCTCGCCGATCGCGTCGCCCACTGGTTCGTCGGCATCGTCCTCGCGCTCGCCGCGTTCACCGCCGTGCTGTGGTGGCGGCTCGATCCGGAGCTGGCCGTCGAACACGCCATCGCCCTGCTCATCGTGACGTGCCCCTGCGCGCTCGGCATGGCGACACCGCTGGCCGTCGTCGCCGGCATCGGTCGCGCGGCGCAGGCGGGCATGCTCATCAAGGGCGGCGAGACGATCGAACGTCTCGCGACGCCGGGGCTCGTCCTGCTCGACAAGACCGGCACGATCACCCGCGGCCGCGTGCGCGTCGTCACGTGGGAAGGCGACGACGACGTCCGGCCGCTGGTCGCGGCGATCGAGGTCGGCGTGGCCCATCCCGTGGCCGCCGCGCTCGTCGAGGCCGCCGAGGGCCGTGCAATCCCGGAAGCCACGGACGCCAAGCATCTCGGCGACGGCGCGCGCGGCCTCGTGGAAGGTCGCGCCGTCGCGGTGGGCTCGACGCGCTTCGTCGAGCGTCACGGGATCGAGACTCCACCCTGGGCGCGGGACGCGATCCGCGCGTGCCTCGACGAAGGTCACAGCCCCGTGCTCGCCTCCGTCGACGGCCGCGTCCGCGTCGTGGCGGGGCTTGGCGACCCGGTGCATCCCGATGCGCGGGAGGCCATCGAGCGGTTGCGCCGCCTCGGTTGCTCCGTGGGGGTCGTCTCCGGCGACCATCCCGAGATCGTCGACGCGGTGGCCCGCCGCGTCGGGATCGACGATGGGGCGTGCGAGGGCGGCGCGTCGCCGGAGCGCAAGGCCGAGATCGTGCGCGCGAACCAACGCCGCGGCGAGCGCGTGATCATGGTCGGCGACGGCGTCAACGACGCCGCGGCCCTGTCGATCGCCAACGTCGGCATCGCGGTGCACGGGGGCGCCGAGGTGGCCCTCGCCTCGTCGGACGCGTTCGTGCGTCACCCCGGCCTCGGCCCCGTGGTCGACCTGCTACACGGATCGCGGCTCGTCGCCCGCGTGATTCGGCGAAACCTCGCCGTCTCGCTCGGCTACAACGTGGTGACGGCGTCGCTGGCGATGGCCGGGCTCATCAACCCGCTCGTGGCCGCGGTGCTCATGCCGATCAGCTCGCTGACGGTCGTCGTGCTCTCCTATCGCTCCCGTACCTTCGATCGGAGAGGAACAAAGGAGGAATCGTCGTGTCGGTGATCTACGTCGTCTTTCCGCTGGCGCTGGTGATCGCGGGGATCGCGGTGGCGGCGTTCCTCTGGGCGGTGCGATCGGGGCAGATGGACGACCTGGAGACGCCCGCGATGCGCATCCTTCACGACGACGATGAAGACGGTCCACCGTCGGAGACTTCGTAGGGCAGACGCGCGAACACGAGCGCCGCCACGAGGTACACCGCCAGCGCCACCGCCGCGGTGACCCAGTATCCCCACGTCATCGCCAGGACCACCGCGAGCGGCGCCGCGAGCACCGAGGCGAAGCCGTTGAGACCCCACGCCCACGGGATGAGCGCGGGAGCGGCGCGGTCGAGCCGCATCAACGCGGTTGGCATCGGCAGACCCATGAGCAACGCGAGCGGCGCCGTGACCGCCACGGCGACGACGCACCGCGCCGCCAGCGGCGCTCCCCCGGCGAGGTGTGTCGCCACGGGCACGATCGCGACGAGCACGAGGACACCGAGGACGACGAGCGCGCCGATCAGCCGACGCACCGGCGCCGCTGGGAAACGCTGCGCGAGCAGGCTTCCCACGCCGGAGAACAAGAGGAACGAGGCGATCGTCGTCGCGGCAGCGCGAACGGGGTCGCCGATCAGGTGCGTGAGACGCGACAGCAGGACCATCTCCAGCAACAGGTAGCCGAGACCGATCGCCGTGAAGTACGCCGCCGTCGCCCGTTTGCCACGCGCGCGACGAACGGACCGGAGCGCGGCCAACGGCAGCAGCGTGACGGCGGCGGCCACCACGCCGATGAGCGTCGTCGCCGCCAGCGCGAAGAGGTACGCCAGCTCCGCGCGTGTCAGCCAGAGATCGCCGAACGCGAGCCGCAAGGCGGCGACGCCGCGCAGGCGGCAGAAGTCGCCGAAGAAAGGCCGATCGTCGGTGGGCGGCCGGATGTCGAACATCCACCGCCGAGCGAGAGTGGGTAAGCCGTCGGGCGTGACACGGGCGGCGGCGTGGTGGTACCAGTCGCCCGGGGCGTCCGGTGGCCCGGGAAGCTCGTCCGGTCGGTTCAGCTCATCGGCGCGGATGCCGGGGAACCACACGGGCGTGAGGTCGCGTGTCGCGCAGAGGTCTCGCACGCGGCCGGCGGTGTCTTCCGGCCAGGGCTCCCGGCGCACCATCGTGCAGACCGCGAGGTAGTCGCGGACGATCACGACGTGCTCGCGCGGCTGCTCGACACCGAGCGATCCGAGGGCACTCGTGAGCGTGCCGAGCAGCTTGAGGTTGTCGCGCGGGGGGCTCTGGATGCCGCGGCACACCGTGAGTGTGCCGTCGTCGTCCAGCGCTCGCAGGGCGGCGGCGAGCCCCTGTACCGTGACGAGGTGGTTCTCCCCCAATCCGCCGACGCCGCCGCTGCCGGCGCTCATCGACTCGATCGCGACGAGCTGGATCAGCCCGTACCGGCGCGGAGGCCGAGCGAGGAAGTGACGCGGGTCCGCGATCACCATGTGCACGTCGGGCCGGCGGATCACCGCGGAACCGTCGTCGTCCGGCAACGCGTCGAGCAGCGCCACGAGCTTGGCGTCCGGCTGCACCCAATCGACGGCGCTCGCCCCCCGCCGCACTGCGAGCCACGCGTTGGCGCCGCCGACCTCGCCGAGCAGGAGCACGGCCTTGGGGCCGTCGTCGAGCAACGCGTACGGCACCGACGGCAGGGTGTCATCCACGACCGCCGCCGCGTCCGGCGAACCGGCGGCGAGCACCGCGCCGGACCAGTGTCCGTCGATGACGATCGGCGCCAGCCGAGGCGGGTCGGCGTTCACGGAGAGGAACGGAAGCTCGTGGAACGTGTCGCCGCGGAAGATCTCGACCACGCCGCGCGGACTCCACGCCTGCGCGACACGCTCCGCGTCCCCCTGGGCTTCGAGGCGAGCGACGTGGGCGCCGTACTTGTAGGGATCGACGCGGATCTCCGGCGGGTCCAAGGCGAGCCACGCGCCGGCGCCGAGCACGACGGCCGCCGTGGCGACGAGCCGGCCACGCATTGGCCACGGCACGATCGCGACGAGCGCCGCGGCTCCGGTCACGACCGGCAGCCACGCCGGCGCGACGTGATCCATCGCGAGCATGATCGCCACGGCGCCGATGGCGCTGCCGAGGAGGTTCGCGGCGTACACCGTGGCCACGCGTCGTCGCGCGGTCATGAGCGCCAGCCCGATCACCATCGCGGCGAACACGAACGGCACCAGGAGCAGGAGCCAGTAGCCGATCCACGCCCCGACCTGGCGGCCGGCCAGTGCGGCGACGAGTCGCCCCTCGACGGGAATGTGCCGGGCCACGGCGACAACCACGGGCATGGAGATCGCGGTCAGCAGCGCAAGCACACCAAGCGCGCCGGTCGCGTGGGCCAGCAACCGGCGGCGACCGAGACACAACACCGTGCCGCTCACCCCGAACCCAAGCAGCGCAACGCTGATCACGAGAAACGCGAAGTGATGCCAGCTCGCCACGAGCAGCACACGCATGAGCGCGATCTCGAAGCCCAGCGCCGCCGCCGACACCCACGCCACGAGCCACACCAGGCGGAAGGTGGTGAAGGTGGTGGGCATCGCCGGTCAGTCCGAGCGCGTGAGGGGGACGAAGCGCACGGCCATGATGGACTTCGATCGGCGCTTGCCATCGGCGGTCTTCTCCAGCATCACGAGCCGCTGCACCTCGTAGACGCCGCCGATGGGGATCACGATCTTCCCGCCGGGTTCGAGCTGCTTCCACAACGGGGGCGGCAGGTGCTGGGCGGCGGCGGTGACGATGATGGCGTCGTACGGCCCGTGCTCCGGCCACCCGTGGTAGCCGTCGCCGTGCTTCGTCCGGATTGCGTCGTAGCCCTGGTCCTTCAGCGTCTTCGCCGCGCGCCTGGCCAGCGGCTCGATGATCTCGATCGTAGAGACCTGGTCGGTGAGTTGTCCGAGCACCGCAGCCTGGTACCCGGACCCGGTACCGATCTCGAGCACGCGGTCCCCCGGTTTCAGGTCCAGCAACTCGGTCATGTACGCGACCATGTACGGCTGGGAGATCGTCTGCCCGTGCCCGATCGGAAGCGGCGTGTCCTCGTACACGCGCCGGCGCACACCCGACGGCACGAAGGCGTGCCTCGGTACGGTGCGCATCGCGTCGAGCACGGCGGCAGATCGAACCCGCAGACGCCCGTCGCGCGGGTGCGCCATCTGGCGCTCGACCATGAGGTGGCGGTCATCGACGCGCTCGGTGGCGCCAAGCGGCGTGGGTGGGGTCCACTGCGGCTGGGTCGCGGGCGGAGCGGCAGGCGGAGCGGCGGGCGGAGCGGCGAGGAGGAGGAGGAGGAGTGGTGCGTAGCGCGCGAGTCGGAACATGGCGCGGTCCTCGAATGGACGAATTGTATGCCGAGGGTCCCGGTGGCAGGAACACCCGGGACGCGTCCCGGGTTCTAGAGATTCGGTGGCGCGATGGGCGACGTACCGCTGCGCCGGCAGGACGCCGGCGCAGCGGTAGGTCTCACACCGCGCAAAGGCCGCCCAACGCCCGCCGCGCCGCCGAATCCCTACCCCCCCGACGCCCTCTTCGCCGAATGCCGCCGCTTCATGTCCACCAGGATGAAGAGGATGATCAGGATCACGAGGGCCCAGAGCGGGTACTTGAGCCAGGGCGAGCCTTCGTAGGAGACGATCTTCCAGTCCGGCGTGTAGCGATCGGATTCCATGCCCGGGGGGCCCTGGGCGGTGAGGGTCACCGTGTATTCGCCGGCCGGGAACTCGTGCATGACCTCGCCGAGCGACGTCTCCTGCCGCAGGGGCTCGGTGCCGTCCCCGAAGTCCCAGACGTAGGTCTGGATCGAGCCCACTGACTTGTTCGTGAACGTGACCTCCAGCGGCGACTTCCCACGCATGCGGTTGACCTCGAACATCGCCTGCGGGGGCCCGACGTCACCCGCGGGCTGCACGAACAGGTCACGGCTGCGCGACTGCTTGATGCCGCCGGGTCCCGTGACGCCGAGCTTCACCGTGTACGTGCCGTCGCTGGAGTACGTGTGCGCCGGGTTGGCTTCGGTGCTCGTGTTCCCGTCGCCGAAGTCCCACTCGTGCGACGCAATGTTCCCGACGGAGCGGTCGTTGAAGTGGATCGGGGACGCCGCGAGCGCCCGCCACGGACTCCAGTCGAAGTCCGCGCTGATCGGGCTGATGTTCATCCAGTCCTCGGGCCGGAGGGCGGCGAGCACGCTGATGCCGTGCCGCGCGAACGCGTCGGCGACGTCCTTCTTCAGCTCGAACCCGAGGGTGATGTAGCTCACGCGGATCTGGTCGCGGTTCTGGAGCAGGTCGTCGAAGCCGTCGAGGATCGCCTCGAGGTTGCGCGGCGGCTGCTCGTTGTCCTCGCCGTCGGTGTAGACGTAGATCCAGACCGTTCGGGTCGGCTCCGTGTCGAGCATCGTCCGGGCCTCGCCGAGCACCGTCTCCAGCGCGCTCCACGCGTAGGTGAACTGCCCCTCGGTCTGGAGGGCCTCGAAGAAGCCGCGCAGGGTCTGCCGGCTCGCTTCGTCGTTGACGACGAGGCTCGGTCCCGGGATCACCGGCGTCTTGTCGAACGTGAAGATCCGCACGTCGGTGTTGCGGGGAAGGCTCACGCAGAACTGGCCGAGTTGCCGCTTCACCTCGGCGGCCTTGGAGGTCTGCATGCCCTTCGGCTTCTGCTTCATCGACGCGGACGTGTCCAGGAGCAGAAGGATGGCCTGCTGGTTCACCTGGCCGAGAACCGTGCCGGCGAACACGCCGGTGACCAGGACCATGCCGAGCAGCCAGCGTTGAATCGATCGTGTGGTCGTCATGTCGTTTGGGTCCCGCTCGCGCCGCCCCCGCGCGGCGACTTCGCCTCAGGTGAGTGAATGCGCCGGACATGCTGACCGGGGTGAGGGCGGCGGTCAAGAAACGGGGCGTCGGAGGCGAGGAGCCGGGCGTGGCTCGCCATCGACGGGTCACGCTGTTAACGTCGTGTCATGCCAGCGTTTGCCGCGACATCGACGTCTTCGATGGCCGGGGGGGATCTCCGGCTGCTCGTGGCAATCCCGGCCCTGGACGAGGCGCCGACGGTCGGGGACGTGGTGCGCGGCATCCCCCGCGAGATCCCGGGGATCGCCCGCGTCGACGTGCTCGTCATCGACGACGGCTCGAGCGACGACACCGCCCGGGTGGCTCGCGACGCCGGGGCCGAGGTCGTCACGCACGCGACCAACCGCGGGCTCGGCGTGAGCTTCCGCGAGGCGGTGGAGTCGGGCCGGTCGCGGGGCACGGACATCCTCGTGAACATCGACGGTGACGGGCAGTTCGATCCCGCCGACATCCCGCGGATCGTGGCCCCGATCGTCGAAGGTCGCGCCGCGATGGTGACCGCCTCGCGCTTCCTCGACGCGAAGCTCGTGCCGGAGATGCCGGACATCAAGCGCTGGGGCAACCATGGCGTCGCGCGGATCGTCGCCCTGCTCACCGGCCGGCGGTTCCACGACGTCTCCTGCGGGTTCCGCGCGTTCTCGCGCGAGGCCCTGCTCCGGATGAACCTCTTCGGGACGTTCACTTACACCCAGGAGTGCTTTCTCGACCTGGTCTTCAAGGACCTCCCGATCGTCGAGGTCCCGCTCGAGATCCGCGGCGTGCGCGAGCACGGAACCTCGCGGGTGGCGTCGAGCATCCCTCGCTACGCCGTGCGCTCGCTCCAGATCATGCTGCGCGCGTTCATCTCGTACCGGCCGTTCCGCGTGTTCGCCTGTCTCGCGGCGTTGTTCCTCGCGGTCGGCTTCGGCCTGCTCGGCTTCCTGCTGGTCCACTATCTCCGCACCGGGCAGTTCTCACCCCACATCTGGTCGGGCTTCGTCGGCGGGTCGTTCGGTTTCCTCGGGATCCTGACGCTCGTGATCGGGCTCATCGGCGACATGCTGGTCAGGATCCGTCTCGACCAGGATCGGATCCTGTATCACCTTCGCCGCGCCGAGTGGCTGGAGGCGCGGCGGCCCGCCGACGAGGCGTGAGAAGCAGCACGACGCCGAAGGAGATCAACTCCACGAGCGTGAACCAGGCCCGCGCGCCGATCGCGACGGCCTCCGCCACGCCCGCCGGCATCACCGCCGCGAGTTGAAGGCCGAGCACGCCCTCGCGCACGCCGAGCCCGGCCGGTGCGATCATGATCACGAGCCCGACCCCCTGCGAGAGCGCGAACGCGCCGATGATCCCCGCGGCCTGGGTCCACGAGAGATCCTGCACCCCCCGCGCGCAGAGGAACAGCGACAGCCCGAGGAACACGTAGTGAAGGAGGAACGCCGGCAGCGCGACGAGCACGTCGCGCGGACCCAGCGCGACCGTGGCGAGGTCGGGGAAGCGCCGCGCGACGAACGACAGCCGGCAGATCGCGCGGAACACGACCGGCAGCACGAACAGCGCGACGATCGACACCACGCCCACCGCCCACATCAACCGCCCCGGCTGCTCCACGTACAGCAGCAGCGCGAGCACCGACACCCAGGCGGCCGCGAGCACCGCGATGATCGTCTCGATCACCGCCAGCGCCGCCCCCGCCGGCGGCGGAATCCCCACGCCCGAGCCCATCCGCGCCCGCTCCACGAGCAGGAGCACCTTCCCGGGCACCCACCGGTACACGTACGACACCCACCAGATGCGCACGTAGGCGCGCAGGTGCCGCCGCCGGTAGTACCCCGCGCGCCGGAGCAGGATCAGCCACCCCGCGATCAGGCACGGGAACGCCGCCGCCGCGAGCAGGAACGCGCCGACGAGTTCGAGCGCGCTCCAGCGCACCGAGACGGACCGGATCGCCGGCCACCCGGCGACGATACGCCACGCAAGGTACGCGACGATGCCGACGAGGATGATTGCTCGGAGCACCACGTACCACCGAGCGCCGCTTCGTCTACGCTCCACGCTCACCCCCGACCTCGTACTCCGCCACCCAGTAGATCGCCAGCGGTCCGGGCGCGGGAACGCGCTCGAGATACCGCCGCACGAACCCGCAGCGCCGAAGCTCGGCGTCGATCGAGCGCGCGTCGTGGTGGTGGTACTCACCGTGGAACCCGGCGAGGCGACGCCCGAAGCGGTACAGCGCGTTCTCCGTGGGCATGCTCGTGAGAAGGCGACCGTTCGGCGCCAGCCGCTGCCGGAAGAACTCGAGCGTGGGCGCCAGCGGATCGACGTGCTCCAGCACCTCCGCGGCGAGAACGAGGTCCACGCTGCCCGGCTCGATCCGCGTCGACGCCTCGTCGGGCGTCAGCAGGACGACCTTGTCGAGCGCCCACTGCTCCACGAGCATCTCCGCCGCCGCGAGCACGGGGTCCACGCCGTACACGCGCCGTGCGACCCGGCTGGCGGCGTCGAAGAGCACGCCGGTGCCGCAGCCGAAGTCCATGATCGTGCACTCGGGATCGCACCGCTCGATCCGCCGGGCCGTGACCTCGATGCGGCGCCACGCCATCCACCGCATCAACGGGTTCCGATGCAGGTAGCTCGGGATCGCCATCTCGTCGCGATCGTCGGCGGCGAGACGATCGCCCATGTCGCGGAGCAGCCCGGGATCGATCCGGCGCACACCCATCAGCGATCACTTCCGAGTCGCTCGGAAGCGCGACGACGCAGCTCGGGGTGACGGCCGCGATCGAGGTACGCACGATCGTGACGCCTCCCCTGCTCCTCGTCGCCGAGCTTCCAGTACGCGCTGGCGAGACGAACGTAGCTCTCGACGTAGTCGGGATCGATCTCGAGCACGACGCCGAACAGCTCCACCGAGCGCTCCCACTCCGCGCGCGTGTCGCCCTGGAGCAGCGCGAAGGCGAGGTTGAACGTCCCCTGCCGATGCCGGTTATCGACGACGCGCAAACGGTCGTACGCCTCGATCGCCGCCGGCCGGTCGCCCGCCTGCTGGTGGGCGAAGCCGAGGGAGAAGAGTAGCTCCGTGTCGTTCGGCGCGCGACCCACGCTCTCGTCGAGCCGTGCGATCGCCTCGGCGTAGCGCTGCTCGCGCAGGGCTTCGAGCCCAGCCGCGCGCTCCGCGGTACGGATGCGGTCGGCGAGACCCGCGCGGCCCGGGTCGAGTTCGGCGAGACGTCGCAGGTGCTCGAGCGCCTCGGCGCTCCGCCCGCGCCCGTGCAGCATGGCGCCAAGGTAGTCGCGACCCCTGAGCGAGTCCGGCTGCTTCTCCAGCGCCGCCCGCATCTGCTCCTCGGCCTCGGGGAACCGGCCGAGATGCTGGAGGGACCGGCCGTAGTGGAGCAGGATCTCGGGCGTGGGAAAGAGCACCGTCGCCTGCTGCATGTGATCCAGGCCCGCCTCGGTGCGGCCCTGGTCGATGTACGCGAGCCCGAGGTTGATGTGGGCGTAGGCGACCGGGTGCATCCGGACGGCCTTCTCGAGCGGCGCGATCGCTTCGTCCAGGCGCCCCTCGGCGCGGAGGGCGCGACCGTAGTTCATGTGCGCCCGCCAGGTTCCCCCGCCGGCCGCGGCGTTCTGCCAGAGGCTCAGGTCCGTCGCCCAGACCCGGTTGCGCTGGTTCGTGAGCACGGTGAAGGACGCGATCACCACGATCATCACCGCGGTGATGATCGTGCTCCGAGCCGGCCAGCGTTCGCGGGCCAGGTACACCAGGACCGCGACGACGGCGCAGAAGCCGGCGAGCGAGATGTAGACGCGGTGCTCGTTGACGATCTGGCGCAGGATGACGCCGTAGCTGGTGAGGAGCAAGCCCACCGGAAACCAGAGGCTCCAGAACACGAGGGCGCGCCGGCGCCGGTTCATGACGAGCAGCGCGGCGATCACCGCGATCACGGCGAACGCCAGGAGCATCGGGCCCGCGACCGGAGACGTCACGACCGCGTAGTCGCGATCGACGTTGAGCCCGACCGGGAAGATCGCCAGCTTCAGGTAGAGCAGGACGATCGCCTTTGTCTGCGTGAGATAGTGATCCAGCGCCGGCCGGATGTGCTCATCGCCGCCGAACCGCGCGGCGCCGAACACCGACGCCCGGATGGCCATGAACAGCAAGGACACGCCCCAGTAGGGCAGGTGCTTCGGCAGGGCGCGAACCACCGTGACGAGCCGATCCTTCATCGACGGCTTCGCCGGCGTCTCGTCGCGCGGTCCGAGCAGGATGTCCCAGATGAGCAGGTTCAGCGGAAGGCTGATCGCGATCGCCTTGCTGAGCAACGCGACGAAGTAGGCCAGCCACGATCCCCCGCTGCACAGCCACCGTGGCCAGCCAGACACCCGCGCACGATCGTGCGCGACGAGGAAGAGCCAGAAGCTGAGCAGGTAGAAGAACGCCGCCAGGGCGACGGACTGCGCGCTGACGTACACGACCGGCTGGGTGGCCAGCGGGTGCACGGCGAAGAGCGCCGCTCCGAGGCCGGCCGCCCATGTCGCCGCCCGGCGGCGCCGGGGATCGCCGTCGGCGAGGATGCGCCGCACGATCGCCAGCAGGAGGATCACGTTGCCGGCGTGCAGCGCGATGCTCATGAGGTGAAACGGAAGGGGCGCCCCGTCACCGAGCCACCACGCGATCGCCATCGAGACCAGGAAGACCGGCCGGTAGTCGCGGTTGCCCGGCAGGATCGAGAACGCGTCGATGTCGGTGAAGTACGAGGGGATCGCCCCCAGGTGGCGGAGGGCGGGGTTGTCGCTGATCACGTGCCAGTCGTCGAACTGGAAGGGCACCCCCACGGCGTTGCCGTAGACGGCGGCGACGAGCGCCACGAGGGCAACGGCGAGGCCGACCAGCGCGATGGCGCGCGATCCGCCTCCCCTCCGTTCATCGCCGTTCGCGCGCTCCACGGACCCATAATAGAGCCCCCTCCTCGCGGTGCCCGTCATGTTCGGTGACGGCACTTCGATCCCCGTCTATTCGTTGTCACACGGGGGTTCTTGCCGCGTTTGAGCAGAAGTGGTTCTTGCGTCAGACGCCTATATCGGATATACTGGTCGTCTAATAATGAGTAGGAGCGGAGCCATCTTCCGATCGGTCTGCGCTTGCATCCCGCGAGCGTGGTGGGCGATTCTCGTCATCGTCCACGTGCCGATCGTGATCACGGTCTGGACATCGATCCTGACCGACGGCGCCGACCTGAGCCGCGTCGGTAGCGGCATCCTTCTCATCCTCTGCATGGCGTTCTTCGTCCTGAAGTTCCAGGACGTCTGGTTCCTTCGTCTCCGCACGCGGCAGCAGTCGCTCGTCGCCGTGTGTCTCCTGATCGCCGTGTTCCATCACGGCGCCGCGGGCCCGGGCATCGATCAGACGATCGCCATCCCGGCCACGGTCGTCGTGGCGACGCTCACCATCGGCGGTCTCGTGCGGCATCGGCGCACGCTCTCGCGTCTCGGGCAGCACGTGCTCGACGCGCTTCGGTGCGTGCCCGCCCCGGTGATCAACGTTCGGGCGTTCCGCGCCCGCGTCGAGCACCGGCCCCCGTTCGAGAGACCGTTCGTCATCTCCCAATCCGTTCCGCGCGCGCCTCCGGCCTGAGCCCTGCGCCGCCGGCTGCGCCCCCTGGTTCCTCCTCCATCGGTGCGCTGGCGGTGTCGGCCGTGCCGTTGCGCGGCGTCGTCGGAAGGATCTGACCAGGATCCCCGCCGGCACGTCGCGCGCCGAATCAAGCCGTCGCTCGAACGGAAAGACCGTCATGTCCACTTCTCGAACACCCCGCCCGCCTCGGCGGCGCGATGCCGTCTCCAACAACGGTTCCACGTCACCGGAGGCACGGGCCGGGACCCGGGGCGTCCTGCTCATCAACCTCGGTACGCCGGAACAACCGGATACGCCGTCCGTGCGGCGTTACCTGACCGAGTTCCTCGCCGATCCGGAGGTCATCCAACTGCCGCGGGCGCTCCGCTGGATGAACTACCCGCTCGCGCGTCTCATCGCGCAGTTCCGCGCTTCGAGTTCCGCCGAGCTGTACCGGAACGTCTGGACGGATCGTGGCTCGCCGTTGAAGGTCATCACGAGCGACCAGGCCGACGCGCTCGAGGACATGCTCCCGAACGGGTGGCGCGTCTTCTACGCGATGCGGTACGGCGCTCCGTCGATCGAGGAGACGCTCGAGCGCATCGTCGCCTCGGGCATCGAGGATCTCGTCGTCATTCCGATGTACCCGCAGTTCAGCGGACCCACGACCGGGACCGCCCTCGCCGTCCTGTACGAGAAGCTCGCCCGTTACGGCCGGCAGCTCAACGTGAAGTTGCGCACCGTCTGGCACGACGACGCGGGGTACGTCGATGCGCAGGCCCGGTTGCTGCACGAGTACGCGACGGAGCATCGTCTCGATCCATCCAACTGCGTGCTCCTGTTCTCGACGCACTCCATGCCGGCGTCCTACATCGAGCGAGGCGACCCCTACCAGGAGCATGTCCTTCGCACGGTGGATCTCGTCATGCGGCGCCTGGGCTGGGATCCCGATCGCGCGCAGGTGTCGTACCAGAGCAAGCTCGGTCCGGTTCCATGGCTGGAGCCGAGCACGCAGGAGACGCTCCAGAAGCTCGCCGCCGCGGGCGAGAACGTGCTCGTGTGCCCGGTCAGCTTCACGGCGGACTGTCTCGAGACGCTCGAGGAACTCGGCATCACGTACCGGGAGGAGTTCGAGGCGGACGGCGCGCGGATGCACCTCTGCCCGGCGCTGAACACCTACGAACCGTTCATCAAGACCCTGTTCCACCTGGTCCTGCGCGGTGCGCGGCCCATCGACGAGTCGCGGCCCGCACCGGCCCCGCTGATGCCGCGGGTCCGCGAGCCCGAGGTCGTCGATGCGCAAGGCATCGATCTGGACTCGCTGATCATGGTCGGCGTCTCGCTGCCCCCGCGTCTCGGCGACGGAAACGGACCATCCCTGCACCACGTGAGCCCGACGGAGTTCCAGCAGATCAAGAAGCCACGCGAGCAGGTCGCCGAGATCCTGCGCACGCTGGGCGCAAGCGATGACTTCTCCGAGTGCTGGCTCTGGAACACGTGCAGCCGATTCGAGTTCTACGGATGGCTGCGGTCGCCGCGCGTCTCGGCCGAGACCGACCAGGTCCTCGCCCGCACCGTTCGGAACGTCGTCGGCCCGGGCGCCGACCGGGTCGACGTGAACGTGCTGGAGGGCGCCGACGCCTGGCACCACGTGATGCGGACAGCGGGCGGCCTCAACGGGGGTCTGCCCGGTGACGCCGAGGTCGCCGAGCAACTGCGCGCCGCCTGCCGCGTCGCCCACCAGTGCGGCACCGACGGGCCGAAGACCCAGCGCCTGATCGATATCGCGATCGCGGCGGATTCCGAGCTTCGCACCCACACCAAGTGGGGACGTTTCCGGTCGGCGTACTGCCCGGTCGCCATCCGAAGCGCCTCCCTCTCCACCGATACTGATTGGGAGCGCGCCCAGTGCGCGGTCATCGGGGGATCGGTCACGGCCCGGTCGATTCTCCTCGGACTGCGTGCGCAGTTCGGCGTTCCGGACGGGCACCTCACCGCGGTGTACCGGACGCAGTCACGCGGTCGGCAGATCAAGCGACTGCGGGCCGCCCTCGGGGATGGTCGCGTCGTCCAGGTCGAGGACTACCGCGAGCAGGACGTTCGATCGGTGATCGCCGAGGCCGACGTCATCTTCTGGGGAACCGACTCCCCCGTGAAGATGCTCGACGCGGAGGCGCTGAAAGGGCTCCGCGACTTCGCGCAGCGGCCGCTGGACATCTTCGACTTCAACACGCTCGGATCCACGACGACCGACGTGACGTCCATCCCCGGAGTGCGGCTCTACGACGCCCAGTGGCTCGAGGATCAGGTCCGGCGGTTCGCGTCGACGCTCTGCCAGTGTCCGGCCTTCCGCGGCGCCCACGCCGACGCGGAGGCGTGGCTTCACCGCCGTCTGGAGGTGGGCGTCGACGGAGCATGCCCGGCGGCCGATGACCGGAGCACGCCGTGGCCCGAAGGCTGCGTGTGCACGAACGGATCGTCGCTCGTCGGCGCCGCCTGCTCGTGCGCGGATGCCGGTCCGAGCGTCTGCCCCCAAACGCTCATCGCGGAGAGGAACGTCCAGTGATACAGAGCACTCCCCCGATCGTGGACGAAGAGACCTTCCGGCGCTACTCGGGCATCTCGCTGCCCCGTCACGTGTCCTACCCGATGCCGACGTGGTGGAGCGATGCCACCGAGGCCGACGCGGAGGAGATGCGACGCGCGACCGAGCGTCGTGATCAACCCCTCGATCGCTCTTTGTACGTTCACATCCCGTTCTGCCAGGCGTTGTGCAAGTTCTGCGCGTGCTGCCGCGTCATCCTCCGGAAGACGCAGCCGGGCGCCGAGGAACGCAAGAACGTCTACCTCGACGCGCTGATCGCGGAGATCCGGCACCTGGGCACGCAACCCGGCGCGGATCGCCCGCTCCGGCAGATCCACTGGGGCGGCGGCACGCCGACGTACCTCGAGATCGACGACATCACCCGGTTGGTCACCGCGACCCACGAGGCGTTCACCGTGGCCGATGACGCCGAGGTGTCGATCGAGGTCGACCCCCGCGTCACCACCGTGGAGCAACTCTCGCTGCTCCGCACGCTCGGGTTCAACCGCGTCTCGCTCGGTGTGCAGGATTTCGACCCGCAAGTGCAGGAGCACGTCAAGCGGATCCAGCCCTACGAGATGGTCCGCGACATGGTCGCCGCGTGCCGCGAACTCGGTTTCGTCAGCGTGAACTTCGACCTGATCTACGGCCTGCCCTACCAGACCATCGAGACGATCCGCGACACGCTCGGCCGGTGCATGACGCTCGCGCCAGATCGCGTCGCGTACTACCACTACGCGCAGATCCCCGAGAAGATCGCCACCCAGGTCGCCATCCACCATCACATGATGCCGGACTCGCAGACCAAGCTCCAGATGTTCCTGCTCGGCGTGCAGATGTTCGGGGAGGCCGGGTACGACTTCATCGGGCTCGACCACTTCGCGCGGCCCGACGAGATGCTCGCCGCCGCCGCCCGGGAAGGCACGCTCCAGCGCAACTTCCAGGGCATGACGACCGGCGCCGATCTCGACCTGCTCGGGGTCGGGGCGTCGTCGATCAGCCACCTCTCGCAGATCGGCTTCCTCCAGAACGTGCGGGAGCCGAACACGTTCGTGGAACACATGGACACCGCGGGCTCGGCGATCCACCGGCGCAAGCCGTTCACGTTCGACGATTGCGTCCGGCAGGCCGTGATCTCCCAGATCTACTGCGGCGCCCGGATCGTTCCGGCCGTGATCGAAGCCCGTTACGACATCGACTTCGCCGCGTACTTCGAGCGCGAGCTGGGCATCATGCGTGACCTGGAGCGTGACGGGCTCGTGACGGTCGAGTCGGGGAACAACGTGCAGCTCACCTTCCCGCTGGGGCGCGTGCTCATGCGCAACGTGGCGGCGGTGTTCGACGCGTACCTCGACCCCGAAGCGTATCGAACGGGCGAGCAGCACTGCTTCTCCGTGAACGCCTGAGGAGAATCGCGATTGGCCACCATGACCACGAACTCGCTGATCCTGGACGCGGCTCGCGGCAAGCGAACCGAACGCACGCCCGTCTGGCTGATGCGACAGGCGGGGCGCTTCGATCCTGAATACCAGGCGCTGAAGCAACGACACGGTCTCCCGCTCGAGGAGATGTTCTGCACGGCGGACCTGGCGGCGGAGATGACCTGCCTGCCGCGGCGCTTCGGTGTCGACGCCCTGATTCTCTACCAGGACATTCTCACCCCGCTCGCGCCGATGGGGGCGCCGTTCGTGTTCCGGCCGGGTCCGGTGCTGGAGGAGCCGGTGCGCACCGCCGACGACATCGCGCGGCTGCGTCTCTATGAACCGCGCGAGGAGCTGCCGTTCATCCCGCGCTCGATCGAACTCGTCCGGTCGGAGATCGACGGCGAACTGCCCCTGTTCGGCTTCGCCGGCGCCCCGTTGACGCTGGCAGCGTTCATCCTCGAGGGGGGTAGCCCGGCCGGGAAGCTCGACCGGACACGCGCGCTCATGGAGTCCGACCCGGGAGTGATGCACGATCTTCTCGGGCGCCTGACGAAGGTCACGATCGCGCTGCTGGAGATGGAGATCGAAGCCGGCGTCGAGGCCGTTCAGCTCTTCGAGTCGGTGTCGGACCTGCTCACCGATGACGAGTACCTCGCGTTCGCCCACCCCTGGCAAGCGCGGATCTTCACCGCACTCGAAGGATCGGTCCCGCGGATCCTCTTCGCCAAGGAGCAGCCGCGGCTCGACCTGATGCGGCAGACGGGCGCCGACGTCCTCAGCGTCGGCCGGTGCGTTGATCTCGCCGCCGCGCGGGCGGACCTCGGCCCCACGGTCGCCCTCCAGGGCAACGTCGACAACCTCGTGCTCCGCGACGGTACGCCCGAGCAGATCGAGGCGGCCGTACGACAGTGCGTGCACGCCGGCGGCCACCACGGCCACATCCTCAACCTCAACCACGGCATCCTGAAGGACACTCCCATCGACAACGTCCGGCGCCTGATCGACACCTGCCGGGCAACGCGGATCGCCGACGCGCCGGACGACGATCGAAAGGACGAGTAATGACCCGAGCGCGCAGAGACGTGATCGTGGTCGGCGGTGGCATCAGCGGTCTCGTCGTCGCCTGGCGGCTTCGCCGCGCGGGCGTGGACGTTTCGCTCCTGGAAGCCGGCGGCGAAGTCGGCGGCTGCATGCAGAGCGAGCCCCGGGACGGGCTGATCCTCGAGAAGGGTCCGTTCAACGTGCTCGTGCGCGACGAGGCGTTCCAGGATCTCCTGGACGCATGCGCGGCGGACGTCACACCGGTGGCGGCCTCCGAGGAGAGCCGAGCGCGGTACATCATGCGGGGCGGGCGTCTGCACCAGGTGCCCTCGGGGCCGATGGCCCTCCTGCGAACACCGCTGCTCAGCTTCGGCGCCAAGCTGCGGCTCCTGCGCGGGATGATCCGCTCGCGACCGCGCTCCGGCGCCGAGACGACGATCGCCGAAGCGGCGAGCCGGCGCCTCGGGCCGGAGGTCGCCGAGACGTTCGTCAGCTCCATCATCGCGGGCGTCTATGGCGGCGATAGCGCCGAGCTCAGCCTCGACGCCTGCCTGCCGACCATCGCGAAGCTCGATCGCGAGGCCCGCAGTCCCCTCGGATGGGCCGTGAAGCGCGCCCGCGCGCGTCGTCGCGAGGGAACGACGGCGAAACGCCGCATCAAGGGGATGATCAGCTTCGAGGGCGGGCTCCGATCCCTCGCGCAGTGGCTGGGCGACCAGCTCGGAGCGAATCTCGTCACCGGGTGCCCGGTTGAGTCGGTGGAGCGCGATGACGACGGCTACACGCTCAAGAGCGGGGATCGTGTCGAGCGATGCCGTCACCTCGTCCTCGCCACGCCGAAGGAGACAACGAGCCGCCTGCTCCGTCCGCTCGCGCCGCGCGCGAGCGAGGAGCTGGACGGCATCGAGGCTGCTTCGCTCGTCGTGCTCAACCTCGCCTTCCGCCGCGACGACGTTGCGCATCCGATGGAAGGTTACGGATTCCTCGTGCCCCGGAACGAGCCGGACATGCCGGTGATGGGCGTGCTGTGGGCGGATAGCGTCTTCCCCCACCACGCTCCATCCGGCGATCGGCTGCTGCGCGTGTTCATGGGCGGACCACGCGATCCCGAGGCGGCGCGGCGCGACGACCAGGACCTGCTCGCGACGGCGCGCGGGGCGATCGACGGTCTGCTGGGGATCACCGGCGCCCCGACGCACGTCGACATCTGTCGGTGGCCGGAGGCGATTCCGCAGTATCGTATCGGTCACACGGCGCTGCTCGAACGTCTCGACGAGACGACGAGACCGCTTCCCATGCTGCACCTGGTCGGCAACTACCTCCACGGCGTGTCGATCAACGACTGTGTTCGCGATGCGGCCCTTGCCGCGGAGACGATCGTCGGCGCGTGCACGAACGCCCCTCGTCACGGGGTCGCGGTGAACGGCGGTGGAGCCGTCCACCTCGCTTCGGCCGGTGGCCGTGAACCTCGGACAACATCCCCCGCTGGAGGCGTTCACGCATGACCACTTCCGAGAGAACGTTCTTCGCCGCGTCGCCGGACCACTCCTCGCTGCCGAGGCCGGTGCGCCGACCGCGCCGCCTTCGTCGATGCCCGGCGATCCGCGGCCTCGTCCGAGAGACGGTCCTGCCGCCGGAGCAACTCGTGCTGCCGTTGTTCCTGATCGAAGGCACCGGGGCGCGTGAGCCGATCGAGGCGATGCCGGGCTGCGCGCGGCTGTCGGTGGACCTCGCCGTCGACGAGTGCGCCCGCGCGATCGACCTCGGCGTGTCCGCGTTCGACCTCTTCCCCGCCCTCGACCCAACGCTCAAGGACCCCGCGGCCACGGCGGCCGTCGATCCCGACAACCTCGTCTGCCGCGCGCTGCGCGCGTTGCGGGAGGCCCACGCCGACGCCTACCTGATCACCGACGTCGCGCTCGATCCGTACTCGAGCATGGGTCACGACGGGCTCGTCGCCCCCGACGGTGAGATCCTCAACGACGATACCGTCGACGTCCTCGCCGCCATGAGCGTGCTGCACGCCGAGGCGGGCGCGGACATGGTCGCGCCGTCGGACATGATGGATGGACGGGTAGCCGCGATCCGCGCAGCGCTCGACGCGGCGGGACATACGCACACGGCGATCCTGAGCTACACCGCCAAGTACGCCTCGTCCTTCTACGGCCCGTTCCGAGAGGCGCTCGACTCGGCGCCCGCCGACGCGCCGAACGTGCCGGGCGACAAGAAGACGTACCAGATGGACCCGGCAAACGCGCGCGAGGCCCTCGTGGAAGCCGCCCTCGACGAGCAGGAGGGCGCCGACATCCTCATGGTCAAGCCGGGGCTGCCCTACCTCGACGTCATCGCCAGGCTCCGCGCGGCCACGAACCTGCCGATCGCCGCCTACCACGTCAGCGGCGAGTACGCGATGATCAAGGCGGCGGCCCGCCTCGGATGGCTCGACGAACGAGCGTGCCTCACCGAATCACTGCTCGCCATCGCCCGCGCCGGCGCCGACGTGATCTTCACCTACGCCGCCCTCGACTACGCGCGGTGGTACCGCGAGGGGCGGTGACTCACGCGCCCCCGCGCTCCGCGATCGCGCGGGCGAGGGCGACGAAGCCGGGCGTCGGTGCTTCGACCCAGGGCGTGATCCCGATCTCCGCGAGCGCGGCGGTGGTGGTGCGGCCGATGCTGGCGAACGGCAGGTCCACGGGTCCGATCGCGCGTACCGCCGACGGGCTCGCCACCGCGACGACGTCCACCTCGTCGATGATCTCGCGCCGGAACGGGCGGGCGGCGGTTTCGTAGATCACCGGCGCCACGATCCGGTCGGCGCCGGGCACCTCCGGGACCTGCGCCAGCGACGAACGCGGATAGCAGACGGTCGTCCCCCGGGCGTGCTCCCGCACCTGCCGGAACAACTCCGCGGCGCCGCCGTCGGTGCCGACGATTTCGACGCGCAGACCCAGATCGGCGGCGGCACGGCGGGACGCTTCCCCGACGACGGCAACCCGAGGCACGCGCGCGACGTCCACGGCGACCGTGTTGACGGCGTACGCGCTGGTCAGGACGAGCCAGTCCGTCGGCGCAAGGAGACCGATCTCCTCCCGCGCGTCGGAACACCGATGACGCGTCAGCACCGGCCCCCACACCGGCTTCAGCCCCGCGTCCCGCAAGGCGGTCGTCAATGGCCCGGCCGAAGACTCGTCCCGCGTCACCCAGACCCGCATGTCTTGGTCCGGAGTTCGGTGACGAGCCGCTCCGCGAGTGCGGCACCGACGCGCCGGGGGTCCTGGCCGGTCTCGATCGCCTCGACACAGACCAGCCCGTCGTCGTCGAAGAGCTGACCGCGCAGCTCTACGCGATCGTCCGTCGATCGGGCGAGGGCCCCGACCGGCGTTCGGCAGCCCGCCCCGATGGCGGCGAGGAAGCTCCGCTCCGCCGCCACGAGCCGGCGCGTGAGCGCGTCATCGAGCAACGCGACCACCGGCGCGGCGGGATCGTCGGCGCGTGTCTGCACGGCGAGGGCCCCCTGGGCCGGCGCCGGCACGAAGCGCTCGGGGGGGAGATCCACCACGTGCGGCGGCTCGATCCCCATGCGCCGCAGGCCTGCCGCGGCCAGGATCACGCCGCCCAGTCCCTCGGTTTCTATCTTCTCGATACGCGTCGGCACGTTGCCGCGGATGGGCACGATCTCGACGTCCGCCAACCGGCGCATCTGCGCGGCGCGGCGCGGGCTGCTCGTGCCGACGCGGAAGCCGGCGGGCAACGCATCGAGCGTCACCTCTTCTCGCGTCACGAGCACGTCCTGCACGACCTCGCGGCGCGGGATCGCCGCGATGACGAGCCCCGGCGGAGACGCGCTGGGCAGGTCCTTGTAGCTGTGCACGGCGAAGTCGATCTCGCTGTCGAGCAGCGCACGCTCCAGCGCATTCACGAAGCTCCCGACCGGCCAGGCGTCGTCGAAGGGTTGGTCGACGGCCGTGTCGCCGTGGGTCGCGATGATGATTTCCTCGACCTCGAGGTCGCCGTGCGCTTTGCGCAGGTGATCGCACACCCATCGCGTCTGCGTCAGGGCGAGCCGGCTGCCGCGGGTCCCGACCCGAAGCACCGTCATGCGCGGGCCGCCGCGAAGCTCTCGGACGCGGCGTCGAGGATCACCCCGATCGTGGCATCGTCATGGGCCGAGGAGACGAACATCGCCTCGTAGGACGAGGGCGGAAGCCAGACGCCGCGTTCGAGCATCGCGTGGAAGAACCGAGCGAAGCACTCGTGATCACAGGCCTTGGCGTCGTCGAAGTCGCGGATCGGCTTCTCGGAGAACGCGAGGCCGAGCATGCCTCCCACCGCGCCCGTCGTGACCGGGACGCCGGCGTTCACCGCCGCCGCCTTCAGACCGTCGGCGAGACGTGTGGTCCGCTCGTGCAGCGTGTCGTAGAAGCCGGGTCTACCGCACAGGGTCAGCGTCGCGAAGCCCGCCGCCATGCCGAGCGGGTTGCCGCTGAGCGTGCCCGCCTGGTAGGCCGGGCCGAGCGGGCTGACCTGCTCCATGAGATCGCGTCGTCCGCCGTAGGCCGCCACCGGCATGCCGCCGCCGATGACCTTGCCGAGGCACGTGAGGTCCGGGCGGACGTCGCAGCGAACCTGGTACCCGCCCCACGCCACGCGGAAGCCCGTCATCACCTCGTCGAACACCAAGAGGCTGCCGGCGCGATCGCACGCGGCCCGCAGGCCCTCGAGGAATCCCTCGACCGGCGGGACGTACCCCATGTTGCCCGCCGCGGGCTCCACCAAGATCGCAGCCACGTCGTCGCCATGCTCGGCCATGATGCGCTCGACCGCGGCGAGGTCGTTGTACGGCGCCAGGATCGTCTGCTGCGCGACCTCGGCGGGGATCCCCGCCGAGTCGGGAACACCGAACGTCGATGCGCCGGATCCCGCCGCCACGAGCAGGGCGTCGACGTGGCCGTGGTAGCAGCCCTCGAACTTCACGATGCGGCTTCGGCCCGTCGCCGCCCTCGCCAACCGAACGGCGCTCATCGTCGCCTCGGTGCCGCTGTTGACGAACCGGATCATCTCCACGGAGGGCAGGGCGCCGACGATCACCTCGG
This sequence comes from Planctomycetota bacterium, assembly GCA_024226535.1. Lineage (GTDB taxonomy): Bacteria > Planctomycetota > Phycisphaerae > Phycisphaerales > SM1A02 > JAAELP01. The sequence continues at coordinate 18,493 of JAAELP010000188.1, read as the reverse complement.
CGAGGTCTGTCTCCCGCGGGCAGCACGCGCCGAAGCTCAGGCCGTCGGCGGCGGCGTGTTGCACGGCTTCGACCACGGCCGGATGCGCGTGCCCGACGATCGCGGGTCCCCAACTCCCGACGAGATCGACGTACCGGTTGCCGTCGACGTCCGTGACGTGGGCGCCGCCGGCCGAGGCCAGGAACACGGGCCGGCCGCCCACGGCGCGGAACGCGCGAACCGGGCTGTTCACGCCCCCCACGAGCACGCGGCAGGCGCGCTCGAAGCAGGCGTCGGAGTGTTCGGTGCAGAGGGTGTCGGGCTGCGTCTTCATGGTGATTCCGGCGTTCTTGTTCGGCGCGCCGGTCCATGGGGAGCACCGGCGCGGGGGACCTATCATACGCGAAGGCGGTCGTCGTTCCGCGTGCACCAGGGCGTTCGAGACGGTGATCGGGGCGGGGATGAAGGGCGTTCGTTGCGGACCCAACCGGACACCACGCGACGGGGCATACGCACGCCGGCGGCGCCGCGCGGTGTCCATCTCCTGCTCGCGGCGGCAACGTGGACCGCGGTCGGCGTCATGCTGCTGACGATGGGCGTCCGATGGCTCCGGGCGGGATCGTCGCCGGTCCTGCTGCTGCTTGCCGTCGCGGCCGCGATCGGCGTGGTCAAGGCGGTGACGGTCCTGCGCCAGGCGGCGCGGCGGATCAGCGGCCGCATCCGGAGCCGAGACGACTGTCGATGCGTCGGCGGGTTCTTCTCGTGGCGCACCTGGCTGTTCGTGGCCGCGATGATGGGCCTCGGCTTCGTCGTGCGAGCGAGCCCGATCCCGGCCGAGGTCGTGGGGGTCGTCTACGCCGCGGTCGGCGTGGCCCTGCTCATCGCCTCCGGATACCTGTGGCTCGCCCTGCGCGACCACCGAGCGGCGGCGCGTGACGGGAGCTAGCTCCCGAAGTCACACGCCTTGCGCGCCAGCCATTCGTCGCGCGGCGGGGTCATGCCGGGCTCGTCGTCGACACCGAGGCCGTCGGCGATCCGGTTGATGTAGTTGAAGTAAGAGATGACCTGCACCGCGATCGTGATCGCCTCGTCGGTGAACCCGTGAACCCGGAGCGTCTCGATGTCGGTGGCGTCCACCCCACCCGGGTCGACCGTCAGCTTCACCGCGTAGTCGCAGAGCGCCCGGTCCGGCAGGTCCAGGTCCGCGTCCCGGTAGTCGTAGACCAGTTGCTCGGCGACCGCCTCATTCCCGGACTCCAGACCGAAGTCCTGCGCGTGGGAGATCGTTCAGTAGTAGCAGTCGTTGACGTTGCTCACCACGGTCGCGAGCATCTCGCGCCGGTGCGGCTCCAGGGCGTTGGGCGACTTCATCAGGCTGACGTAGAACTGCATCGAGGCCTGTGTGCTGCGAGCGTCGCCGCTCATGACCTTGATGATGTTCGCGACCTTCCCGGTCCGCGTGCTCGCGACGGCGTAGACCTTCTGAAGGATGCCCGTCGCCTCCCCGTCCTCGACCTGCCGTACGTATGCCACGTTCGTCAGCCTCCTGGTGAGGACGGTCCAGGGTCCGCCCTGATGATCTGTATTCTGTATTTGTTCGGGTAATCCTGGCGCAAGCAACGGGAGCATGCCTGCGAAGACATGCTCCCGAAAGCACCCCGTAGGGGACTCGAACCCCTGTTACCGGGATGAGAACCCGGCGTCCTAGGCCACTAGACGAACGGGGCGTAGGTACCCGTGGGTACGGCGAATGAGGATAGTCGGATCACCGAGCGGGTCAACTTAAATGGGGTGGTGGCGGGAAAGGGCGAGGCGCCGCGCCGAGGGAGCGCCCGGGGCTGTATAGTCGGGGCTCGATCGCTGCCCGGTCGCGTGAAAACGCGGCCGAAGGAGGTTTCAGATGCTACCGAAGATGCCCCCCCGCTCGGGGCAGGTCGGGTTCGTCTACGTCCCCCCCTATCGCGTCCAGGGGGTGAGCGTCGCGGGCGAGCAAACCGTCGTCCAGGTGCCGGAACTCGATGTCGCCTTCGACATCGGCATGTGCCCACGGGTCGCGCTTGCCTCGCCGTACGTCGCCCTGAGCCACGGTCACATGGATCACGTCGGCGGGCTGCCGTACTACTTCAGCCAGCGGATGTTCCAGCGGATGGGCCCCGGTACGTGCGTCTGCCATGCCGCCCTCGAGCAGCCGCTGACGGCCATGATGCAGAGCTGGATCGATCTCGAGCAACAGCGAACCCAGCACCGGATCGTCGGTCTCGAGCCCGACCAGGAGATCGAGATCAAGAACAACATCTTCCTGAGGGCGATCGCGGTGAGCCACACCGTCCCCGCCCTCGGCTATGCGGTGATCGAGCGCCGGAGCAAGCTCCGCGAGGAGTTCGCCGGCCTGCCCCAGGACAAGCTTCGAGAACTCAAGAGCCAAGGGACGGAAATCACGCGGATCCTGGAGATTCCTCTGGTAGCCTATACGGGCGACACGGAGCTGGGCCCGTTCCTCTACCGCGACGAGTTCGTCAAGGCGAAGATCGTCATCTCCGAGTGCACGTTCTTCGAGCCGGACCATCGCTCGCGCGCGTCGGTCGGAAAGCACCTGCATGCGGACGACATCGCGGCGCTGCTCAACGTCTGGCAGGCGGACGCCGTCGTGCTCGTGCACTTCTCGCGACGCACGAACATGCTTCAGGCGCGCGAGCATCTCGCGGAAACCGTCGGTGCGGAAACGATGGAGCGCGTGCACGTGCTCATGGATCACCGCACGAATCGACTGCGCTACGAGCAGCAGCTTGCCGAAGTGCCTGAACAGACAACGTGCTGACGTGTCTCGCATTTCACGGCGCACATGGTTGACGGTTTTTCGGGCTCGCTCTACATTGGGCAGACCGTCTCGTTACGCAGGCGCCGTCACCATACCGCTCACATCTGTTCACCTGATGTTGCACGAATGAGCATCGTTTGATCGGCCGTGGGAACCATTGTGGTTGGTGATGGTTCGGTGGGACGAAGTGCCCTGCGAACACGAGCACAGTCATGATCGAGCTTTTGCCGTGTGCCGGAGGCGAGGGTGATGGGGCGACCGGATCCACAGTTGAGGGATGCGATCCTTGCGCACCTGCGGAAGAACCATGCAAGCCTGTGCCGGCACTGGTTCGACGACATCGAACCGCTCGAGATCAATGACGGAACGCTGAAGCTGCTCGTGCGAGAGACGGTGCAGCTGCGCTACCTCCGCCGTTGTTGCATCGAACAGTTCCAGGATGCGGCCCAGGCGGTGACCAACCGTCTGCTCGCGGTGCGCTTCGTCGGCGAGAGCGATCTCGCCGAAGAGCAGGAGGCGCGCCGCTCCGAGGCGGCGACGGGACACGCGTCGGGCGAGATGTCGAAGCGAGCCGGCCCCGTGCTGCCGGATCCAGCCTCGGTGCCCCTCCACGAGGACATGCTCCTCAGCCCCGACTACTCCTTCGAGAACTTCATCGTGGGTCCCGGCAACCGCCTCGCCCACGCCGCGGCGATCGCGGTCGCGAGCAAGCCCGGCAAGGCGTACAACCCGTTCTTCATCCACGCCGGCGTGGGGCTGGGCAAGACGCACCTGCTCCAGTCGATCTGCCAGACCGCGCTGCGCAGCAACCCGAGCATGAACCTGTACTACATCTCGTGCAACGGGTTCATGACGCAGTTCCTCGAGGCGGTGCAGGCCGGCCAGATGTCGGACTTCCGTCATCGCTTCCGCAACGTGGACATGCTCGTCATCGACGACATCCACGACCTGTCCCGGCGCGATCGGACGCAGGAGGAGTTCTTCCACACGTTCAACTGCCTCTACCAGGCCGGACGGCAGCTCGTGCTCAGCTCCGACGCACCGCCCAACGAGATCCCGGACCTCGAGGAGCGCCTGATCAGCCGTTTCAACTGTGGCCTCGTCGCGCACATCGACAAGCCCTGCTTCGAGACACGCGTGGAGATCGTCAAGAGCAAGGCAGCCCTGCGGAGCATCCAGCTCCCCGAGGACGTGGCGAGCTACGTCGCGGCCAAGATCGATACGAACATCCGCGAGCTGGAGGGGGCGATCATCAAGATCCAGAGCCTCTCCGTCGTCAACGGAATGTCGATCGACCTCGAGCTTGCCAAGGCCGCGATCGGCGAGCAAGTCGCCAGCGGCGGATCCCAGCACCCGACGATCCAGCAGATCATCGATGCGATCAGCTCCTTCTACGACGTCAAGCTCACCGACCTCCTCTCCCGTCGCCGCCACAAGTCGATCGCGCTCCCGCGCCAGGTCGGTATGTGGCTCGCCCGCAAGCACACGCGGTACAGCCTCGAGGAGATCGGCGGCTACTTCGGCGGCCGAGACCACACCACGGTCATGCACGCGATCAAGGCGATCAACAACAAGCGCCAGGCGGATCGCACGCTCGACCAGGATGTCTCCCGCCTCGAAGGCAAGCTCCTCGAGCATTTCCCGATCCCGGTGGACGTCGCCACCGCTGAGTAGTCAGCGCGCGCCGCCCTTTGCCCCCGAACCACCACCCCTTGCGGTCGGGCAACTGGAAGCCACATGTGGGTAACTTGCTCCCCGCGCCCGGTGACCGGCGCGGGTCCTCCACATGAAGTGCCGCTCCGACCCGGAGACAGACATCGCGGCTCCTCGCAGTGACCGCTTCCGGCAGCCCGGGCCGCGGCGGAGACGGGCAGACGTCAGGTTCTCAGAGTCTACTCATGGTCATAAACGACGATGACGATTAGGCTTACACAAGATGCCCGGGTTTGCTCACAAACAGACAGGGCGTACTACCACGGTGATGAGAAGAGTTCTTCTCATCCCCCTTCGGTACCTGATCGTCCGCACGTCCCGTCCGAGTTATTCCACGGGTTGTCCACACCGGATTTCACCGCCCGATCCGCCCATCTTCGCCTGTGGATAAGTCGTGGACCGATGGTTCGTATAACGGGTGGAGCGCTTCGTGCATCGCAACAAGCAGCTTCACCCGCGACCTATAGTCCGCCACGCGGTAGCAAGAGCCGAACAGGGCACTCGTTGTCCCGAAGACCGCCCACCCGTCCTCCAGCGATGAAAGGCCCCCATGACCGATCCGCTCGAATCCAAGCCGGAGCAGGCCGCCTTCGATCCGGAGCAGGCCGTCCGTGAGGTCACCGACGCGTACGAGCGGATCACGAGCGAGGTCCACAAGGTGATCGTGGGTCAGAACGAGGTCGTCGATGAGCTGATGATCACGCTCTTCTGCGGTGGGCATGCCCTGGTCATGGGCGTCCCCGGGCTCGCCAAGACGCTGCTGATCTCGACGATCTCCCGCACGCTCAGCCTGGGCTTCTCGCGGATCCAGTTCACGCCGGACCTCATGCCCTCGGACATGACGGGTACGGAGGTCATCGAGGAGGATCGCTCAACGGGAGCCCGTGAGCTGCGGTTCGTGAAGGGACCGATCTTCTCGAACGTGATCCTCGCCGACGAGATCAACCGGACGCCCCCAAAGACGCAGGCGGCGCTGCTGGAGGCGATGCAGGAGCGTCAGGTCACCGCCGGCGGCATGCGGCACCCGCTGCCCCAGCCGTTCTTCGTGCTCGCGACGCAGAACCCGATCGAGCAGGAGGGCACCTACCCGCTGCCGGAGGCTCAGCTCGACCGGTTCATGTTCAACGTCCTCATCGACTACCCGACGGAGGACCAGGAGCTGGAGGTCGTGCGACGGACCACCGCGCTCCAGGACCCGCAGGTGTCACCGGTGCTCTCCGGCGAGGACGTCCTGCGCATCCAGGGCATCGTCCGGCAGGTTCCGGTCGCCGACCATGTCGTGCGGTACGCCCTCCAGATCGCGCGATCGACACGCGTCCGCGAGAAGAGCGAGAAGCCGGAGATCGTCCGCAACTACGTCTCGTGGGGCGCCGGCCCGAGGGCGAGCCAGTACCTGATCCTCGCGGCGAAGGCGCGGGCAATCCTGAAGGGTGCGTCGCACGTCATGCCCGAGCACGTGCAGTCGGTGGCCCTGCCGGTCATGCGGCACCGGATCATCACCAACTTCAATGCCGAAGCGGACGGGATCACCACCGACGACATCATCTCCTCGCTGCTGGCGGACATTCCCGTGGACGACGCTGACCCGAGTACGACGCGCCGCATGGATGCGGTGATGCGCTGAGCAGGATTGCGCGGAGCGCCCCATGGCCGAACCCCAGCAGGTCAAGGCCGAGAACTACCTCGCCCCGGAGACACTCGTCCAGCTCGCACCCTTCGAGCTGCGCGCGAAGATGATCGTCGAGGGCGTGATGAGCGGCATGCACCGCTCGCCCTACCACGGCATGGCCGTCGAGTTCGCCGAGCATCGTCAGTACGTCGCCGGTGACGACCCGAAGCACCTCGACTGGAAGGTGTACGGGCGCACGGACAAGCTCTACATCAAGCAGTACCAGCAGGAGACGAACCTCGAGGTCGTCCTGCTCATCGACGCGTCGGCATCGATGGGGTACGGCACGCTGCCGGTCAAGAAGGACTGGGGCGGGACGACCGCCAGCCGGCGCGTCACGCGGTGGACGAAGTTCGATCACGCCACGGCGCTCGCCACGGCGTTGTCGTACCTCTGTCTCCAGCAACAGGACCGTGTCGGGGTGGTCGTCTTCGCCGACGACGTGCGCACGCTGATCAAGCGGTCCAGTGCCAAGGGCCAGTGGCGTCGCATCGTCTCCGGGCTGCGCGGCGAGCCCGTCGAGGCGTCGACGAACCTCTCGAAGGTCACGGATCAGGTCCTCAGCAAGATCAGCAACCGGGCGCTCTTCATCATCGTCTCTGACTTCTTCGACGACCTCGACTCTATCCGGCAGGCCCTGGCCCGCTTCAAGCACCGCCGGCAGGACGTCGTGCTCCTGAACACGCTCGACCGCCAGGAGATGCGGTTCGACTTCACGCAGCCGGCGCCGTTCCTCGGTCTCGAGAACGAAGGACGACTGCGCGTGGATCCGCGCGCGCTGCGCGAGGCGTACCTCGCCTCGATCACCGGCCACCTCGACGGCCTGTCGCGCATCGCGCTCGGTTTCGGCTTCGATTACCACCGCGTGGATACGCACGAGTCGGTGGGCCCGCCGCTGGCGTACCTGCTTGCCCGACGGAGCGCGTACCTGAAGCGGAGCAAGGCGGGATGAGCGGGCGGAAGCGGCGGAGCGACGAAGCGACGAAGCGACGAAGGGCGAACCCATGACCTTCGTTACGGCCGGTCTCGCGCTGGCGGGGGTGGCCGCCGTCGCCATCCCGATCATCATCTTCCTGTTGTGGCGTCAGCGCCGGCAACCGGTGGAGTTCGCGGCGATGCGCTTCCTCCTGGAGGCCTTTCGCAAGCACCGGCGGAGGCTCCAGATCGAGCAGTTGCTCCTGCTCGCGGTGCGCTGCCTGATCCCCCTGCTGCTCGGTCTCGCCCTCGCCCGGCCGGTGCTGGAGGCCGCCGGCATTCTCGACGCCGGCGGCGGTCGTCTCATGTACCTCGTCGTCGACGACGGGCTCGTCTCCGGTGTTCGCGACGCGGACGGCGCCACGGCGCTCGACGCGCACGTGGAGATGGCGAAGCAGCTCATCACGGGGCTGGATGTCGGCGACCGGGTCGGCCTCGTCACGGCGTCGCGCCCGGCCCGCGCGGTGCTCGACCCGCCGTCGAGCGATCACGGTGCCGTCGTCGAGTTGCTGGAGTCCATGCGGCCGAGCCGTGCACCGTCGGACCTCGGGTCCGCGCTCGATCGTCTTGCCGCGGTCCTCGATCGCCTCGAGCCGGACCATGAGCAGGTCTTCGTCTATCTCCTCTCGGACTTCCGGCGCGGCTCGGTGGCCCTCGACGAGACGCTCGCCCCGGCCCTGCGTGGTCTGGACGACCGCATCGTGCTCCTCGCGCCGCCGCCGGCGGTCGCCGCGGTGACGAACGTCCAGATCGCGTCGGTGGAACCCGCGCGCAGCCTCGTGCTCGCCGGAGCCACCGACGGGTCGGGCCAGCTCACGGTGCGTCTCACCCGCCAGGGACCGGCGCTGGATCGCGACGTCTCGCGCGTGCGCATCGCGGGCGAGGGCATCGCGCACATCGAACCGAAGGTGGTCGACTGGCAGCCGGGCGAAGCGAGCGCGAGCGTCGAGTTCGTCCTCGACTTCGCGGCTCAGCGCGACCGCGAGACGGGTGTCACCGCCGAGATCGAGGACGATGCGCTCCCGGCGGACAATGAGCGGCACCTCGTGCTCACGCTCCGCAAGCAGGTGCGCATCGTGCTCCTGGATCGGCGCAGCTTCGGCTACGAGCCGGGGCTCGACCGGCTCACCAGCGGGCAGTGGATCCGCCGCGCCCTCGCGCCGACCGACGACGGTCCCATGGACGTCGTCTCGGTGGAGCCCGCGGCGCTCGACGAAGCCGACCTGCGCACGGCCGACGTCGCAGTGCTGCCCCGCCCCGACCTGCTCGGCGACGGAGGCTGGCCGATCCTGCGGCGGTTCGTCGACCGCGGCGGCCTGCTGATCGTCTCGCCTCCCGACGACGCGATCGTGCACCGGTGGACCGATCATCTCCGCGCGGACCTCGGGCTGCCGTGGCAGATCGAGCGCGAGGTCCGTGAGGAACCCGACGGTCTCACCCTGGCCGACGAGCAGCCGCGTTCGGCGTTGCTGCGCATGGTCTCCGGCGACCTCGGTGAGCTGACGCGACCGATCATCGTCCACCGGCGTCTGCCCGTGGATCCGAAACGAACGCAGGCCGACCCCATTCTCGTGCTCACCGACGGTACGCCGCTGGTGGTTTCCGGGCGCCCCCGCGGCGATCTCGACGACCCCGGATCGGCGTCGCCACCATCACGCGGCATGATCGTGTACCTCACGGTCGCTCCGCAGATGGGCTGGACATCACTGCCGGGCAAGCCGCTCATGGTGCCGCTCTGGCACGAGCTCGTGCGGCAGGGTCTGAGCGCAATCCGCAGCGAGCGCCCGGTCGGCGTCGGGGAGCGCACGCCGTTGCCGGTGAGCGCGGCGGCGACGGCGCTCATCGCTCCCGACGGAACGCGCCTGGAGCTCGACTCCGCGGCGCGACCCGGGTCGGTTCTCGAAGCGCCGGGTCTCTACGGCGCCCTCGATCGCGCCGGCCAGCCGGTGGGCGAGGTCGCGGTGAACGTCGACGCGACGTCCGGGCGCACCGATCCGCAGCCGCCGGCTTCCGTCGAGGCATGGCTCGGGCGCAGCGGTCCCTGGTCGTTCATCGACCCCGAGAACGTCGGCGCGCACCTCCAGCGGTCCGAGATCGGGTCACCCATCGCCGGCGTGCTCCTGCTGTTGGTGCTCGGGCTCGTGGTTCTGGAGACGCTGCTGGCGCGCTGGTTCAGCCACGCCGGAACCGAACGTCGGGCATCCGGTGCCCGCACGCTGCGACCGTCGATGGACGTGCGCGAGCAGGCCGTCGCCGCGGCGGGAGGTGGCTCGTGAACCATCCCGCGGTGCGTTGGCTGCTCGACCTGGAGACGATCCCCACCGGCGCGGACCAGCTCCGCATCGCCTGGGAGCATCCGTGGCCGGGATGGAGTTGGGCGCTGCTGGTCATCGGCTGCGGCGGGCTCGCGCTGTGGAGCTATCGCCGCCTCAGCGGTCGGCGCGGTGCGCGGGCGGCGCTCGCCGCGCTGCGCTTCGCCGTGGTGCTCCTGGCGCTGGTCCTCCTCAGCGGCCCCTTGCTCGAGCTACCCCGCGAGACCGTCGAGCAGGACTGGGTGCTCATCCTCGCCGATCGCAGCGCGTCGATGACGATCACCGATGCCGGCGGTGTCGGTCGATCGCTGAGTCGTGACGAGCAGCTTCGCCGGATCATCGGTGACCACGACGAGACGTGGCGCGCCCTCGCCGAGCAACGCCAGGTGCGCTGGCTCGGTTTTCACGCGGGGGTGTTCGACCTCGGCGCCGCCGACGCGGCGTCGACGCTGGTCACCGACGTGGGCGAGCCAAGCGGCGACCGCACGAGCCTGTCTGCCGCGCTCGACCAGGCGCTCCAACGGGCCGCGGCGCGCCCGGTCAGCGGTGTCCTCGTGCTCAGCGACGGGCGCACGACCGATCCGCCCAGCCGGGCGTTGATGCGCCGGCTCCAGGCGGAGGCGATCCCGGTGTTCACGGTCGGCCTCGGATCCGCGGAGCCGCGCGGAGATCTCGCCCTGCGCCGGGTGGAGGCGCCGCGGCGCGCGTTCGTTCGCGACAAGGTCCCGGTCGTCGTCGAGATCGACCGCTTCGGCGCCTCGGTGCGCGAGCTCGGCGGCGAGGTGCGTCTCGTGGACGAGCTCTCCGGCGAGACGCTCGACCGCTTCGAGCTTGCGCCGGGTGACGACCTCGATCGCCTCACCCTGACCGCCGAGCCGTCGCTGGCCGGCGAGGCGCGATGGCGCGTCGTGCTCGAAACGACCGAGGCGGATCTCATCCCGGACAACAACGTCAAGGCGTTCGTGATCGACCTCGTGGACCGCCCACTCCGCGTGCTCTTCGTGGACGGATACCCGCGCTGGGAGTACCGCTATCTCAAGAACCTGCTCGTCCGCGAGAAGTCCATCGACTGCTCGGTGATGCTCCTCTCCGCGGACCGGGACTTCGCACAGGAAGGCAACCAGCCGATCACGCGGCTGCCGCGCTCGCCCGAGGAGCTGGCCCGCTATGACGTCGTCGTGCTCGGGGACGTGCCCGCGTCCTTCTTCTCGCCGGACCAGTTGGACATGCTCCGCGGTCACGTCGCCGAACGTGGGGCGGGGCTGCTCTGGATCGGCGGTGAGCACTCCACTCCGGAGAGCTACACCGGCACCGTGCTCGCCGACCTGCTCCCCATGCGCGGATCGCTGTCGCTGTCGCCGATCGGTCGCCCGGTGACGATCGAGCCGACGGACCTCGCCGACGCGCTGGGCGTGCTTCGCGTGGTGAGCGACGAGGGCATCGGTTGGCCGCGCGAGTTGCGCGACGCCTCCACGGGCTGGTCGCAGCTCCAGTGGGCGCAGCGGATCGAGCCCGGTCGGTTGAAGCCGACGGCCGAGGTGCTCGCGCAGACGGTGCAACCGGTGGACGGCGCGCCGCTGCCCATCGTCGTGAACCTCCGCTACGGCGCCGGCCAGTCGATCTACGTCGCAACGGACGAGATCTGGCGTTGGCGCTACGGCCGCGGTGAGCTGCTCCCCGATCAGTTCTGGATCCAGATGATCCGCATGCTCGGGCGCGAGAGCCTCACCGCCGCCGAGACGGGCGCCGCGCTGGAGGTCGATCCGCGTCGCGTGGAGATCGGTCAACCCGTGCACATCGCGTTGCGTCTGCTCGACGCACAGCTCATCGACGCCCGGCGCGGCAGCGTGAGCGCGACGCTCGAGCATGACGACGGCACCCCGCTGGCCTCGATCGAGCTGCGGCGCGCGGCCGACAGCGAGAGCCGCTTCGCCGCGACCTACCGGCCGGACTCGCCGGGCTCACTCCGCCTGCGCATGAGCGATCCCTCGCTCGCAGCGCTCGACTTGACGGCTCCGCTGGAGGTCTTCGCGCCGGACGACGAGCTGCGCCGACCCGAGACCGACCACGCGCTGCTCTCCCAGCTCGCGTCCTCGACGGGCGGGGAGGCGCTCGCGCCGGAACGGATCCCGGACCTGCCCGAACTGCTGCCGAACCGCGCGGTCCGCACGCTGAATCCCCTGCGGGAGCGGATCTGGGACACCCCGCTCGCGTTCCTGCTCGTGCTGGGCCTGCTCACCGTGGAGTGGATCGGGCGCAAGGTGCTCCGGCTCGTTTGATTCCTCCGGAAAGGACTCGCTTCTCGCGGGCAACCCGAGGGGACCGATAGGGGTAGAGAAAGGCGGGACAGGCCCGGCATGAAGCACATCATCGACGAACTCGACCGCCTTCGGAGACGCACCCGCGTGATGCTCATCGTCCAGCGTCTCGCGGTGTTGCTCGCCTGGACGGTCGGTGCCATCGTGGTGCTCGTCCTGCTGGACTACAGCCTGCGTTTTCCGAGCGCGTTGCGGATGCTGTTCCTGATCGCCGGCGTGGGCCTGCTCGGGGCGGGCGTCGCGCGGTACTTCCGCGATGCGGTCATCTTCCGTCCGTCGCTCACGCAGCTCGCGTTGCGGGTGGAGCAGTCGATCCCCTCGGTCAGGGGACGTCTCGCCTCCGGCGTGGAGTTCGCGATGGGAGGAATCGACCAGACGAACGTCCTCGCCGGACGCAGCGTGCGTGACGTGGAGCGTCGTCTCGAGGGCGCCTCGGTGTCGGGGGTCGTGCGACCGGCGCGTCTCTGGCGCGGCGTTGGCGCGCTGGCGGTCGTCGCCCTCATCGCGATGCAGTTCATCCTGATCTCGCCCGGCGCGGCGGCCACGGGGTTGTCCCGGATGCTTCTGCCGTACGGCGGAGCGCAGTGGCCGGCGCGCACCGCCGTGGCGTCGCTCATGCACGAGGTGCTCGTGCGCGAGGGCGTGCATCCGCAGGGCCAGGCCCTCGCCCTGCGGGCGCAGAACCGGACGATCGACGACGACGACGGCCGCGTCGACGCCCACTACCGGCTCGAGCGCGACGGGGCGTTCGAGTCGTGGCAAACCGCTGTTCTCACCTACCAGGGCTCGGCCGTGCACGAGCGGCTCGTGGATACGAACGCCGATCGCCTCGAGGTCTACTTCTCGACGGAGGACGCGCGGACGGAGACGGAGTCGATCGAGCTGGTTCCGCCCCCCGCGGTGGTCCGCGCGGCGCTCCGCGTCCGGCCGCCGGCGTACGCCGAGGGACGGGTGCCGGACATGGAGGCCGATCTCGGCCCGGGGATCGACGAGCGTTCCGTCACCGATCGCCCGAGCCTCATCGGCTCCCGCGCGGAGCTGACCGTGGAGTTGAACAAGCCGCTGCCGGTGCCGGAAAGCGCTGCGGAGCGCGAGCCGTGGCTCGAGCGGACGTTCGTGTGGTCGGACGAGCAGACACGCGACGCCGCGCGCTTCGACGTCGTCGGCGACGGATCTCGCGAGACGCGAACATGGTCGCTGTCGTGGCCCGTGCAGCGCACCAGCTCGCTGTCGATCGCGTTGCGCGACGTCCACGGCCTGACCAACAACGAGCCGATCCAGTATCGCGTCGAAGCGTCGGAAGACCTTTCCCCGACGGTGACGATCACCGAGCCGGCGCGGGACGAAACAGTGCTGCCCTCGGCGGTCGTGTCCGTGTCGGGTGAAGCGAAGGACGACGTGGCCGTCTCGCGGATCGGTCTCGTGGCCGCCGTGCAGCGGGCAGGCCGCGCCGCGGGATCCGCGGGCGGGGCCGACGCCCCCGAGCCGCTCGCGTTCGCGCCCGAACGTTCCGTGGATGCGGTGACCGCCGGGATCACCGACCAGCTCGACCTGGCCCGGTTCGATCTCGGCGAAGGCGACCTCGTGCTGCTGACCGCCGTCGCCGACGACCTCTTCGAGATCGACGGCCGGCGTCACGAGACCGCTCGATCGCCGGTGCGGCGTCTGCGGATCACGAGCGAGCTGGAGTTCGCGGCCCAGCTCCGTCGCCAGCTCTCGGCAGTGCGGCAGAACGCGATCCGCACCGAGGCGCAGCAGGCGGAGCTCCAGGATGACGTGCGCGAGACGGGCGTGCAGCCGGGCGTGGATCGCGCCCAGGCGCAGGTCGCCGAGCGCATCGGGACCCAGCGCCAGGTGGTGGACGAGCTCCGTGAGCAGCTCGACCGCAACCGCCTCGACGACCCGCAACTCGAGGAACTGCTCCAGCAGTCGCAGGACCTGCTCGACTACGCCGGCCGCGCCGCGAATCGCGCGGTGGAGGGGATCGAGGCCGCGCGCGGCGAGGAGGCGGAGCCCGCGGACGAGCGGCAGCGCGAGATCGACGAGGCACAGCAGGAGGTTCGCGACGAGCTCGGTGACCTCATCGAGCTGCTCGATCGCGACGAGGACACGTGGATCGTCCAGCGTCAGCTCGAGAGCCTGCTCGAGGCGCAGTCGCGCCTGGAGTCGGAGACTCAGCAGCTCGCGCAGGAGACGCTCGGCCAGGAGCTCAGCGACCTCACCGAGGATCAGCGCAGCGAGCTGGATCGCATCGTCCAGCAACAGCTCGAGCTGCCGGCGGAGGCGCGGCGGTTGATCGAGGAGATGCGCCGCCGCGCCGCTGCCCTGGACGAGCTGGATCCGCAGTCAGCCTCGGGAATGCGCAGCGCGGCGGAGACCGGCGAACGCCGGGAAGTCGACCGTGACATGCAACAGGCCGCGGAGCGCGCGCAGCAGAACCAACTTCAGGCCGCCGGCGCCGCGCAGCAGTCGTCGCGGCAGTCGCTGGAGCGCATGCTCGAGGACCTGCGCGAAACGAGCCAGGCCCGGGCCGAGGAGTTGCTCCGCCAGCTCGCGAGCCTCATCGAGTCGATCGACCGGCTCATCGTCGTGCAGGAGAACGAGCTGATCTCGCTTGCGGTCGCCGAGGAGCGCGACACGTGGACCGGACGCGACCGGGCGATGATCCGGCTGAACCAGAACACGCAGTCCGTCGCCGCCGAGGCGAGGGCGGCCGGTCAACCCGCGCGGCGCATCGCGCGCACGCTTGATCGCGCCGGCGATGCGCAAGGCGCCGCCGTCACCGCGCTCCGCGCGAAGCCGCTGGATCCGGCCGAGGTTCGGGCCGCCGAAGATCGATCGCTGGAGTTGCTCAAGGAGGCCCGTGAACTCGCGGAGGAGCTTGAGCAGAAGACGGAGGAGGAGCACGTCCAGGAGCAGCGCCAGGCGCTCATCGAGGCGTACCGGGCGCTCGCGGAGAAGCAGATCGCCGTGCGGGCCGAGACCCTCGAGCTTGCCGGCGCCGAGGAGTTGTCGCGTCGCCAGCTCGTGGATGCGCGGCGGATCGGCAACGCGCAGGAGACGATCCGCACCGGGCTCGCCGATCTCGAGACGACGACGCGCGAGATCATGGAGTCCGACGTGTTCGCCTTCGTGCATCGCCTGATCGACGGCTGGTCACGCGACGTGAGCACGAGCCTCTGGGAGGGACGTGTCAACATCGACGTCACCGACCGGCAGGCGATGATCGCCGACAGCATCGCGCGCCAGATCGAGGCGCTCGAGGAATCGATGGCGCCGCCGGATCCGTTCGAGCAGGAAGGTGACGCCGGCGGCGGCGGTGGTTCGGGATCGGGTCCGCCCCCGCTGATCCCGCCCCCGGCGGAGATCAAGCGCCTGCATGGCCTCCAGGAGCAGGTCTACAATGAGACTCGAGCCGTCGACAGCCGGCAGGACCTGGATCGCGGAACGCGCCGGCAGCGCGTGCGCGAGCTCGGCGAGATGCAGCGCGAGCTGATCCGCCTCGGTGAGAAGATGCTCGAGCGACTTCAAGGCGCCGGCGAACCGCCGCCAGGCGCTGGCGATGAGCAGGCGCCGCCGGACGAGGGCCAGCCATGAAGCAAACAGCGCCGATTCATCTCGTGATCCTCGGTGTCGTGACGCTCGCGACGGGCCCGGCGTTCGCTCAGGCCGACGAGTCCCGGGCGACGCCTCCCCGATCCACGCCACCGAGCCTCGATGAGCTTCTCGGCCTCGACGAGGAGCCGGACGGCGAGGAGGCGAAGCCGGCGGAGCGCGTCGCCGACGAGGCCGCCGAGCGCGAGCTTCAGCGACGGCTCAACGAAGAGAAGATCGGCGACGCGTTCGCGGTGGCGATCCGGAAGATGGGTGTCGCCGCCGACCAGCTCGACCAGGAGTTCGACACCGGCCTCGGTACGCAGCGTGTCCAGGAGGAGGTGCTCGACAAGCTCGCTTTCCTGCTCGACGCCGCCCGGAAGCAGAACGCCTCCGGCAGCTCGTCGTCCTCGTCGCAGTCGCAGTCTCGCGAGGAGCAGCAGAAGAAGCCCGGCGAGCAGCGCTCCCAGCAGGCGCAGGGAAGTCCACAGGCCCAGGGATCGGAGTCCAACGAGAGGGCGGACGCGCCTCCGGGCGAGGCACTGCGGGATCTCAACACGGTCCTGGACGAATCGCGCACGGAGTGGGGCAATCTGCCGCAGCGCGTGCGCGAGGTCCTGCTTCAGGGACGGCGCGAGAAGTTCTCCAGCCTCTACGAGGAACTCACGCGGGAGTACTACCGGCGTCTGGCCGAGGAGGGGTCGTCGTGAGAGGGATGGCGGGGATGGCAGGGATGGCGGGGATGCTCTTGTGCGCGTCTGTTTGCCTTGGGCAGGCGGATGTGGAGGTGGAGCCGGCCGCGTCGGCTGCGCCGGCGGAGGTGGCGGATCCGGTCGTTCGCAGCGCTGAGAACAACCCGCTTGCGGAGGAGATGAACGAGCGGGTCCGCGCGTCGATCGACCGCGGCTTCACGTATCTGCAGAGTCAGCAGAACACCGACGGCTCATTCGGGCGCGGGCGGTACGGAAAGCATGTAGGAATCACGGCGCTGTGTGCTCTCTCGTTCATGGCCGACGGCAATCTTCCCGGCCGGGGCCGGTACGGCGACGAGGTGACCGCGGCGCTGGAGTTCGTCCTCGATCACGCCACCGACGCGGGCCTGCTCGCGGCGGAGACTTCGCACGGCCCGATGTACGGGCACGGGTTCGCGACGCTGTTCCTGGGCGAGATCTACGGGATGAACCCGCAGGACAAGCGCGTCCGCGAGGCGCTCGTCAAGGCCGTGGACATCATCATCGGTACACAGAACGAGGAGGGCGGCTGGCGCTACAACCCCCTGCCCTACGACGCGGACATCTCCGTGACGATCTGCCAGATCATGGCCCTGCGATCGGCCCGCAACGCGGGAATCAAGGTGCCCAAGCAGACGATCGTTCGCGCCGTGCAGTACGTGCGCGAGTGCCAGAACGCCGATGGCGGTTTCCGGTACATGAAGCAAACCGGCGGTTCCGCGTGGCCCCGGACCGCCGCGGGCGTCGCGAGCCTCTTCTACGCGGGGATCTACGAGGACGACTCGATCGACAAGGGTCTCCAGTACCTGCTTCGCAACGCGCGACCGAACCGTGTCGCCACCGGCCAGGCCCACTACTACTACGGGCACTACTACGCCGTGCAGGCGATGTACCTCGCCGGCGGCGAGTACTGGAGCGAGTGGTGGCCCGCGGTGCGGGAGGAGCTCACGTCAAAGCAGGCAAGCAATGGCGGTTGGCTCGATCACTACGCGGGCGGTGCGTATTCGACCGCGATGAGCCTCATCGTTCTGCAAATGCCGAAGCGTTATTTGCCGATCTTTCAGAAATGAAGGCACGAAGGCACCAAGGCACGAAGGCACGAAGGGGGTGGTGGTGCGGCGCGGTTGCCGTGATGGGGGCGGTGTGCGCCGCGTCGGCCGCGTCGGACGAGTTCGTGCTCATTGATTCGGCGCTTGATGTCCACGAGGTGCGCGTCGTCGAGATCAACGATCTGAAGCTCGCCTACCAGGACGCGGAGGGGACGCTCCAGACATCGTTGCTCGACGAGAGCATCGCGCTCATCCGTCAGCTTCCCGACGCCGTCGTGCGCCGGGGCGGCGCGGGGCCGCTTCCGTTGCCCGTGCCCACGCCGGTGGCGACGTCGAGCGGACCGTCGGGGTGGCTCCAACTCGCCGACGGCCAGCGTTTGCCCGGCTCGCTCGCGGGCACCGCGCCGGATGTCGAAGACGTGCTCGGCTGGTCGCACGCGTGGATCGGTCGCATCGACGTGCCGCTGGATGCAATCACCTCGGTGACGTTCGGCGCCCGGGTCATGGCGCCGGCGCCCGGGCGCATGGACGTGGTCGTCCTCGCCAACGGTGATCGGGTCGAAGGCTACGTGAAGAGCTTGACCGATCCGATCCGCATTCTCGTGGATCTCGAAGCCGAACCGCGCGAGGTGACGATCCCCCTCGCCCGCGCCGCGAGCGTCGTGCTCGTGACGAGCCCGCACTCGCCGTCGGGGCGACGCATCTGGTTCCAGGATGGCACGCTCGTGGACGCGCGGCGCTTCCGCGTCGCCGACGACGGGTACGTGCGGATCAGCACCGACTGGTCGTCGCCGGGAACGCCGCCGGTCGAGGTTCCGCTCGACGACGTGGTGGGGATCCTCTTCGATCCGCAGGCGCTCCTGCCGCTGGGGCGCGTCGATCCCGCGCGGGTCGAGGCGATCGGGCCACGCTACGTCGTGCCCGCCCCGCGCCGTCTTGACGAGCGCGCCCCGCTCGGGCTCGGTCGCATCGTGTTCGACGGTCCGGTCATGGTGCGCTACGCCCTGCCGCCGGGCTGCCAGCGCTTCGCCGCCGAAGGCAGCCTCCCCGAGTCCTCCCGCGTCTGGGGTGACTACGACCTCGTCGTTCGCGACGACGACCGCGAGGTCCACCGCGCGCGGATCAACGCCGAACACCCCACCGCCGCCATCAACGTCCCGCTCACCGGGACGGAGCTGACCATCGAGATCACGGCCGGCGACCACGGCCCGATCCAGGATCGCCTGGTGCTCAAGCGCGCGATGCTGCTGGTCGGAGAATGAACCGGACACTCTTGCCCGCTCGCCCTCACCTGCCTCGCTGCGCGAGGCTGTCCTCTCCCGGAGGGAGAGGGGT
>JAAELP010000187.1 GCA_024226535.1 Planctomycetota bacterium | reverse complement strand
GTTGAAGAAGTCCCGCGCGGCGAGAGCGCGACCAGATTCGTCAGATCAAGGAGCCGAATCGATGGCATATCCAGGGAGATACGGCGAGATTCGGCGACGCAGAGCTGGCGGATCTGGGCCGCTCGCAGCCCGCGCGACTTCTTCAACGGGCTGCCAGACGACCATCCTCGTCATCGAAGACGACGAAGCCATTCGCCGCGGTCTCGTCGACGCGCTCGAGTACGGTGGATACACCGTGCTCGGGTGCGGTGACGGGCGCCGGGGGCTGGCCCTTGCGCTGGAGACGCCGGTCGACCTGATGCTCCTGGACGTGATGCTTCCCGGCATGGAGGGCTTCGACGTGCTCCGCGAGGTGCGCCTGTCCCTGCCGACGCTTCCGGTCATCATGGTGACGGCGCGCGGGGCCGAGGAGGACCGCGTCCGCGGCCTTCGCGACGGCGCCGACGACTACGTCACGAAGCCGTTCAGCGCCCGCGAGCTGCTCGCCCGGGTCGCCGCGGTCCTGCGACGCTCGCCGGAGCGGCCGACCGACGTCGCCACGCTGCGTCTGGACGGGCGCACGATCGACCTCGAGCGCCGCGAGGTGGCGCAGCCGGACGGCACGCGTCGCGCGCTCTCTGAACGCGAAGCGGCGATCCTCCGATACCTCGCCGCCGCCGGCGGACGCGTCGTCGATCGCGACGAGCTGCTGCACCGTGTCTGGGGGCTCAACCCGCGCGGGCTCACGACACGCACCGTCGACATGCAGATCGCGCGGCTCCGCGAGAAGCTCGCCGCCGCCGCCGACGATCCCCCGGCCATCCTCACCGTCCGGGGCAAGGGATACATGCTCGCCGAGCGGGTGGAGGTCACCCCGCCATGATGCGCACCCGGCGAACATGGTGGCTCGCGTTCTCCGCCTGCGCCGCCGCCGTCCTCGCGGGGATGGGGTGGGTCACGGCTGAGATGATGCGCCTGGACCGTGCCGAGCTGGAGGCGCGCGTCGAGGCGACGCACCAGGAGACGCTGAGGCTTGCGCTCTGGCGCATGGACTCGTGGTTCGCGCCGCGTCTGGCGCGCGAGGCGGCGCGCCCGTACTTCGACTACGAGGCTTTCTACCCGCAGCAGCAGTCCTATACGAAGGGGCTCTCGAAGATCGATCCTGGCGAGGTGCTGACGCAGTCGCCGCTGCTCACCTTCGACTCTCAGTTCGTGCGCCTGCACTTCCAGGCGTCGCCGGACGGCCGGATCACGTCGCCGCAGGTGCCCGCCGTCAACCTCCGGGACGTCGCGATGCAGTCGGGGCTCCACACCGAGCGACTGCTCGAGAACATCACCGAGCTTCAGCGCGTGAGCGGCCTCATGTCGCCGGAGGAGATGGTGCAGTGCGTGGCCGCCGTCGAGCCGACGCTGACGACGACGCCCGTCGCCGGCGCCGGCGCCGACCCCGAACCCGCGCAGACGTCGCGGGGAGGAGACTGGGCGCGGCGCCAGTCGGTGTACGTGCAGAACGCGATGGTCGCCCCCGAGCAGACCGCGCCTGCCGCCGGCTCGAGAACCGGCGTGCAGGTCGGGCCGCTGGTCCCGATCTGGAGCGAGCCCCCCGTGCCCGAGGCCGCGGAGCTGATGTTCGTCCGGCGTGTGCGCGTGACCGACCGGGAGTACCTCCAGGGCTTCGTCTGCGACTGGCCGGCGCTCACCGCCGCGTTGTGCCGGGAGGTGGACGACCTCCTGCCCGACGCGCGTCTCGTGCCGGTGGCGACCCCGGTCCCGGACACCGACGACGGGCGCCCGATGCTCGCCACGATCCCCGCCCGCCTGGAGCGCACGACGACCGCCGTTGCGGCGGGGCCGCCGGCGCGACGGCCGGGGCCGATCCTGACCATCTCCTGGCTCGCGGTGCTGGCCGGCCTCGCCGCCGTCGCCGTGACGCTGCGGGCCAGCATCACCGCCGCCGACCGGCGCAGCCGCTTCGCGTCGGCGGTGACCCACGAGCTGCGGACGCCGCTGACCACGTTCCGCATGTACTCGGAGATGCTCGCCGACGGCATGGTGAAGGACGAGCCTCAGCGCCGGGTGTACCTCGACACGCTCAAGCACGAGTCGGAGCGGCTGTCCACGCTCGTGGAGAACGTCCTGGCCTACGCGCGGATCGAGCGTGGCCAGACGCGGATCGAGCCGGAACGGATGGAGCTCGGACGGTTGCTGGAGGCGGTGACGCCGGCCCTTCGGCGCTGCGCCGATCGGGCCGGGATGACCCTGGAGATCACCCACGGCAGCAGCGCGGAGGTGGCGGTGCACGTCGACGCCGACGCGATCGGGCAGATCCTCCTGAACCTCGTGGAGAACGCGTGCAAGTACGCCCGCGACGCCGAGGATCGCACGGTGCACGTGGAGGCGGCGATCGCCGACGGACGCCTGGTCTTCGAGGTGCGCGACCACGGCCCGGGGATCTCCCGGGAGCACGAGCGTCGCGTGTTCGCGGCCTTCGATCGGGGTAGCCGGGCGAGCGGGGATGCGACGCCGGGCGTCGGCCTCGGGCTCGCGCTCGCCCGCGGACTCGCTCGAGGTCTCGGCGGCGATCTCCGGCTGGCGGCAACCAACGGGACCGGCAACGGCGCGCGGTTCGTCCTCACGCTTCCGATGGGGACAAGGTGACAGTCACCTGAACCGAGCTGAACCGGTTCGTGCCTTCGTGCCCTTGCGCCTCCGTGCCTCCGTGCCTCCGCGCCTTCGCTTCGCTACACTACCCCCCCATGTCGAAGACGAAGACGAAGAAGGCGCCGAAGGGAAAGAAGAAGCAGCTCGCCAACGGTCACCTCACCGCGAAGCGTGCCGACCGCCACGATCTCTACGAGCGCTCCGTGCAGGAGCCGGAGGCGGAGATCGATCTTCTCCAGCAGGTCTGGAAGGAGCAGCGCGGTCGCGACTGCGAGTCGATCCGCGAGGACTTCTGCGGGACGGCGGTCGTGTGCATGGAGTGGGTGAAGACCCGCCGCAAGAACACGGCGATCGGTGTGGATCTCGATCCCGAGGTGCTCGGATGGGGCCGGCAGAGGGTCCCCCAACGGCTCAACGAAGAGCAGGCGTCACGCATCCAGTACATCCAGGCCGACGTGCGCACCGTGCAGTCGGACCCGGTGGACTGCATCCTCGCCATGAACTTCAGCTACTACCTGTTCCGGCAGCGCGACGAGCTGCGCGAGTACTTCGCTGCCGCCCGCAACGCGCTCGTCGAGGACGGGATGCTGCTCCTCGACGCGTACGGCGGCAGCGACTCGTTCACCGAGATGGAGGAGGAGCGCGAGATCGACGACGCGTTCACCTACATCTGGGATCAGCACAAGTACGATCCGATCTCCGGCGAGGCGGTCAACTACATCCACTTCGAGTTCCCCGACGGGTCGAAGATTCGCAAGGCCTTCGAGTACCGGTGGCGGCTCTGGACGCTCCCGGAGATCCGCGAGATCCTCAACGAGGCGGGCTTCAGCAAGATCGTCGTCTACTGGGAGGGCACCGACGAGGACGGCGAAGGCGACGGCGAGTGGTCCGAGGCCACCGAGGGCGAGGCGTGCCCCGGCTGGGTCGCGTACCTTGCGGCGATCAAGTAGACCGCTCCCGGTGCCGGCGCGCACCGGGCCATCAACGAAGACATGAACCAAAGAAAAGTGACCGTCACCCGGGTGACGGTCACTTCGTTCGTTCGTGTGTTCGCGCCGGGTCTACTCGGGGAAGTTCTTCAGCACGTCCAGCGTGGTCACCATGCCGATCGCGGTCAACGACTCATCCACGACGACGACGCGGTGGACGTTCTCGGAGGCCATGCGGTGGGCGATCTTCACCAGCGGCTCGTTGACGGTGGCCGTGACCGCGTCGGTGGTCATGAAGTCGCCGACCGTGCCGAGGTTCTCGGTGTCGAGGTCGGCGCTGCTCACCCCTTCGGCGAGCTGGGCGAAGAACGACTGGGGACCGGAGCCGACCGGACCCTCGATGCAGCGGTGGATCAGGTCGGTCTTCGAGACGACCCCGACGATCCGGCCCTGGGCGTCGACGACCGGGGCGCCGGAGATGTCGTTGGCGTCGAAGAGCTGGGCAAGCTCGCGCACCGAGGTGTCGAGGCTTACCGTGATGGGGTTCCGGGTCATCACGTCCTCGACGCGAAGCTTGCTGGCCGTCTTCGGTGTCATCGTTGTTGTTCCTCCAGGCGCCGGAGCGCTGCCGCACGTCATGGTGTCCGATCGCCCTCGCCGCGTATAGCCTACGAACCACGGCGGGGGAACCGATGCAGGGAATTTACCCTGAATCGCCCGGACCCGCCCTCGTCAAACAGGGCCAAGGGAGCATAGCCGTTGGAAGACCCGCGTGCGCCAGCCGTCACCGAGGTTCGCGTCGCGCCGGCGACCGACGACCCGGAGCTTGCCGAGACCGCCCACCGGATCGCCGGTCGTCTGGAACTGCCGGAGTCGCCGCCCGCCGACGAGGCGCCCGTCGACCCCGACATGCTGCTGCTCGTGGTGACCGTCGACGGCCTGGAGCTGCGCGAGGGGACCGACCCCCGGGAGCGCGGTGCGCGCCCGGATCTGGATCGCATCGAGCTGCGCGTCGGGACCGGCAACCTCTCCCGCAAGCAACCGATCGCCCGCGCCGTCGGTCGCGACGTCGAGACCGTCGTGGACGCGACCGCCGGTCTCGGTCACGACGCGGCGCTGCTTGCCCTGATGGGGTACGAGGTGACGGCGGTGGAGCGATCGCCCGTGCTCGCCGCCCTGTTCGCCGACGGGCTCGACCGCGCCCGCGACAGCGCCGAGTTTCGCGCTGCGATCGGGGATCGGCTGCACGCGATCATCGGCGACGCGCATGACGTCCTGCCGCGGCTGGAGCCGGCGCCGGACACGGTCTACATCG
Source organism: Planctomycetota bacterium (assembly GCA_024226535.1). Lineage (GTDB taxonomy): Bacteria > Planctomycetota > Phycisphaerae > Phycisphaerales > SM1A02 > JAAELP01. The sequence continues at coordinate 20,504 of JAAELP010000187.1, read as the reverse complement.
ATCCCATGTTCCCTCCGCGTCGCAAGGCGTCGGCGCTCCCCAAGAAGCCGATCCGTCTCGTGCGCCGTCTCGTCGGCCCGGCGTTCGACGCGGCGGGGCTGCTCGCGGTGGCGCGAAGCGTGGCGCGACACCGTGTCGTCGTGAAGCGTCCGACGAGCGCCGATCCCGTCGCCGCCGATCCGTCGTTCACGATCAACGGCAAGCTGGTGCGGTACGACGTGTACGTCACGGCGACGGCGGAACCTGCTCGTCGAGACGCTGCTCCAACTCCCGGATGAGCCGCTCGTATTCCGTCTGACGCTCGCGCGAGTCGTTGAGCTGCGTTTCGAGGTTGCTGATCCGCTGGTTCTGCACCCGCGTGTTGATGCCGAATGCGACGCCGAGAGCCACCGCGAAGAAGAGCACGACGGCGACCGCCTTCGCCGCGACGACCGTCGCCTGGTTCCGACGCGCGAGCATGCGCAACCGGTACATGACGCTCGGGGTGCGGGCGTCGATCGGTTCGTCGTCGAGGAAATGACGGAGGTCTCCGGCGAGGTCCGCCGCGGACTGGTACCGGCGGCGGCGGTCCTTCTCCAGCGCGGTGAGCACGACCGTCTCGAGGTCGCCGGCGAGCGCCGCGTTGACGTCGCGGGGCAGGATCGGCGCCTCGGTGCGGATCGCGCGGGCGGCATCGGCGGGGGAGCCCGCCTGCTCGGCGTAGGGAAGCCGCCCGCAGAGCAACTCGTAGAGCACGACGCCGAGGGAGTACACGTCGCTGCGCGTGTCGAGATCGTGCGGATCCGCCGCGCACTGCTCGGGGCTCATGTACCAGATGGTGCCGATGAGCTGGCCGATGTCCGTCTGGAGCGTGGTGACGGCCATGTCCGAGTCGGTCGAGCGCGCGACACCGAAGTCGATGATCTTCGGCTCGCCGTGCGCGTCCACGAGCAGGTTGTCCGGCTTCAGATCGCGGTGGATGACCCCCTTCTGGTGACCGTGGTGCACGGCGTTGCACACCTTGATGAACATCGTCAGCATCTCGGGGATCTGGAGCTGGGCCTGGAGCGCGTGGTCCGTGATCGGCCGCGCGTTGGGGATGTACTCCATCGCGAAGTACGGCACCGTCGTTCCGTCCTGCACGTGCTTGCCGGCGTCGTAGACGTCCGCGATGTTCGGATGATGCAGCCGCGCGAGGATCTGCGACTCGTACTTGAAGCGCCGCAGCGCCGCGAGCGACGAGATACGCGGTTTCATGATCTTCAGCGCGACGGGCCGCCGCGGCTCGTCCTGCATCGCCAGGTACACCGTGCCCATCCCGCCGGAGGCGATGACGCTCTTGACCGAGAAGCGCCCGACCTTCTGCGGCGTGGGCCCGGGGACGAGCCGCCCGGCCTCGTGCGCGACGGTGTCGCCGGTCGCCGCCCCCGCGCCGAGCGCGGAGCCGAGCCCGCTCGCGGTCATCTTCTGGCGCACGAACGCCAGCCGCTCGTCGGCGGGCAGTTCCTGCGCCTCGGCGAGCAGCGCGTCGAGGTGCTGCACCTGGTCGGGTGTGAGATCGTTCGGCGTACCCATCGGTCCCCCATGCTCTGGGTCGCCGTCATTCTAACCCCGGACTCGGTTACGGCGGGCACGCCCCCCACGCGCCGATGATCGCCAGGATGTCGGCGAAGTCGGCGCTGCCGTTGTCGTTGAGGTCGTGCTGGCATCCGTGGCACGGACCCCAGACGCCGATCACGGCGAGGATGTCGGCGAAGTCGACGGACAGGTTGCCGTTGAGGTCCTCGCGGCAGTGGTAGAGGATCTCCAGCGCGTCCACGTTGTCGGGCTGGAACGCGGGCTGACCGCCGGGGCTCGGGACGAGCCCGAGGTTCGCCGACGGTGCGTACAGCCAGAACGTCGTCGTGAAGTTCGTGTAGAAGACGTCCGACGCGTCGAGCCCGTACTGGGCCAGCGAAGTCGATCCCGGCGCCAGGCTGAACAGGGCGCAGTCCACGTTCGGCTCGGCGCCGGGGCCGCCGAACCCCGGCCCGCCCCGGACGTTGTTGTCGAACATGATCAGGGCGTCGATCGAGTCCGGCCCGCCGGCGAGGCCCAGCCCGAGGATCGCCGCGGGGGCGAACGGGAAGCCGACCATCGTTCCGAGCCAGCCGGGCGCGACGTCGTAGACGTCCGCCGCGGAGATGCCGAGCGAGACCGCTTCGTCGGGGTACATGGTGAAGTACATCCAGCCGGCATTCGTTCCGGCCCCGGTCGGATCCATGAGCTGTGCGTCGTACTGGTCGATGTTGTCGTGCGTTCCGGGTCCGATGACGGGTGCCGTCACGTTGGGGGGCGGGCACGGCAGCGGCACGCCGCACCAGACGCCGAACGTCTGGTCGTCCCGGAGCAGGTTGTTGCGCGGTCCGGCGTACGCGATCGGGGCCGGCAACGGACCGCCGTAGCCCGGCGCGGTCGTCATGGCGAGGTAGGCGGGGTTGAGGGGGCTGACGAACCGGTCGGTCGTCGAGAAGATGTCGCTCGGCTGCTGGTTGAGCGCGACCTGGCTCGCGACCGCGGACCCCGGCACGCCGCTGGTCACGCGGTCGACGCTGAACCGGAGCTTGATCGGGCGCGTCGTCGCGGCCATCACGGTGTTGCTGGACAGCGAGTCGTCGTAGTTCCCCAACGGCGTGAAGAGCTGCACGATCACGGATGGACCGAGCAGGTCGGAATCCCTGCAGAAGTTCACGATCACCGGTGAGGGCGCCCACCCCGGCGGGTATCCGGCCGTCAGGATGCCGAACGGGTTCTCCGCGCCGAACCCGGGGATCGGTCCCACCGGCGGTGGGCCCCACCCGATCGGCGCCGAGGGGTTGTCGTCCAGCCCGAACGTCTGGGCCACGGTCGTCGAAGTCCAGAGCAGCGAAGCCGTGACGGCGGCGAGCGCGGTCATGGTCGTGGGACGCATCATTGCACGGCCTCCCACCTGCTCCCGTATCAGGCATGATGCCGTGTTCGCTGCGGACATGGAATAGGGATCACGGCCCCTATCCCGGTCAATCCACCGGCACCGATTGCACGTGCCAGATCTCGTCGGCGTACTCGCGGATGGTGCGGTCGCTGGAGAAGCGTCCCATGTTGGCCGTGTTCAGGATCGACATCCGCGTCCACTGCTCACGGTCCTGGTAGACGCGGCTCACGCGTTCCTGGCACTGGACGTAGGCGTCGTAGTCGGCGAGCACCATGTACGGATCGCCCTCGTCGAGAAGACGGCTGATGAGCGGCTCGAACAGGGTGGGATCGCCGGGCGAGAACCTCCCGTTACGGATGGCGTCGATTGCGGCCTTGAGTTCGGCGTTGTGCTCGTAGACGGCGCGGGGGTCGTAGCCGGCAGCTTTCGTCTGCTCCACGCCCTCGACGGTGAGGCCGAAGACGAAGAAGTTCTCCTCCCCGACCTCGTTGAGGATCTCGATGTTGGCGCCGTCGAGCGTGCCGATCGTGAGCGCGCCGTTGAGCGCGAACTTCATGTTGCCGGTGCCGGACGCCTCCATGCCCGCGGTGGAGATCTGCTCCGACAGGTCGGCGGCGGCGACGATGCGCTCGGCGAGCGACACCCCGTAGTTGGGAACGAAGGCGACGTGCAACCGTCCGCTGGCGACGGGATCGTTGTTCACGACCTCGGCGATGCTGTTGGCGAGCTTGATCGTGAGCTTCGCGTGCATGTAGCCGGGAGCGGCCTTGCCCGCGAACAGGACCATGCGGGGGACGCCGGCGTCCTCGCCCGCGCGCAGGCGGTTGTAGAGCGTGACCACGTGCAGGAGGTTGAGCAACTGCCGCTTGTAATCGTGGAAGCGCTTGATGTGGCAGTCGAGCATCATGCCGGGATCGATATCGATGCCCACGTGTTTCCGGAGGTGGTCCCGGAGATGGTGCTTGGCGTCGATCCGCGCGGAGCGCCAGTGTCGCCGGAAGCCGGCGTCGTCGGCGAAGGGAACGAGCCGGCGCAGATCCTCGAGATCGGTGACCCAGTCGTCGCCGATCGTGCCGCTGATCAGCTCGCTCAGCGGCTCGTTCGCCTTCGCCAGCCAGCGGCGCGGCGTGATGCCGTTCGTCTTGTTGTTGAACTTGTCCGGATCGAGCTCGTGGAAGTCGCGGAGGACGCGATCCCGGAGGATCTGCGTGTGGACCTCCGACACCCCGTTGACCGAGTGACTGCCGACGATGGCGAGGTGGGCCATCCGGACGCGCTTGCCGCCGTCTTCGTCGATGAGCGACATCCGCCGCGCGCGATCGACGTCTCCCGGCCAGCGTTGCTCGATCTGCTCCAGGAAGCGCCGGTTGATCTCGTAGATGATCTGCAGGTGACGCGGCAGGAGCCGGTCCAGCAGGTCGACGTCCCACCGCTCCATCGCTTCGGGCATCACCGTGTGGTTCGTGTACGCGAACGTGTTCACGGCGATCGTCCAGGCCTCGTCCCAGGCCAGGCTTTCGCGATCCATCAGCAGGTGCATCAGCTCGGGGATGGCCAGCGCCGGATGCGTGTCGTTGAGCTGGATCGCCGCCCGCTCCGGCAGCAGCGACCAGTCGTCGTCGTTGAGGGCGAAGCGGTCCAGGATATCCTGGAGCGACGCGGAGACGAGCAGGTACTCCTGCTGGAGCCGCAGTTCGCGGCCCTGCTCCATGTCGTCCTTGGGGTACAGGACCTTGGTGATGTTCTCGGCGCGGGAGCGCTCCTCGCAGGCGCGCATGTAGTCGCCGTGGTTGAAGTAGTCGAGATCGAACTCGCGCGCGGCGCGCGTCGAGAAGAGACGCAGCGTGTTCACCGTCTGGCCGCCGTACCCGGGGACGGGCGTGTCGTACGGCAGGGCGAGGATGTCGTGCGTGTCGACCCAGCGCCACCGGAGGTTTCCGTGCTCGTCCTTGTACGGCTCCGAGCGGCCGCCGAAGCTGATGCGGTACGTATCCTCGGGACGCGCGACCTCCCACGGATTCCCCAGGCGCAGCCAGTCGTCGGGCTCCTCCACCTGGTGGCCGTCGCGAATCTGCTGGTGGAACATCCCGTAGTCGTAGCGAATGCCGTAGCCGTAGGCGGGCAACTGGAGCGTCGCCATGGAATCGAGGAAGCACGCCGCGAGCCGTCCGAGACCGCCGTTGCCGAGGGCGGCCTCCTCTTCCATCTCCCGGATCTCCTCGAGGTCCAGGCCCAGGGTCTCCATCGCGTGCGCGCACTCGTCGTAGATGTTCAGGTTCAGGAGGCTGTTGCCGAGCGTGCGCCCGACGAGGTATTCCAGCGACAGGTAGTAGACGCGTTTGGTGTCGTGGCGCGCGTAGTAGGCGCGGCGGGTGGCGATCCAGCGCTCGATGAGCCGATCGCGCACGGTCAGCGCGAGCGCCACCCAGCGGTCGTGATCCGTCTCGAAGAACGGCACGGTCGCCTGCGTGAACGCGATGTGGTTGAGAAACGACCGCTCGATCGACTCCGGATCCAGATCATGGCGGTTGTCGCGCGCGGTGGTGAGGATGTTCTGGGTTTCGGTCTTCGTCATCGGATGTTCCCACGGCAACGGGGGCGTGGCGCGGAGGCGCGGCGGCCCGGCCGCGATCTACGGCGTCGTGCGCGGGCCCGCCCGCAAGGGTGCTTATCGACCAGTTTTGCGTGTCACTCAATGTCCCGCCACGCCCCGGGGTCCCATAACGGTGCGACGCGCGTACCACGGTAGGCGCACCTGGGCCGAAGAACGGGGCGAAATTCGGGGTTTGGGGACCGCTCCGGAGGCCTACTCTGAGACTGACAGGAACTGAGGCTATGGCGCGCGCACTTCTGCTCGTGTTCAGTGCGATGATCGCGCTGCTGGCAGGGCCGGCAACGTCGGTCGGGTCGATCGGAAACATCGGCGGGTCCCATACAGCCGACGATACGCTGACCTGGGCGCACGCCGACTGTCCCACCGCCAGCTTCGCCGACGGCAAGCCGTTCACGATCGTGGCCTGGCTCTACCAGGAGCCGGGAGATCGCGACGCGGGGCAGCTCAACGCGTTCTTCCACGCCGATGACGTGTGCCGCCTGGCGATGGACTACGGCGACGAGAACGTCCAGGCGTCGCTCTCGACGGCGGCGGGAACGGTTCTCGTCGAGATCGACGATTTCACGACCGACGGCACCAGCGGCGGGGCTCTTCCCGCGGGCGCGTGGATCCTGACGGCGCTGTCGTGGGAGGAGCCGCCGGACGGCACGTCCACGGGGACGGCCACGTTGCGGTGCCGAAGCGACGCGGTGACGGGTGACGGGGGGACGGGGACCACGGGGTTCCGCAAGGGGCAGGCGTCCGGCGCCGCCGGAGCGAGCGTGAGCGCGCTGGGCACGGTCTTCGGCTTCCGGGTCGGCGGCGGAGACACGCGGCACTGGACGGGGATCCGCAGCGTGTTCATCCGCAATCACGCGATCACCGATTCGGACTTCGACGATCTCTGGGAGTCGCGCAGCCCCACCGCGCCGTACGAACTCGACAACCTCAGCGGTGGCGGGACCCTGAGCGGACCGACCGGTCACATCTGGAACGGCGGCATCTTCCACCCCACGAGCCCGTATTCGGATGGAACCAGCGGTGCGGTTGCAGCGTTACCCGGCGACCTGGCCACCGACCTGAACATCGTGACGTTCAACGCCGACGCGGCCGAGCTGCCGGGCTCACTGCTCCATGTCCGGCCGATGACCGTGGGTGCGGACAGCACGTTCCGAGTCGTCGACGTCTTCGATGAGGCCGAGAACTGGAGTGGGTTCTTCTCACCGCGCGTCGACGATTCGCTGAACCTCGTGCAGAACACTTCCGGCAGCCTCGGTGACAACGCCGAGCGCCTGGCGCTCCAGGAGTACACCGGTGTCGTGAAGTGCGTGTCCTGGGCGCACAGTCGCGCGGTCCGCACCTCGTGTCTGAACGGTCGCACCTTCCCCGAGCAGTACTCCCACGGATTCACCGCCGCCCATCTCGAAGCGCAGTGCGGGGGATTCAACTACCCGATCCGCCATGGGACCAGGTTCTTCGGGCAGGATGCCAGCGCCGAGTCGATCTGGTCCAGCGGAAACTGGACGCTCATTCACGGAGGAACCTTCGCGGGCGACCTCCGGTCGTTCCAGCGCTTCTGGTCCGGCGGCGGCACCCACGCGCCGGTGGGCGGCTCGCTCGGGCCGGCCGGCGGGGCGATCCTCCGGTCGGGCACGAAGATCCAGATCGTGTTCCATCCCGAAGAGGGCACGCTCCTGACCCATACCGATGATGCCACGCTCGAGATCTACGTCCTCCAGCACGGCGGTGATCCCGAGATGACGGTGACGCCGGTCAAGTCGAGCAGTCTCGGCACCCAGGGAACGCCGACCGGAAGCCCGGTCGTCGTGCCGGGCCCGACGATCGTCCTGAGCCACACGCTGAGCGGGGGGGACGTGATCGCGTCGGCGACCCAGATCGCGCTCGCCGGCGACCTGTCGGCGTCGATCCAGACCGGACAGCTCGTGCTCATCCAGGCCGAGCCCGGCGAGACGATCCTGAACCACGCCATCAACAAGGTCGAGTCGGTCACCGGTGGCCCCACCACGATCGTCACCTTCGAGCACCCGTGGCCGACCGCGCCCGAGATCGACCAGACGCTCCAGTTCGCCGAGGTGCAGGTGGAGAAGCACGTGACGTCGCTGCCCGGCCTCGACGCGATCGACGAGCAGGATCACCGCGGCATCGTGATCGAGAACAGCGGCACCGGAATCGTCGTGGTCTTCGCCAACTCCTTCTGGATCGACGGAGCGCTCGGAGAGATCCACGGACCGGCCGGCTGGGGCGGCGCCGGCTACGTGCCCCAGCTCGCGGCCGAGTTCAGCGGCGCGCACGAGCGGATGTTCGAGCTGCTGGCACCCGAAGTCGTCTTCTCCTTCGCGGCAGGCCACGAGACGTCGCCGGAAGACTGGCCGCTCGCCGTGCAGGCGGTTCGGGGCGGCCATCCCGACAGCGACATCATCCTCATCTCCACGCGGATCGACGCGCACGCCTGGGATCTGTACGCGACCGACGACGGCAACACCGCCGCGATCGGCGTGTACGGGATGAGCGTGCGCGATCATCCGGACGTCGGCGATTTCGCCGAGCTGTGCGGTCGCTTTGCCAATGCGAACACGTCGCACTTCTCCGCCGAGGGCAATCGGCTCGTGTCCCTTGCGGCGATCGATCTCATGGCCGAGTCCGCGAGCTGCACGCCCGACCTCGACGGCGATGACTCCGTCGGATTCTCCGATGTCCTCGTGGTCATCGGGGCCTGGGGTTGCACGAGTTGCCCCGACGAAGACCTCAACGGCAACGGCATCGTCGATTTCGCCGACCTGCTGGTCGTGATCAGTGGCTGGGGGATCTGTCCGTGACTCGCACGGTGGACGGGAGAGCCCCGTTCGCCTCCATCAATACACCGGGAACAGGACTGGAGAAACCAATGCCCCGAGCCAGGATCAGAAATGTCGCCGTCGTTTCCGCGATCGCGACGGCGGCGCTGGCCACCGGTGCCATGGCGGAGTGGATCTCGGTCACGTCGCCGGCGCTGCAACGAGAAGCCGCGCCTCGGGTGATCGTCAACAGTCACGATGCAACCGGCATCACCGTCACCGTCGCCACCGACGGCGTGACGGCCGGCGCGCGCGCGACCGCCGGGGGCGAGTTCGTGACGGTGACATGGCCCGACGCATCGCTGGCCGGCGCTCCGGGAGCGCCGGCGCTGCCGATCGTGCGCGAGTTCTTCCTGGCGCCGCGCGGGGCGAACGTCGGCGTCTCCATGCGCCCTGCCGTGGAAACCACGATCGACCTCGCGGCCGCGGGCCTCGCTCGACCGGTCATCCCGATGCAGCCGGCGGTGTGGGGCGGCGCCGATGCCGTGGCCAGAGATCGGTTCCACTTCGACCAGGCGGCCTATCGCCACCCGGTCGATCATCCGGTGGTGGCCGTCAACGAGCTCGGGATCGTTCGGGATCGAGCGCTGTACGAGATCGTGATCCGGCCCGTGTCGTACGATCCGAGCCACGCGAAGTTGATCATGCGACCACGGATCGAGTTGGAGATCCGGATCGACGGTGGCGAGCCGGCGACGCGTTCCTGGGGCGCGATGAACTTCCTGAACGAAATGGTTCTCAACCCGGAGCCGATGGAGTCGGCGTCGGCCGCGGTTGGCGGCAACTACCTGATCGTCATCGACCCGGGTCTGGCCCCGTCCATCGTTCCGTTCGTCCAGGCGAAGGAGGCCCAGGGCTACGACGTGACGATCTACGTGGTGCCGGCCGGTTCGAGCGCCGCGGACATCCGGAACTACATCGTGAGTCTCTGGGGAACGGCCGATGCGCCCGACTTCGTCCTGCTTGCGGGCGACACGGACACGATCCCCTCCTGGACCGGCGGTGGCACCACCTCGTCGCACACGGACTTGCCCTACGCCTGCATGGATGCCGGCGATGACTGGTACTGCGACCTGTTCGTCGGCCGGTGGCCCCTGAACACGGTGGATCAGCTCAACGCCGTGATCGACAAGTCGCTGCACGTGGACTCCGGGGTCTTCGCCGTCCCGACGTACACCGAGCGCGCCACGTTCATCGCGACGAGCGACATGAGCAGCGGTGCGGAAGAGGCCCACGACTGGGTCGTCGCGGGGGTCATGGACCCCAACGGCTACGACTCGCTGAAGCTGTACGCGCGTCTCGGGGCCGGGACCGGAGACGTGGCCGCGGCGATCAACGCGGGCACCGTCATGGCGACATACTTCGGCCACAGCGGCCCGACGGCCTGGATGGGCCCGGCGTTCAACCGGGACAACGTGCGGTCGCTCACCAACGCGGGCATGTATCCGCTCGTGATCGGGTTCACGTGCAACACGCTGAGCTACTACGGGACCAGCGAGTGCGTCGGCGAGACCTGGTTGAGAGAAGCCAACAAGGGCGCCTCGGCGTACATCGGGGCGACCAACTACATCTATTGGTACACCGACCCGTGGTTCGAGACCCAGGACCTGGAGCTCTTCCTGTACGAGATGATCTTCACGAAGGGCATCCATCAGGTTCGACCGGCGTGGCAGGCGGCGATGTACGACCTGCTGGACAAGTACGGCCCGGCGGATCCCGTCAGCCGCGACTACTTCGAGATGCTGAACCTGGCCGGTGATCCGTCGGTCTCGATCCCGATGCCCAACGGGTTTGCGCTGGAGTGCACGCCCGACGTGCACGCGGTCTGCGTACCGCCTGCCACCGCGGCGCAGTTCACGCTCCAGATCACGCAGAACGGTGACTTCGACGAGGTCGTGACGCTGAGCGCCAGCAACGAGCCCCCGGGCAGCACGGTCTCGTTCAGCGTCGGGTCGGGACTGCCGCCGTTCACGTCGGTCATGACCGTCAGCGATCTCGCGCTCGCAACGCCGGGTCACCACACGATCCTGTTGAGCGGTATCGCGGCCAGCCAGCAGCACGTCACCGGCATCGACTTGACCATCTCGTCCGGGCCTCCCGGAGTGACGGCGCTGCTCGATCCGCCCGACGAGGCGACGGACGTCTCGCGTCAGCCCACGCTCCAGTGGCATGAGTCGCCGGAGGTCGCGGAGTATGACCTGGAGCTTGCGACGGACGCGGCGTTCGCAAACGTCGTGTACACCACGACGACCACGCTGCCGGTCCACGAGGTCCTCCTGGCCCTCGACTCGCTGCAACAGTACTTCTGGCACGTCCGATCGACGAACGCCTGCGGCGACGGCGGCTACTCCCCCGCGTTCACGTTCACGACGCTGGACCAGCCGGATCACTTCACCGAGCAGTTCGCCGGCAGCGGCTTCGACCTGTCCAACACGACCGTGAAGTACGTGCCGGACGGCACCGGTGACTACTACGGGGTCTGCGCGACGGAGGCGCTGGAGTTCCCGACCGATCCGAACGGCCCCAATCCCCATCTCCTGACCCTCGGTGACGACACTTGGGCGCAGGCGTATTGCAGTCCGTACTGGGTCAACCTGTACGGGTTCCCGTACGAGCACATCTTCGTCAACAGCAACGGGAACCTCACGTTCAACGGCAACGATGGATCAACGTACGACGAGACGTTCGACCGGCACTTCAAGGTGCCCCGCGTTTCGGCCTTGTTCGACGACCTGAACCCGGGCGCCGGCGGAACCGTCAGCTACCGCAAGACCAGCGATCGAATGGCCATCACCTTCGAGAACGTCCCCGAGTACGGCAGCACGAACTCGAACAGCTTCCAGATCGAGATGTTCTACGACGGTGAGATCCACATCACCTGGCTCGAAATCGGCGTGCAGGACGGCATCGCCGGCCTCTCCGGCGGTGGTGGACTCCCCACCCTCTTCGCGGAGACCGATCTCAGCGCATCACCGACCTGCCCGTGTCCGGGCGATCTCGATGGCTCGGGCGACATCGGCTTCGGCGACATCCTCCAGGTCATCGGAGCATGGGGCCCGTGCCCGCCCGCCTGCCCCGCGGACGTCGACCACAGCAACGACGTCGGCTTCGGCGACATCCTCGACCTGGTCGGCTTGTGGGGGCCGTGCGAGTAAAGACCACCGCACGCCCGACGAGCCAGGCACGCACATCCAGACGCCGGCGACCACGATGGTCGCCGGCGTTTTTCTTGCAAGTGCGAGGCGTTCTGGGATAATGCTCGCCAAAGGGTGGCGACACGTTGTCGTCGGAGGTGACTTGGCAGCCCGCATAGGAGGCTCTGTCATGACCAAGTCACGTTTCGACATTGCGCTGCTCGCCGGAATCGTCGCCATCGGAGGCGCCGTGGCGCCCGCGCCGGCGCAATCGCACTTCGCCGCGCGTCTCACGATCGAATCGAAACCCGTCGGGCCGACGATCACGCCCCAGAAACCAATCTGGGCGCCTTGGGCGCCGCTGGCCGTGCCGATCATCGGCGACACGAACGGCGACTGCGTGGTCGACCTCATCGACCTCGTGTACCTCTCGGCCCATCTCGGTACGTCCGATCGCACGGCGGACTTCAACGGTGACGGCACCGTCGACCAGATCGACGTGGACATGCTCGCCGCCGTCTTCGGAACGACGTGCGGCACCCGGCTCATCGGTGACACGAACGGCGACGGGCTCGTGAGCATCATCGACCTCGTCTTCGTCGCCACCAGCCTGGGAACGTCGTCACCGCAGGCGGACTTCAACGACGACGGCATCGTCGACCAGGTCGATGTCGACATGCTCGGCGCGAACTACGGTCGTCACGTCGGACTCGGGCTGCTGGGCGATCTCAACGGTGACGAGTTCGTCAACATCATCGATCTTGCCCTGATGGCGGGTCTGCTCGGGACGGCCCACCCCGGCGCCGATCTCAACGGCGACGGACAGGTCACCATGATCGACGCGGATCTCCTCGGCGCACAGTTCAACACGACCTCGGGACGAGACCTGCTCGGCGACATCAACGGCGACCAGATCGTCAACCAGATCGACTTCGACCTGCTCGCCGCCGTGTTCGGGACGAACTGGCGCCAGGCCGATCTCGACGGAGATGGTTCGGTCAACCTCATCGATCTCGCGATGATGGGGAGCGTGATCGGCGATGTCGCAGGGCGCGACCTGCTCGGCGACATCAACGGCGACTGGATCGTCGACGACGTCGACTTCGGTCTGCTGAGCGCGGTCTTCGGCACGTACTGGCCGCAGGCCGATCTCGATGGTGACGGCACGATCGGCCTGATCGATCTCGCGCTCTTCGCCGGTGCCGACGGCGACACGTTTGGCCGCGACGTCCTGCTTGGCGACATCAACGGCGACTGTATCGTCGACACGGCCGACCAGGCGTTGCTCGCGGCCGCGTTCGGTACGGCGTACCCGATCGCCGATCTCGACGGCGTGCCGCCGATCACGCTCAGCGACCTGGCGATCCTGGCCGGTGCGATGGGCAACGAGTGTCCGTGATCGCGTGAGCGAAACGAACCGCCGGTGCCGGGGCGTCAAGCTCCGGTGCCGGCTTTTGTACGCGAGGCCGGCCGGAAGACGGCGTGATCGGCGCGAGCTACCCGAAGTACCGGCGGCACGCCGGCGGCGCGTCGGCCGAACGAAGCTCGCCGAACCCGGGCGGGAAGGCCTCGGTCGGCGCGACCCATCCGGTCGTCGTGCCCGGGCTTCGCTTGCCGCCGTGGCGTGGGAACCACCAGCGCAGTGGGTTGACGATCCACCAGGCGAAGCAGCCCAGCGCGAGAACGAGGAGAGCCGTTCGCATCCACCGCCGTCGTAGCTTGGTGGGCTGCCCGCGGGACGAGTGGACGGCGCGTGCGGCCGCAGTTCCGTTGTGATCCATAGCAGGCTCCTACTGGTCAACGTCGAGGTTGGCATAGAAGACGGACACCGCGGCCCGTCTTGTAGAGAGCTTGTGGTGTTTGGTTTATCGGCGAGTAACCCGCCGGACCTCTCGGGAGATCCCGGGCATGGTGGCGAGCCGCGGCGCGTCCCGGGAACCGCATCGATCCACGATTCGTCGTCTTCGGGGGGGGCTCTTGTTCCGTAACCGTGAGCGCACGCGAACTTACGGGTATCGTTGAGGTCACGAGCGGCGGCCATGACCGACCAGGAGAGACCAGAAGACGCGTCCACGCAGATCGATCCGCCGGCGCCGACCGCCGGGCTTCGAGTTATCGGTCGCTATCGCCTGGAGCGGGTCCTCGCCACGGGCGGGATGGGCACCGTGTACCTCGCGATCCAGGACCACCCGCATCGGGCCGTGGCCCTCAAGCTCCTGACGCGTGGCGTCGCGTCGGCCGCCACCGAGCACCGCTTCAAATCAGAGGTTCAGATCCTGGGGCACCTGCACCACCCCGGCATCGCGCAGGTGTACGACGCGGGGATCCACGACGACGGCTCGGTCAGCGTGCCGTACTTCGTGATGGAGTACATCCCGAACGCCAAGGGCATCACCGAGTACGCCGATGCGAACGAGCTCGACGTGCGCGAGCGCCTCGAGCTGTTCGCGCGCATCTGCGATGCCGTCGAACACGGCCACCAGCGCGGCGTCGTTCACCGTGACCTGAAGCCGGCCAACATCCTCGTGGATACGTCGGGGAACCCGAAGGTCATCGACTTCGGCGTCGCGCGCGTCACCGATTCCGATATCGCGGCGACGACCTTCCGCACCGAGGTCGGCGAGCTGGTCGGGACCGTGCAGTAGATGTCCCCGGAGCAGATCGACGCGAACCCGGACGACATCGATGCGCGGAGCGACGTGTACTCCCTCGGCGTCGTTCTCTACGAGTTGCTGTGCGGCGACGTGCCCTACGACCTCAGGGGCAAGCCGCTCCACGTGGCGACCCACATCGTCCGCGAGACGGAGCCGACGAGGATCAGCACGGTCAACCGGGCCTTGCGCGGCGACCTCGAGACGATCGTGACCACCGCGATGCACCGCAGCCGCCCGCGCCGGTACCGCTCCGCCGGGGACCTGGCCCTGGATCTGCGCCGTTTCCTGCGCGGCGATCCGATCGTCGCCCGGCGCGAGCAGGTGGGCGCCGTCGTGCAGACCAAGGCGCGGCGCGAGATCGCCCTGCACCCCGTCGTGTCCTGGCTGGCGGCCGTCGTCATCGCGGTCCTCGCGGCGTGGTTCGTCGGCGTTCCGCTGTTCTACCGGTGGACGCCGCTGAACCGGATCATCGAGAAGGCGATGATGCTCACCGTGACGCCGGCGGGGCTCGGCGGCCGGGTGGATTCCGTGCGCGTGATCTCGTTGACCGACGAGACCGACGAGACCGACGCGGCGGTGCTCGCGCGCGCCGAGGGGCTGACCGGCGTCGGGTACGACGACGTGACGAGCCTGCGGTAACTCCACGGACGGTTGATGGAGCGGCTCAGCCGGGCCGGGGTGCGCGTGGTCGTCTTCGACATCAGCTTCGGCGGCGAGACCCCGCACGACGCGGGGTTCATCGAGGGTGTCCGGGCGCTGCGCGAGCGGGAGATCGACGTCGTCGTCGCCGTGTCGGAGTGGCAGCGCGACGATCACGGCCTTCCCGACACCAGCGCCTCGATCCTCGCCTCCGGCGTGCGCTGGGGAAGCACGACCGGTCTCTACAACGCGACGGGACCGTGGAGCCTCGACCTGCTCGTGGATCGGGGCCAGCGCGATCCGATGCCGTCGCTGGCGCTTGCCGCGCATGCGGCCCTGCGCTGGCCGGGCGCCGACGTCGCCCTCGAGCTGGACCGGGAGTGGGGGATCGCCGAGATCACGTTCTCCCGGGAGAGCCCCGTCGTGCCCCGCGCGAAGCGGATCATCGGTGAGCCGGAGCGGATCGAGCTCAGCGGCATCCACACCGAGCCGCGCACCGACGCGCACCTGGGCCTGGAGCGCGGCGACGTCGTCGGCTCCTACGTGCTCGACGTCCCGGGCGACGCGGAACTGTCGGCGATCACGATCGAGTACGCCGACGCCATGGGAGCGACCGACGTGCAGCTTCGCGACTGGCTCGCGGAGCGGGCGGTGGTCATCGGCAACGCGAGGGGCGACGTGGACCTCCATGCCTACGACGGCCAACGACGCATCTACGGTTGCTATGCACACGCGGTGGGCATCGACGCGCTGGGGCGCGGCGCGACGGTTCGCTTCCCCCGGCCGTGGCAGATCATCACGGTGCTCCTCGCCGGCGCGGTCATCGGCGGGCTGGTCGCCGTCGGCATGCGCGGCTCGGCGTGGCGCCGACTCCTGGTCCTCGGCGTCGTCGCCGCGGCAGGCGCGCTGGTCAGCATCATCGCCTACCGCGAGGCCGCGTACCTGTTCAACCCGGTGATCCCCATCCTCGCGATGTTCGTCGCCGCCGAACTCGCCGCACGAATCGTCCGGCTCCGAGCCGCGCGGACGCCGTGACGACCGGGCGGCCGCAGAGTACCGGGGGCGCGTCACATCACGGGGTGGATCCCGTGCGGCCGCTTCGCGTCGTCGCCAGCCTGTACTGGCCCATGGTCACTCGTGCGCAGGTGGAATTGTCGAGACTCGCGTTGTTCATCATGCCCCTGACCGCATCCGGCCTGTCGGCGCGTTCCTCGGGTGACCGCCATCTGCACTCGTACTCCGGATCCCGCGGAGTCTTCAGCTCGATGACCCCGGGCACGGCCCCCAGCCGGCGATGACGAGCAGCACGTCGCCGAAGTCGACGGTCCCGTTGCCGTTCAGATCTTCGGGGCACGTGGAGCACGGTCCCCACATCCCGATCAACTGGAGGATGTCGCTGAAACCGACGTCTCCGTTGCCGTCGAGGTCGAGATTGCCACAGGCGCACTCGTCGGGGATCCCGTCGCCGTCGGTGTCGAGCGACGTCGGGTCGATCGCGTACGCGATGCTCACCGAGATGTACGAGTGTTGCGTGCAGTATCCGGGCTGGACGCTGGTGGTCGGTTCCATCGCGATCAACGCGTCCGGGCCGGTGCGGGCCGCATTGTAGGACTCGGCGGTCAGCACGAGTTCGCCGTTCACGTCGTCACAGTCCGAAGCGCCGGAAGTGAACACGGTTCCGACGAGCGTGCCGTCGACGCGGATGGCGATGTGCTCCGACGAGCTGCTCAGGTCGCCGAACGCCGCGAAGGAGAGCGTCACCGGACCCGAGGCCTCCGGGGCGTAGCGCGCGTGATACTCCTGCTCGAAGCCGAATCCCATGGGACTCAGCTCGTCGGACGCAGCGGCATGACTCGTTGCGATGTCGCACGCGTCCGGCACACCGTTGGCGTTGCAGTCTTCGACGGCGCCAGAGGCGATGTCGCACGCGTCAATGACCCCGTTGCCGTCGCAGTCGAGGCCGGCCCCCCCGACTGACAGGTCGCACTCATCGGGAATGCCGTTCCCGTCACAGTCGCCCGTCGCGACGTCGCACTCGTCGGGGATGCCGTTGAGGTTGCAGTCGAGGCTCGTGCCGTCGGCGATGTCGCACTCGTCGAACACGTCGTTGTCGTTGCAGTCGGGCATCTGCGGATCGGGGCCATCGGTCTCGTACGCCCCGATGTCGAGACGGCAGACCTGGAGCCGCGCCAGCCCGTCGAGATCAAGCTCGTCAGGGGGACCGGCGTACAGCAGGTCGCCCGCGTTGACACACGGGGAAGTCGCGCTCGGGTGGAGATCCTCGTCGCCGGTGCCCGCCGTGCCGTCGGGTCCGTACGGGTCGACGAGCACCGGATCGTCGCCGATGTTGCCGGTGCCGCTGATCGTGCCGAGGTCGCGGATGCAGCAGTAGTCGATCGTGGAGAGCACGTCGGGATGCACGGACACCTGCGCGTCTTCGTCGATGACGCCGTCGGCCACGTTGTCCCAGAAGATGCTGTCTGACACGGTGAGGCTGGCGATCAAGCCATCCTGGATGTCCGCGTGGCGCAGACCGCCGCCGATCTCGCCGGCCACGTTGCCATGCATCGTGCACTGCCGCACCGTCACCGGGCCGTTACCGTACGTGTGGATCCCACCGCCCTCCTCCGGAGCGAAGTTCCCCGTGAAGAGACTGTTGGTGACGAGCGTCTCCGATCGGAAGAGACGAAGCCCACCTCCGAAGTGACCGTTCGCGGAGTTACCTACGAACCGGCAGCGATCGATGACGGCGCCGTCGCTCTCGTCGATCCTCGCGGCGCAGCCGGTATTGTCCTGGAACAGGCAGTCGATGATCTGGCACGCGGCGTGCGAACTCCAGATCGCGCCGAGATCGTTGGGCGCGTCGTTGCCGATGAAGGTGCATCCGGTCATCGTGGTCGGACTGCCGCCGAGGTACAGGGCGGCCCCGGCGCCGGTGTTGGCCGTGAACGTGCACGCGGTGAGCATGAGCTCAGTATCACCGGCGTAGATCGCGCCTCCCCCCAGGCTCTCGGTGGAGTTGCCGCTGAACGTGCAGCTCTCGAACATGACTGGGAGCGACGAGTCCACCGTCACCGCGCCTCCGCCCGACGTGGCCGTGTTGTCGATGAAGTCGGAGTGCACCACCGCCAGATTCGTCGTCGAGGTGCGCAGGGCGCCACCGTGGTTTGCGGTGTTGTTCGTGAACGTGCAGTCGTCGATGAGCACCGTGGACGCGGCTCCCACGGACATGCCCCCGCCGGAGGAGGCATCGTTGTGCGCGAAGTGGCAGTCGGTAACCACCGCATCGCCGGCGAGGACCAACCCGCCCGCACGGAAGGTTCCGCAGCACGGACCGTTTCCGTCGTTCAGCTCGAACGTGCAGCCCGTCACCGACGTGAACCCCCGCAGCGCGGACATTCCGCCGCCGCTCGTGTTGCCGGTGAACAGGCACTCGATGATCGTGTAGTCGCCGTCCTCCACGCTCACGCCGGCGCCCGGGTCGTACGAGCTGTTCTCGACGAACGTGCAGTCGCGGACGGTCGCGGTTACGTCTTCGAGATACAGGCCGCCGCCGCGGTTGGACGGAACGCTAAAGGTCGTCTCGGCGTGGCCAGGCGTGAACACCAGGCCGTCGAGGATCGCCGGCTGGGCCAGCGTGTCGGCGAAGACCACGTGGTAGCTGTTGTCGTCGATGTTCGTGAAGGCCGGGCCGTCGTCCCCGTTGAGGTCGCCGCTGAGCACGGTCGGATGGGCGGCGATGTCACGCTGGCTCGCGTCGGTCTCGTTCCCGGCGAAGCCACCGACCAGGCGAACGCCGTCCACGAGGCGGAACGTGGCGGAGCGCGGCTGCTCAGGATCGGTCTGCTGCGAGGGCACGTACGTGCCTTCGGCGACCCAGATCTCCGTCACGAGGTCGCCGAGCGCTTCCGCGGCGGCGAGCGCCTCCTGAAGATCGTTGAGCGGATTCGTCCACGTCGTGCCGAAACCGCTCGGCGCCGCGTCGTCGTCGACGTACAGCCGCGGAGTTGGCGGAAGCATGATCAGCGACACGGTGTCGTCGGCGTAGATCGTGTCGAAGAGCAGTTGCCCGAACAGGTTCGGATACGTGGCGAAACCGAAGGACCCGATGACGGGGTCGCCGAGGATCACGGCGTCCACCTCCCCGAGCTCTGCCTGGAAGCCGGGGGCGAGTTCGACGTGCAGCACGCCGTCGAGCTGGACGGCCGCGGAAACGACCAGGCGGTCGTGCTCGAACGCGACGCTGAGACGACGGACCTCGATCGCGAGCGCGCCGCCCGCCCCCTGCGTGTAGTTTCCGCGCAGGGTCAACGTGGCCAGGCCCGGCCCCGGCGTGACGGCGCCGTCGTTGGTCAGGTCGCCGTCGATCGTGCCGCCGCCGATGAGCGAGCCCATCGCGCAGACCTCGACCGTCGGTGTGAGCATCGTCGAGCCCACGCCCATCTCGAGCTCGGCGCTCCCGATGCATCCGAAAGCAAGCCCGTCCGGCTGAGACCAGAGACCGCCGGCAGCGAGCGCGATGCGTCCGGCGTTCCACTGGAGAACCGCCCCGGCTGCGATCTCCAGGTGCGTCACGGACAACTCGGCGACAGGATCGTCCAGCTCGATCGTGCCGCCGGCGTCGATCTCGATCTCGGGTGTCGACAACGTCCCGGTGGTGATGCGGAGCATGCCGCCCGAGCGAACGGTAACGCTGCGGGCGACCCCGCCCGGCGCATCGATCACGACCTCGCCCGTCACGATCACGTCGGTCACGGCCGTCGGCACCATACCCTCGGACCAGCTCGCCGGCTCGAACCAGCTCTCCCCCGGCGCGCCAACGAAGGTGACGGGCACGCCGGAGAACTCGAACGCGCCCATGTCCACCAGCGGCGCCACGCCGCTGCCGGTGTCCGGTACGTCGGGATCGTCGAAGCGGCGCGGCTGCGCGTCGGCGTCGTTCGGCGTGGGCTCGGCCACGTCGCTGTCCTCGTCGAGATCGGCGACGTCGGGGGGCAGGGACGCGTTGTCGCCGGCATCGGTCGCCGGGGAGCCGACGGCCAGACGCAGATCGTCGTCGAGCGTGCCCGGGGTGTCGTCGCCGCCGGCCGGATCGCGGAACAGGGGATTGGCCGCAATGTTCCCGACGCCGCCCAGGCCACCAGTGAGCCCGTCGATCAGCGTGTGCGCCACGTCGATCACCGAGAGCTCGTCGCCGTCGATCTGGCTCTCTTCGGTGGACTCGCCGGGCGTGTGGTTCTGCCAGAGGATGCAGTTGCGGAGGGTCGCCTCGCTCACGCCGAAGACGTACACGCCGCCACCGAACAGGTCCGTCGTGTTCGCGCTCATCGTGACGTTCGTCGCCGTCAGTTCGCTGGCCTCGCCCGCGATCCCCCCGCCGATGAGCCCGGCGGTGTTCGCGCTCATGACCACGTTCGTGATCGTGCACAGCGAGCCCTCGGCGCTCACGCCGCCGCCCACGAACTCCGCCCAGTTGCCGTTGATCACGACGCTGACGAAATCGACGAAGCCGTCCTCGATCGCCACCCCGGCCCCCACGTCGGCCGTGTTCCCCACGATGTCGGTGGACACGATCGTTGCCGTCGTGCCCGTCCACAGCATCAGTCCACCGCCCGTCGGAGCGTCATTCGCGTCGAACAGGCACCGGTCGATACGGGCGTCGGCTTCGAGGATCGCCGCCCCGCCGCCGTGCTCGCC
>JAAELP010000186.1 GCA_024226535.1 Planctomycetota bacterium | reverse complement strand
TCGAATACCGAAAAACTTTTTTTCAGCCTCCTTTCTTTTTTCCGTTAACATATTTGGTTTTGTCCCAAAAGCAGTTTACACTTCCGGAGTGCCGAAATGAAATTTCGGCACTCCGGAAGATTTCAACTGAAAACTGTAAAACGATTTTGCAAATCGTTTCCGAGTGCTGTGCAAATCATATCAGAACGATTTGCAGAATCGTTCTACCTTACTTCCAATACAGACTGCAAAATATAAACCGCATCTCCGAATCCTGCTTTGCCGTCGCTGTCTGCATCCTTGTATCCTTCACTGTTACTGGGTGTTACACCGCAAAGCGTCTGAAGAATGACGATTGCATCTGCCAGGGTGTAAGTCTCTTTTATTGTGTATGTTCCGCTTATGGCTTCTGTCACGTCTGCGCTTATGCTCACAGTCTGATCCGGGGGTGCTGTCCACCCGTCGGTTGTTTTGAAAGTGACTGTATGAGTCCCCACACTCAGGTCAGGCATAACAGCCCCGCTGTTCTGCCATAATCCGCTGTCAGCCTG
>JAAELP010000185.1 GCA_024226535.1 Planctomycetota bacterium | reverse complement strand
CGAGCAGGTCAAGGCGATCCAGAACCTCAAGATCGACAAGATCACCGTCTGGGATTCCGGCGGCTCCAATGGGAACAATGGAGGCGGCACCACCGCCGGCTTCCTCGCCAGCCTGATCGGGTCGCTGCCGGCGATGCACGAACTGGCGCACCAGGCGGGCATCGAGCTGCCCGAGGTGCTCGGCCGACTCGACGACAACACGAACGGCGCGAGCCGCCTGGCCACGACCGCTCCCTCGGACGCCTCGCGCGGCCCGGCGCCGGACCGGGACGGGATGACTGACAACGTGTGAGCGGTCCGAGCGGCCGTTCGACGCACCGGTGACCGCGGGGTCGCCGGTGCGTCTGTTCGTTCTCGGACCGTCCGAACGCGCGAGCCGCGCGCCCGGGGGGATTGCGCGGGCGGGGACGACGGAGAAACCGTGGGCGCGCGCGGCCGGTCTCAAGAAGCCCCAGGTCCCTCCCGATGACGATCACGAGGTCCCGAACTGCCAAGGGGCGAGCCCGGAGTCACCCGCCGTGAGCCGAGGTTGGGTCAAACGAACCGACGCGCTGATGGACATCGCGCGAAACGTGCGCTCCGACGAGAGTCACGAGCATCCGGGCAGCAACCACCGCCGCTTCGGCAGGATCCGTCCGGGCGGCGTGAAGTGCAACCTCGGCAAGATCCTCGACCTCTCCGCGAGCGGCGTGCGCCTGAAGTGCAAGCGTCCCATCACCGGCGACCAGGTCGTGGAGATCCGGGGCGTGGACCAGTCGATCCGCGTGCTCGGACGGGTCGTCTGGGGCAAGAAGGTCGGTTTCCGCGCCTACGAGATCGGGCTGCACTTCCTGGACATTCCCGACGAGGCCGCGGCGCTCATCCGGCGCATCGCCGGGCTCTAGTTTGAGCGCTCCGTACGGCGGTATGTCTGCGTCGGCCCTTCGGGCCGAGGGGGGCCGACACTCGCTTCACGGGCTCCACGGCGGATTCGATCCGCCGCTGCGCATCGACGCGATTGCTATCCTCACCCCATGACCACGTTCACCCACGCCCCCGACGACGCGGGCCGCTTCGGCTCCTTCGGTGGCCGCTACGTTCCCGAGACGCTCGTGCCGGCGCTCGACGAGTTGGCGACGGCGTACGACGAGGCGCGGGGCGATCCGGCGTTCAACGATCGGTTCGACGACCTGCTTCGAAGCTACGTCGGGCGCCCCACCCCGCTGACGTTCGCCGCCCGTCTCACCGAGCACGCCGGAGGGGCGCGGATCTACCTGAAACGCGAGGACCTCGCGCACACCGGCGCCCACAAGATCAACAACACGATCGGTCAGGCCCTGCTCACGGAGCGCATGGGCAAGCGCCGCGTGATCGCCGAGACCGGCGCCGGTCAGCACGGGGTGGCGACCGCGACGGCGTGCGCGCACTTCGGGCTCGACTGCGAGGTCTACATGGGCGCCGAGGACGTGCGCCGACAGAACCTCAACGTCTTCCGGATGCGTCTGCTCGGGGCCACCGTCAACGTCGTCGAGAGCGGCTCGCGCACGCTCAAGGACGCGACGAACGAAGCGATGCGCGACTGGATGGGCTCGGTCGAGGACACGCACTACCTGCTCGGCTCCGTCGTCGGCCCCCATCCGTTCCCGCGGATCGTCCGCGACTTCCAGTCGGTGATCGGCGCCGAGTGCCGCGCCCAGTGCGCCGAGCAGATCGGCCGCAAGCCGGACTGCATCGTCGCCTGCGTCGGCGGTGGCTCCAACGCGGCGGGGATCTTCCACCCATTCGTCGACGACGAGGGTGTCGCGCTCGTCGGCGTAGAGGCGGGCGGTCGCAGCAACCATCCCGGCGAGCACGCCGCCCCGCTCTGCTTCGGCGCCCCGGGCGTGCTGCACGGCTCACTGAGCTACGTGCTCCAGGACGAGGCGGGACAGACGTCGCCGGTCCACTCGTGCTCGGCCGGACTCGACTACCCCGGCGTCGGTCCCGAGCACGCGTGGTGGAAGGACCGCGGCCGCGTCGAGTACCTCAGCGTCACCGATGACGCGGCGCTCGACGCGTTTGCCCTCGTCGCGCAGCGCGAGGGGATCATCCCGGCTCTGGAGACCGCCCACGCGATCGCCGAGGCGCTGACCCGCGCGGCGCGGATGTCCCCCGACGAGATCCTCGTCGTCAACTTCTCCGGCCGCGGCGACAAGGACGTGCAGGAGGCGTCGCGGTTGATGGAGCAGCGGTAAGAAGATTGCGGGGATGGCGGGGATGGCGGGGATTGCTTGGATGGCTGGGATGCCGGATCGCGCGATCCGACATCCCAGCCATCCCCGCAATCCGAGCCATCCCAGCAATCCCCGCCATCCCCCTCAGAGCTTCGGCCGCCGATCCCACACGCCAAGCTCGCGTTCGATGGCCATGCCGATCGAGCACAGGGTGCCATCGTCGAACAGCCGGCCGTTGATCGTGGTGGCCCGTGGGGTGCCGTCGTCGGCGAAGCCCGTGCGCAGGGTGAGCGAGGGGTGGCCGGTGCAGTTGGTGATGAGCAGGAGCGACGCGGCGTAGCTGGGGCTGATGATCGCGTGGACGTCGTCGAAGCGCTCGGCCATCATCTCCGCGACGCGACGACGAAAGCGCTCGGCCTGCACGTACTCGATGGCGGGGATGAACCGGGTCGCGCGGAATGTGTTGGGCCACGCCTCCGGAGCCTGCCAGACCAGTTCGTCGTCGCGTCCGTCGAGCGTCAGCTCTTCGAAGGCGGCGGCGGCCTCCACGAGCAGGATCGTCATGAGCGTGTCGTACGGCCAGTCGGGCAGATCCACCTCCACGAGCCGGAGGCCGGCGGCGCGGGCGGCGTCGAGGGCGCGGCGGTCATGCTCCCCGGCGGCCTCGCCCTCGAACCAGGACGGGTTGTAGCCGACGCGCAGGCCGCGCACGGCGCGGCCCGGGTCGAACGGAAGCGGCACGGTCCGCGATGACGGATCACCGGCGTCACCGCCGTTGATCGCCGCCAGGACGAGCGCGCAGTCGTGGGTGGTCCGGCAGATCGGGCCGATCTTGTCGAGCGACCAGCAGAGGGCCATCGCGCCCGTGCGGCTGACGCGGGAGAACGTCGGGCGCAATCCGGTCGTGCCGCACCGCATGCACGGGGAGACGATCGAGCCGAGCGTCTCGGTGCCGATGGCGAAGCCCACGAGGCCCGCCGCCGTGGCAGCCGCCGAGCCCGCGCTGGAGCCGCTGGAGCCCTTCTCGAGGTCGAACGGGTTGCGTGTCTTCCCGTCGAACCAGATGTCGCCGTAAGCGATCGCGCCGAGCGTGAGCTTGGCGGCGAGGACCGCGCCGGCGTCGGCGAGCTTGCGGACGACGGCGGCGTCGGTGCGCGCGATGCGATCGCGGTACGGCGCGGCACCCCACGTCGTTCGGATACCGTCGGTGTCGAGCAGATCCTTCGCCCCCCACGGGACACCGTGCAGCGGACCGCGCCACCGGCCGGCTCCGATCTCCTCGTCGGCGACACGCGCCTGCCGGCGCGCGAGATCGTCGGTGCGGGTTACAACGCACTCGAGCCGTGGCCCGAAGCGATCGAGGCGCTCGAGGTAGATCTCGGTCAGGCGTCGGCTCGTCAGCTCGCGCCGGTGGATCCACGCCGCGAGGTCGGTGAGAGGCGCGTAGGCGATGTCCTCGTCGTCGGACGGCAGCGGGCGGCGGGTCGGCGGCGGCGTGGGCGCTCGATCGGACGACGCGGTGGCCGGGGGTGGTCCGGGGTCGAACACCTGCGCCGGGGCAAGCTCGTTCGGCAGCGGGAACCCTCTGCGCCGTCGGAGACGCTCGACGGACTCGCCGGCGCTGTCGGCGACCTGCTCGCGCTCGGCGGCCGTGTAGCGAACGGCGGCGAGCTTCTCCGCCTCGCGGATCGTCGCCGGCGTGATCCCGTCGGCCCCCTGGTGCGCCGGAGAAGACGACGCCGGCTCCGGGGGCTCCGGCGCTGCCGGGGTTCGAGCGGAAGCGGGCAACACGCCGCTGGCGGCGATCGCCCCGCTGGAGACGAGAAAACTCCGCCGATCTGGGCGCGGGTCACGGGTGCCGCTCATGAATGCTCCATTCCGGTTCCTGGGGCCTCCAGTGTACGTCCAGTACCCGCAACGTCCGATATCTCGACGTCCCAGCCGACGCGATCACACCCGTGTTCGGGTCTTTTCCCAGATGACGTGTGGTTCGGGGCCAATCCGATGGCAGGCTTGTGCATCGGAGGGTTTGATCGATGCGCGATTTCCGGGGTGCGCGGGCGATGATTCTGCTGTCGGTGAGCGCGCTGCTCGGCGGCTGCGTGGCGGCGGAGAGCGCCAGCTACCAGCGGCACCTTGCGGGCCGCGTGAAGCCTTCCTGGACGGCTTCCACCGATGTCCTCATCGCCGCTGACGCGCGCGGCGACGGCGACGCTACGACCGCCCTGGGCGTCTTATCCGGCGAGCCTCTCAATACCCTGCGTCCGGCGCACGACAAGTTCTGACGCTCCTCAGCGTCTCCACTTGCCTCCCTCGAACCTCTGCGTCCGGCCTTACATCCCGCGGCGGTTGTGCCGCGCGTGCTTCTGCTCGTCGTGCCCGAGCGCCTGCGCGTTGAGGATGATCAGCGCCGTCTCCAGTTGCGGATCGATGCCCTCGGTGAGCAGCTCCGTGACGTCCGGGCGTTCCGGATCGTCCGGGTTCAGCTCGCCGGCGTCGTCGAGCGGGATGATCTCCGCCGCCTGACGCAGATTGATCGCGTCGCTTACCTGCTTGACGGACATCGGTACCTCGACGTCGGGGTCCACGCCCCACACGTCGGCTCCGGTGCGCTTGTGGACGAGCCGTCCGGGGGTGACCCCGTCGGGCGACGGTAGCCGGTAGTACTGCGTCGTGAGCTTCAGCCGGCCGTTGCGGGCGATGTGGTGGATCGTCTGCACGCTGCCCTTGCCGAAGCTGCGCTCGCCGACGATGACCGCCGCGCCGTGCGCCTGGAGGCAGCCGGCGACGATCTCGCTCGCGCTCGCCGAGCCGCGGTTGATGAGTACGACGGTCGGGACGCCGGCCGCCGCGAACTCCGCGTAGTGACGGCGAGCGTCCTGCGACCACGCGCGGTTCCCGCTCTTGTCCTCGCCGGTCACGATCGTGCCCTCGGGGACGAACAGGTTGCTGATCTGGACGGCCGCGGTGAGCAGGCCGCCGGGATTGTGCCGCAGGTCGAGGATGAGACCGTTGGGGCGTCCCTCCTCTCGGATCTCGCGCCACGCCCGGCGCAGGTCGCTGAAGCTGTCTTCCGTGAACTGCGTGAGGCGGATGTACGCGATGCGGCTGACGGGATCGGCGTACCAATCCCAGATCGGATCGCCGCCGTCGTTGAGGTCCTTCTTGAGCCAGCCCTTGACGGAGCGGATCTTGATGACGTCGCGCTCGATCGCGATCGGGACGAGATCGTCGACGCCCTCGCGCGTCACGCTGAGGTTGACGACCGTGCCCTTCGGTCCGGTGATCCGGTCGACGGCGTCGTTGAGGCTCCAGCCGACGGTCGAATCGCCGTCGACCTGCGTGATCAGGTCGTTGGGCTTCACGCCCTGGAAGTAGGCCGGGGTGCCCTCCAGCGGGTTGACCACCATGATCTCGCGCTTGTCGTTGTGGCGGATCAGGATGCCGACGCCGACGAAGTTGCCGGCGGTCGCCTGCTGGAAGCGACGCAGCTTGTCCGGCCAGATGATCTCGGAGTACGTGTCGAGACGGTTCAGGGCCCCGTCGCCGAACTCGCGGAGGACGACCTCCATGGGAAGCTTGACGGTTTCGAGGTTCCACCCCATGAGTTCGTCGAGCAGCTCGTTCATCGTCCAGTGATCGAGGTGATGGGCCGGCGTGCGTTTGAGCCACGCGAGCTTCTCCTCGATGTGCGCCGTCCACTCGCCCACTGCGGCCGCGTTGGAGAGCTGCGGGAAGGTCTCGGCCAACGCCGGCGTCGTCGCGATGAGACGCAGGGCCTCGAGGCCGCCCTCCAGGAGCGGGCGCCAGCCCGCGGACTCGATGTGCTCGCCGGCGGCAGTGCGGAGGCCGGCCTTGAGCATGTGATGCTCGATGTCCTCGAGCCGCTCGTGCCAGTCCACGGCGGTGCCGGGGTTGAACTCGCCGAAGGGCTCCTCGCCCATCCGGATCGCCCGGTCGTTGCGCATCTCGTGGAGACGTCGCGGGACGTACCGCGCGAGCAGGCCCACCCTCCGGTTCACGTGCTCGAGTCGATCGTTGTACCGATCGAACTCGGAGCGGCGGTCGGTGTCCTCGTAGAACGTTCGCAACAGGTACAGGAGTTCCTGGGCGTCGAGCCAGTCGCGCTTCCGCTCGACCGCGGGGACGCGATCCTCCGCCCAGTCGATGAGGTCCATGATCTCCCGGTCGCCGAAGGCCTGGTCGAAATCCTCGGTGAAGGTCTGCGCCTCGACCGCCTTGCGCAATGCCTTGGCCGGGTTGTCGGCGGTCTGCTCCTCGCGCATCTCCTCCAGCGCCTTTTCTCGCTGCTCGGTCCGCGCCGAGTTCGCTTGCGCTCGGTTCTCACGGAGCTGGCCGAGGGCGGAACGGAGACGCTCGGCCGACTTCGCCGAGTCCGGCGTGGACGGGATGCTCTCGAGGTGACGCTCGACGAGCGTCATGTTCCCGTTCTTCGCCGCATCCCAGACCTCGTTCGCCCAGCGCTCGACGAGCCGGTCGGTCCGGCCCTTCGATGCGTCGGCGGTGCGGCTGCCAGCCTGCGCGCCGGTGGCAACGAAGCCTCCCGTGACGGTGAAAGCCGCGAGGATCGCGGGCACCAGGATCCGAGTCCGACGGGAGCGCTGCTTCATAACGTGCCGTACCTTTCGTGTGGATCGCCTCGGCCCAGAAGGGCCACCGACCTTGCGATCGGACCCCCCAGTGGAATCGGCTAACAAGCCCGATCCCTTCAAAGCTTCGGCGGGCCCCTCCGGCCCCCGGAGGATATGGACCCGTGTTCATGGACACGACATTGTGTCCTGCAACGATCATGCCGGATTCCCGGCGCTCCTGAATCTCTACGTCCTATATACGGGTGAGAGTTCGGGACGGTGCAGCGCTGATTTGCGGGAAGTCTTCGGCCCCCGCCATCCCAGCGTTCCTCGGGCGTCCCCGCAGTCTTATACTCCCCCTGCCGTGCCGCCATTCCCCGTGTTCTTCGATTTTCTGGTCTCCGCCGCGTCCGACTCGGCGCCCGAGGAGTCGCTGCGTTCCGCGTGGGCGTTGTTCGGAACGCTCACCGCCCTGCTCGGGCTTCTGGTGATCCTCATCGCGTTGCTGGTGACGGTCCGTCGACGTCGCGCCCGGGCCCTGAGGCGGCGGGGTCAGACCGACGAGACGCTCGCCGACCCGTGGCAAGAGGCGGGACGCCGCGTGGAGGGCTGAGACCCTACTTACCGGGCTCGGCGGCGGAACGGGCCACGAACTCGTCCTCGAACTGCTTCACCTCCGGCGCGTTCCACGCGAGGACCTTCGCCTCGCTGAGCAGACCCCGCGCCGGCTCGATCGCGCCGTCCCGGAGATACGCTCGACCGGCGCGCACCGCTTCGCGATAGGCGGCGGGGTTGCCGCGCATCGCGCGGAACCGTTGCTCCCAGACGATGGCGGCCTGCCCGTGCTGGTCGAGGGCGGCGTAGCAGGCGGCCAGCTCCGTCGCGACGATCTCGGTGGTGCGCGCCCTTCCGTCGAGCGCCTGGAGCAACTCGACGCCGCGCTCCGGCGCGCCGCGTCGGCGGTGAATACGCGCCTCCTGCGCGCGGAAGCGCAGGTCGCTCGGCACGATCCGGCGGGCCTCGGCGATGTGCCCCAGCGCGTCGTCGTGCCGGTCCTGCTCGAGCGCGACGATGGCCATGGATGCGTGCGCGAGCGGCTCGTCGGGATCGAGCACGATGACGACCTCGAGCGTCTCGATCGCCTCGTCGTACCGTCGGTCCTCGATGAGAACCTGGGCCGCGTACAGCGGGTACTGCGCCTGGCGGGGATCGATTTCCGCAGCCCGGCGGTAGTGGGCGAGGGCCTCCTCGGGGAGCCCGGCTGCCTGCGCAACGACGCCGGCGCTCTGGTGGAGCCCCGCCGATTCCGGATCGACCTCGAGGGCGAGGGTGTAGTGCTCGTACGCTTCGGCGTTCGCGGCGGCCGCGGCCTCCGCATCGCCGGCGGCGCGGGCCATCACGCCACGCCGCACCAGGATCTGTCCGAGCAGCTCATGGGCCCGGGCATCGCGCGGCGCCTTCTCCAGGAGCACGGCGAGCACCGCCTCGGCCTTGGGAAGATCGTCGCTGTCGAGGTACTGCTGCGCGGCATCGAGCGCGGTATCGACGGCCGTCGCGTCGGGTCTGGCCGCGGCCGCCGCGGGGGCCGGGTCCGGCGCCGGGGTGACGGCGATCGGCTTCGCCGGAGCGGGCTCGGTGGCCACCGGGGCGGGAGATTCGGGCTCGCCGCTGCATCCAGCGGCGAGGAGCGTCGAAATGGTCACGGTGAGGAGTGTCGGGATCCCGTTTCCGGCCGAGTGTCGTCGCGTCATCGCCATCCGCCTTCCGCTCTATGATGAACGGCCCATGACCACGACCCCTGCCATGACCGAACTGCCCAGATCATACGTGCCCGGCGAGCACGAGGTGGCGGTCCGCGAGCGCTGGGAGACGGCCGGCGTCTTCCGCGCCGCGCCGCGCGAAGGGCCGGGCGACGAGGGTGAAGCCTACTGCATCCTGATCCCCCCGCCCAACGTCACCGCCCCGCTGCATCTCGGGCACGCGTTCAACAACACGCTTCAGGACATCCTCGTCCGGCACCACCGCATGCGGGGCCGTCGCACGCTCTGGATGCCCGGCACCGACCACGCCGGGATCGCCACGCAGACCGTGGTCGAGAAGCGGCTGCTCTCCCAGGGCGTGCAGCGGCGCGACATGGGACGCGAGGCCTTCGTGGAGAAGGTCCAGGAGTGGAAGGACGAATACGAGGCGACGATCACGGAACAGCTCCAGGAACTCGGGGCGTCCTGCGATTGGCGGCGCCAGCGGTTCACGATGGATCCGATGTGCGCCCGCGCCGTGCGCGAGGCGTTCTTCCGCCTGTTCCGGGACGGGCTGATCTATCGCGGGCTGCGGCTGGTCAACTGGGATCCGGTCACGCTCACCGCCCTCGCCGACGACGAAGTCGAGATGCGCGAGATGGACGGTCACTTCTGGTACCTGCGGTACCCGCTCGTGGACGACGCGGGGCAGGATACGGGCGAGCACGTCACGGTCGCGACGACTCGTCCGGAAACGATGCTCGGCGATACCGCCATCGCCGTGAACCCGAACGACGCCGCTCGCGCGACCCTCGTCGGGCGCACCGTGCGTTTGCCGATCGTGGACCGGATGATTCCCATCATCGCCGACGACTACGTGGTCATCCCCGACCCGAGTTCCGACGACACCAAGGCGCAGTTCGCCAGCGGCTTCCTCAAGGTGACCCCGGCGCACGATCCCAACGACTGGGCGATCGGCGAGCGGCACCAGCTCGACATCGTGAACGTGATGGCGCCGGACGCGTCGATCTCGGCGGACCACGGCTGGTCGGAGGCGACGGACGACTGGCGGCGTGAGGACGTCCAGCCGCTGCTGGGTCTCGACCGCGGCGAAGCGCGGCGTCGCGTCGTCGCGTGGTTCGAGGAGCACGGGCTGCTCGCCGAGACGCGGCCGTACGCCCACTCGGTCGGCCACAGCTACCGCTCGCACGTGCCGGTCGAGCCGTATCTCAGCCCGCAGTGGTACGTGCGGGTGACGGACGACCGGCTCGTCGGCGAGGCGCAGCGGGCGCTCGCCGCCGACCAGTTCGAGGGTACGTCGCCGGCGCGCGATGCCGCGACCCCCGCCGGCGACGACGGCGCCATGCGCTTCTTCCCGGCTCGCTACGCGCGGACGTACCAGGCGTGGCACGAGGGGCTGCGCGACTGGTGCATCAGCCGCCAGCTCTGGTGGGGGCACCGAATCCCGGCGTGGGCCGTCCCCGCCTGCGTCGGCGAGCCGACCGACGCGATCACGAAGGTGCTCGACGAACTCGACCCCGAGCGCGAGCACATCGCCCTGCTACCGGCGGATCCCGGCGCTCGCGACAGCACCGCGTACCTCTGCGCGCACGACGAGGCCGGCGAGGCGCTCGTGGGGACCGTCGCCGACCGGCTGGGTCTCGCCGCCTTCGTGCAGGACGAGGACGTCCTCGACACGTGGTTCTCCTCGGGCCTGTGGCCGCTGAGCACGATGGGCTGGCCGGACCCGGAGCAGGATCCGGACACCGTCGGGCTGCTGGAGACCTTCAACCCGTCGTCGGTGCTCTGCACGGCCCGCGAGATCATCACGCTCTGGGTGTCGCGGATGGTCATGTTCAACCGGTACTTCAACGCCGGCCGCGTCCCCTTCCGGCACGTCTACATCCACGCGATGATCCAGGACGGCAACGGGCAGAAGATGAGCAAGTCGCTCGGCAACGGCGTCGATCCGCGCGACATCATCCACCGGCACGGTGGTGACGGGCTCCGCTTCACCTGCGCCCAGATGGCCACGACCACCCAGGACGTGCGCATGCCGGTGGACACCGTCTGCCCCCATTGCGACGAGGCGTTCCATCCGAAGGAGATCACCACGCCGGCGGGCTACCGCGTGGCGGCTCCCCGGCTGACGTGCCCCGCCTGCTCGAAGGAGATGACCAGCCCGTACGGGCAGGCCTCCGGCACCGCCGAGCCGACGGCCGACGCGCCGCTGGCGCGCAACACGT
>JAAELP010000184.1 GCA_024226535.1 Planctomycetota bacterium | reverse complement strand
GCCGGCAGCACAGCGCACTGGGCTACCAAACACCGGCGGAGTACGCGGCATCATGCGGAGCAAGCAACCTCACGGAGCTTGCGATACATTCATAACGGGTGGACGCGGAAGCGGGGTCATGCCAGCAGGGCATGGATGACACCATTCCAGGCCACGCTGATCGTTGCCTGCCCCATGCGCTCACGAAGGACGCCCACGTCGTCCTGCACCTCCTGCAGCGTCGCACACGGGCTGCCGCTCGGCAGGTTGAACACGTGGGTCCGGATCGTGAGGACACGGATGTCGTGTGCACGCTGGTTGTTCGTGTCGTTGTTTTGTTCGCCGCTTGGTCGGCCAATACCGATCTTCCGCATCATCTGCTGCGCATCGACCCACGCTCCGCTCGCGTTTCTGTACCTCGGCCGATATTTCAGTCGGACGAAATCGCCTGGCAGTGCCAAGTATCTGCGGCTGACGCTACCGGCATCGACGGTGTCGGCAACCAACCGCAT
This sequence comes from Planctomycetota bacterium, assembly GCA_024226535.1. Taxonomy (GTDB): domain Bacteria; phylum Planctomycetota; class Phycisphaerae; order Phycisphaerales; family SM1A02; genus JAAELP01. Next base: position 43,761 of record JAAELP010000184.1, on the reverse strand, counting down.
CACGAGACTGCGACGCACATTCACGTCCGCCGGATTGACCTTGGTCAATGACTGAGGACCGTTGTCGTCAATCACCGCTTCGGTGCCGCCCGGCAACGGACGCACGACTTCAAGGCGAGCCGAAACCGTTCCGTCCCGCGCGGCGTTGTGCACCTGTATCCTGAAGTTATCCGGATCAGCGCTCGGGAGCCACCGGGCCTCACACTACATGAAGGCGTTGGCCCGCCCCCGATCGTGACGGAATCTCGTGGAGAAGTCCGCGTCCGCTCCCGACGGGCGACAATAACTGCCTTCGATAGCTGAGTTTGGAGATATGATCAGATTGTGTGGATGAGCATCTCGCATGATCAGGCGGCGAGGTGTCGCCAGTGCTCCGCCGGGTCCGACGTCACCCCGCTTCCGGCCCCTACGCGATCACCTTCGCCTTGCGGAACTTCTTCCCGAGGATCGGCTTCGACTCCGCGCCCATCCAGTCCTCGAGCACCGCGGCGTAGACACTGCGGAAGTCGACGCTGTGGACGAGATCTCCGCCGTCGAGACGCGCCAGCGACGGGTGCTCGCCGAGCAGGCCGGGGCGCACCATGTCGCCGATGAGGTACATCGGGGCGGCGGTGCCGTGGTCCGTGCCGCCGGAGGCGTTCTGGGCGACGCGGCGTCCGAACTCGCTGAAGACCATCGTGCACACGCGGCCGGTGTTGCCCTGCGTTTTCAGGTCCTTGTAGAACGCGTTGAGCGACGAGGCCACCTGCTGGAGCAGCCGCGCGTGCTGGCCGGCCTGGTTGGCGTGCGTGTCGAAGCCGCCGAGCGAGACGTAGTAGACACGCGTTCGCATGCCGTCGCGGATCATCGCCGCCACCGTCTGGAGCTGGCCGGAGAGCTGTCCGCCGGGGTACGGTACGAGCGGGCGCCTGGCTACGGCCTTGCGGATGCGATCCGACGAGAGCTGCGCGTCGAGCGCCGTGCGCATGAGGAAGCCGAGCTGCCCGTCGGCGTCGACGTCGCTCAGCGCGCCGCTGCGGTTGATCGCCTGGTACGGGTCGGAAAGGTCCTCGTTGAGATCCTCGCCGAGCCAGCGGAACAGCTCGGCGGTCTCGAAGCTCACCGGCTTCTGCTGGTCGCCGATCATGGCCAGCGGCGCCGTGCGCCCGATGGAGACCGCGCCTTCCGGGTCCGGCGTGCCGTTGCAGGTGTTGTCGAAGTAGCGCCCGAGCCAGCCGTTGCCCTTCGCGCTCGTGTCGGCCGTGTGCCAGACGTCCATCGACGTGAAGTGCGAGCGGTTCGGGTTGGGATACCCCACGCCCTGCACGATCGAGGCCACGCCCTCGTCCATCAACTCCTTGAACGGGGCGAGGCTCGGGTGGAGACCGACGCCGGACGTCTCGTCGATTCTCAGCGCACCGGAGTTGCGACCCGGCTCGGGCACCGCCAACTGAGGGCGGGCCTTGTAGTACGCGACGTGGCCGAACGGGACGACGGTGTTCAGCCCGTCGTTGCCGCCGCCGAGCTGCACGACCACGAGGACGTGATCCTGCGGCACCCCCGGAATCGAGGAGAGCATCGAGCCCAGCGGTAGCGTCATCGCGGTCGCGGAGCGCTCCAGGAACATCGGCGTCGTCATCGCGAGCGATGCGAACGTGACGCCGCGCTGGAGAAACACGCGTCGCGTGTACGTCGTGTCGGGGTGTCCGCTCGTGTCGGAGGGGTGTTCCATGGGCGACTGACCTCAGCAGAGCTGGTACTCGGGCATGGCGGCGATGAGCGCGAGCAGGCCGACGAGGGTCGGGGCGTCGATCCGTCCGCCCGAGCGCTCCACGAACTCCAGGAGTGTCTGGAGCCGCTTCTCGTGCGCCTCGGTGCCGAGCAGGAACCGCGTCAGGTAGACGATCGCGGATCGCGGCTCGACCGTGCCCGCGGCCTCGAGGTGCTCGACGATGGGGGTGGCGTCGTACGGCTGGCCGTCGACATCCCACGGTTCGCCCTCGGGATGACGGCCGGTGATCAGGTAGAGCACGATGTTCTGCCGCACGAAGAGCGTGGCGGTGTTGATCCACGAGCGACCGCCGTCCCAGCCCTTCACCGACGGCGGGTAGCCGATATTCTGGCCCATCAGGTCGCACGCGCCGAGCAGCGTGCTCAGGCTGCGCGTCGGCGTGTGCAGCGACCGGATCGTCTGGACGACGAGCTGCGTCGGGCTCTTGATCTGCGACGCGACGTTGGGGGCGTCGTAGAAGTGCGCCGACCGTAAGATCGTGCGGAGAACGGGCGCCACGTCGTACTTGGCGTCCCGGAACTTCTTCGCCAGGCGTTTGATGTACTGCTGCGTGGCCCGGTCAGGCCCGGTGGGCAGGTCGTTGACGAAGAACCGGTACAGCTTGAGACAGATGTACTCGCTCACGTGCGGCTTGGAGAGGATGATGTCGACGAAGTCGTCGCCGTCCCACTTGCCGACGCGGCCGAGGATGCGCTTCTCACCGGGATCGTGCATGCGCTCCGCGTACCGGAAGTCGTCGTCCACGTACGTATAGCCGGTGAGGGCCCGCGCGCCCTCCTTGATGTCCTGCTCCGTGTACGCGTGGCCCTCGCCGAGCGTGAACAGCTCCATGAGCTCGCGGGCGAGGTTCTCGTTCGGCTTCTGCCGGCGATTCTGGTTGTTGTTGAGATACCGCAGCATCGCGGGATCGTGGATGATCGCGTGGGTGAGCGATCGGAAGTTCCCGACGGCCTGCGATCGGAACAGGTCGTTCTGCACGACCATGTGACGGCTGTCCTCGATCGCGCGGTAGCCCGTGGCGAAGTGGCCGTGCCAGAAGAGCGTCATCTTCTCTTCCAGCGGGCGCGGCGATTCGATCATGAACCGGAGCCACTCGCGCTGGAAGCTCGCCATCTGCTTCCGGTCGGCGCGCTGCCGCATCTGGCGTTCGCGCCGGGCCTGCTCGAGCACCGCCTCGTCCCCGCGCTGGCGCGCCTGTCGAAGCTCCTGCCGACGCTCCGGCGGCGGCGGTTGCATGATGTCGGGGTCGAAGTCCTCGACCGGGAACCGCGGGGCCTCGACTTCGTGGAAGGCCACGAGGTGGTCCACCGCGTCGTCCAGCCCGAGGTTCGCGAGGGCGCGGACCTGCTGAGGCGTGCCCCCGAAGCCGGCGCGGTTGAGCAGGTGATGGGCCTTCCAGTAGTCGAAGTCCGCGGGGCGCAGCGCTTTCAGTGAGCTGATCGTCGCCATCGTCGCCTGACTCCTGCCGGGGGCGATCCCGGGCCGTTCCGAAACGGCCCGGTTAACAGTACGGTCGTCCGCCCCTTCGCGCCCCCGCCTTCTGGGCCTTTCGGGGATGCGAGGCGACGCTTGAGCCGCAGCGCGTTGCCGATGACGGTGATGTCGCTCAGGCCCATCGCCGCGGCCGCGATGATCGGGCCCTGCACGCCGAGCAGCCCCAGCGCCGCCGCCGGGATCGCCAGGCCGTTATAGAGGAAGGCGAAGAAGAGGTTCTGGCGAATCGTTCGCAGCGTCGCCCGGGCGAGGGCGACGGTCTCCACGACGGCGGTGACGCGGTCGCCGGGGATCACGATGTCGGCGGACTCGATGGCGATGTTCGTGCCGGACGCCATGGCGATGCCGAGATCCGCGCGGGCGAGCGCCGCGGCGTCATTGATGCCGTCACCCACCATCACCGTCCCCGGCCCGAGCCCGGCGACGTGCGACTCCTTGGCTTCCGGGTCGGCCCCGCCGTGAATCTCATCGGGGTCGAAGCCGAGCAGGGCGCCGATCTCGGCGGCGGCCTGCGGTCGGTCGCCGGAGAGCATGCTCGGCGCGACGTCCATCGCGCGGAGTTCGCGGACGGCTTGGGCCGCGTCGGGTCGTGGATGATCGGCGACGGTGATCGTGCCCAGCGGCGCGCCGTCGGCGATCACGCGGCACGTCGCGCGCTCGTCGGCGACGACCTCCACCCGGCGTCCCAGCACGGTGCCGTGCACGCCGCGCCCGGGCACCGCGCGGAAGCCCGTGGCCGCCGCCAGCTCGATGCCGCGCTGCTGCGCCGCGTCCACGATCGCCCGCGCGATCGGGTGCTCGCTCACCGCTTCGACCGACGCCGCGAGCCGGAGCAGCGTGTCCTCGCTCGTCTCGTGATCGATCATCGCGATCGACGCGACGGCGGGTCGCCCGCTCGTCAACGTGCCGGTCTTGTCGAAGACCACGCGAAGGGCGTCGCCGGCGCGCTCCAGCGCCGACGCGGACCGGATCAGGATCCCGCGGCGGCTCGCCGACCCCGTGCCGACCATGACCGCCATCGGCGTGGCGAGCCCCAGCGCGCAGGGGCAGGAGATGATCAGCACGGTCACGCACGCGATCACGCCCCGCCCGAGATCGCCGGCGATCAGCCATCCGACGATGGTCAGTCCCGCGATCGTGAGCACCGCGGGCACGAACACGGCACAGACGCGGTCGGCCAGACGCTGGACGCTCGCCTTGCTCGCCTGCGCCTCCGCGACGATCTCCGCGATGCGGGCCACCATCGTGCTCCGACCGTCCACCGTCGCCCGCACGACGAGACGCCCCGTCGTGTTCAGCGATCCGGAGACCACGGGCTCGCCCGGGAACTTGGGAACCGGCAGCGGTTCGCCGGTGACGACCGCTTCGTCGATCTCCGATTCGCCGTCGACGACGATGCCGTCCACCGGCACGCGGTCGCCGGGGCGGATCAGGATGCGATCGCCGGGCTGCACATCGGCGCTGGCGATCGCTTCGATCGCGCCGGTGTCGTCGAGCCGCGCCGCCTCGTCCGGCTGGAGTTCGAGGAGGTCGCGGACCGCCGACCCCGCCTTGGCGCTGGCCCGCGCCTCGAGCCAGTGCCCGAGGCTGATGATCCCCAGCAGTGCCGCCGCCTCTCCGAAGTACAGCGGTTGGCCGAGATCCCGTCCCGTGAGCTGCGCGATGAAGACCACGAGCGAGAACACGTACGCGGTCGTGGCGCCGATCGCGATGAGCGTGTCCATGTTCGTGGTGCCGCGGCGGGCCGCGCGCCACGCCGAGCGGTAGAAGCCGCCGCCGGCGACCGCGAGCACGACGCTCGCGCCGGCGAGCATGAACCAGGGGGCCCAGGCCTGCCCGGCGCCGATCGTCCAGTGGACCACCGCCATCGGCACCCAGAGCCCGAGGCCGGTGATCGCCCGAAAACGCCACGCCCGCTCGGCCCGGGCCTGGCGCATCTCGATCTCGCTCCGTCGCTCGGCGGGAGCGGAGCGGGCCACGACCGGCTCGGCCCCGAACCCGCGACCCTCGATCGCTCGGATGATCCGGTCCGCCGCGAGGTCGGTCCCCGTGACGGTGGCGAGGGCCTCGGTCACGCTGACCGCCGCCGATTCGACCCCCGGCTCGGCCTCGATCGCCCTCTGGACGGCCGCGGCGCAGCCTGCGCACGTCATACCGGTCACACGGAGGCGGATGGGAGGGGCTGCGGCCACGGCAGAGTTTACCCCCCCGGGCCGGCGGGAAGGGAGGGGGGCAGGGGCCGGAGAGGCAGGATCGCCGCCGATCGTGCTTGTCCGGGGGGCTCGGGAGGACGATACTTACCCGGTTCCCCATGCCACGTCCCGAAACGTCATCCCGGTCGTCGAGCCTCGTGCTCACGGCGTCCACCCTCGTGGCCATCGCCGCGATGGCCGCCGGAGCGCGCGCTGCGCACACGGTGCCCGCGTTGAGCGTGGACCAGGCGTTGCGGGTGACCGAGGTTCGCGGCGTTCGCGGCGTGGCCGCGGTCGTGGCGGCCGCCGCCCGCGACCTGCTCGCGGCGGAGCAGACGACCGCGGCCCTGCCCGCGACGGGACTGGCCGTGACGAACTCGGTGGACGAGTGCCTCGCGGTCGGGCTCGAGGTATCGGCCCGCTGCTTCGCCGTCGACCGACTCGGTGAGCATCTGCTCGACCTGCCGCCGCCGACCGGCTGAATCGCATCACGTGCAGGAGCCGCGCGACCGGGAATCCGGCGCGCCGGCTCGTCGTCGATTCAGCCCCCTGATCAACTCAGATTCGTAGAGGTGAGTGATGGCCGTCAAAGTGGTCAGCGCCGTGATGAAGAAGGTCTTCGGCACGCGCAACGAGCGTCTCGTGAAGCGTTACCTGCGCATCGTCGATCTCGTCTCCGCCGGCGAGGCGGAGGTCAGCGTGCTCTCCGACGAGGAGCTTCGCGCGAAGACCGACGAGTTCAAACGCCGAATCGTCGACGGCGAGAAGGCGCGGGACATGATCCCGGAGATCTTCGCCGTCGCCCGCGAGGCGATGGACCGCGCCGTCGGGATCCGCAACGTGTTCGATCCCGCCCGCGACTTCGATGCATCGCGTCTGCCCGACGCCGTGCGCAAGCAGTACGAGGAAACCCGCGCCGCGATGGACGCCGCGGAGCCGCGCGAATCCACCGACGACCTGCTCGGTGGCACCGGGCCGGTCCCCGCGTGGCAGTACATGGACATCCCGCACGAGATCTACGATGCGGTGCGCGAGCTGTATCCCGAGTCGCGCCCGCCGTTCCGGGCAAGGCCGTTCGACGTCCAGATCATCGGGGCGATGGTCCTCTCCGAGGGCCGGATCGCGGAGATGAAGACCGGCGAGGGCAAGACGATCGTGGCCCCGCTCTCGACGTACCTCGCCGTCCTCGAGGACAAGCAGGTCCACGTCGTGACCGTCAACGACTACCTCGTCCAACGCGACCGTGACTGGACGTTCCCGTTCTTCCGCGCGCTCGGGCTCACGGTGGGTGCGATTCACCCGCAGCACATGCAGACGCAGGAGGACAAGAAGCTCGCCTACGACTGCGACGTGCTCTACGGCACGACGGCGGAGTTCGGCTTCGACTACCTCCGCGACAACATGAAGCTCAGCTCGCACGAGCAGGTGCAGAAGCGCCGTGACTTCGCGATCGTCGACGAGGTCGACTCGACGCTCATCGACGAGGCGCGCACGCCGCTGATCATCTCCGGCCCCGCCCACCAGCAGGCCCCGCGGTACGAGCTGGCGAACCGGCTCTCGCTGGAGCTGGTCGAGGCGCAGGCGGAGTGGAACCGGGCGGACCAGCGGGTGCAGTCCTGCCACGTGGAGACCTCCGGGCTCGAGGGCGACATCCGCAACGCGCGGGACAAGGACAAGGCGTCCGCCCTCAAGGACAAGTTCGACGCGGCGCGGGAGCGGCTGCCGGAGCTGGAGGCCGAGCGCGACCGCCACACGCAGTACTACGAAGTCGAGCTGGACAAGAAGCGGGCCACGCTGACCCACGACGGCATCGAGGAGGCGCAGCGTCGCGCCGGGCTCGGCTCGTTCTACGTCGGCGACAACATCGACGTGCCCCACCTGCTCGAGCAGTCGATCCGTGCGCACACCGTCTACCAGCGCGATCGCGACTACGTCGTGGCCCCGGACGAGGATGGCACGATGGGCGTGATCATCGTCGACCAGAACACCGGCCGGAAGATGGTCGGCCGGCAGTGGTCGGACGGTCTGCACCAGGCGGTCGAGGCCAAGGAAGGCGTTCCGATCAAGCAGGAAACGCAGACGATGGCCACGATCACCATCCAGAACTTCTTCAAGCTCTACAGCCGCCTCTCCGGCATGACCGGCACCGCGGACACCGAGGCCACGGAGTTCTTCGAGATCTACAAGCTCGACGTCGTGGTCATTCCGACGAACGTGCCCGTGGTCCGCGGCGACTTCGACGACACCGTCTACATGTCGGAAAAGGACAAGTGGGACGGCATCGTGGAGGAGATCAAGCGCCTGCACGACGTGGGGCGGCCGATCCTCGTCGGCACGACGAGCGTCGAGAAGTCCGAGCAGCTCAGCGAGATGCTCACGCGCCGGTACAACATCAAGCACAACGTGCTCAACGCGAAGCAGCACGAGCGCGAGGCGGAGATCATCCTCGACGCGGGGCGGATCGGCGCGGTCATGATCGCCACGAACATGGCCGGCCGCGGCACCGACATCCAGCTCGGCGGGTTCACCCGGCAGGAGCTGATCGACCACTGGAAACGGCGGGGGATCTGTCCCAAGAACGCGAACGCGGAGATGCCCGACGACGAGATCGTCGCCGCCGCCTACCGGCACATGGCGCCGAAGGAGCTTGGGGTCAACAAGGGTGACGTCGAAAAGATGTCCGACGAAGAGGTCCGCCTCGCCCTGCTCCGCAAGTGGGCGGTCGACATCTGCTGGCTCTCCGACGGCAAGGTCGACTCCAGTTCTGAGTCCGACCTGATGAAGGCGCTGGACGAGTCCGGCGCGTGCCTGCTGCACCAGCTCCGCATGTTCGAGAACGTGCAGGACCTCGGGGGGCTGCACGTCGTGGGCACCGAGCGTCACGAGTCGCGGCGCGTGGACAACCAGCTCCGCGGTCGGTCCGGACGCCAGGGCGACAAGGGGTCGAGCCGCTTCTTCCTGAGCCTCGAGGACGATCTCATGAAGATGTTCGCGGGGCCCACCACGCTCAAGGTGCTGAGCAAGCTCGGCATGAAGGAGGGCGACGCGATCGAGCACCCGATGCTCAGCAAGTCGGTCGGTCGCGCCCAGCGCAAGGTCGAGGAGCGGAACTTCCTGATCCGGAAGAACATCCTCGAGTACGACGAGGTGATGGACCACCAGCGTCACGAGTTCTACGGCATGCGGCAGGAGGCGCTCGAAGGACGGGGCATCAAGGACCTGATCTTCGAGCACATCGACGACGCCGTCTCCGACGCGACCTTCACGTATCTCGACAAGAAGTACGTCGCCAACTGCGTCGCGGAGTGGGTCCGCGAGCATGTGAACGTCTCGATCGATCCCGAGCGCATCCGGCGCAAGGATCGCGAGGACCTGCAACACCTCGTGCGCGTGGACGCCAAGGAGGAGGCGGGCAACCTCATCGACATGACGATGGGCGAGTACATGTCCGTGGAGATGGACCCCGAGGATTGGGACCAGGGGGCCCTCGCGGACTGGGCAAACTCGAACTTCAACGCGGACACCAAGGGCGCGGAGCTGCGTGACCTCTCCCGGACCGAGGTGCGCAAGCGCCTCGTGGACGCCGCGTCGGTCGCGATCGACGCCGCCGACCTCTCGCCGCTCGACCAGTACCTCGTCGACGACTACGGTGCGAAGGAACTCGCGAAGTGGGCCGTCAACAAGTTCGGCGGCGAGTTCGATCACCAGGATTTCGTCGGCGTCGAGGATCTGACGAACGCCTCCGAACGCGTGATGGAGTACGCCCGCGAGGCCTACGCCAAGCGCGAGATCACCTATCCGATCGACTTCGCCCTGGAGCTGACCTCCGCGGCGATCCAGCACAACCCGCAGCACGCGCTCACGCAGTTCTGCCAGTGGGTCAAGGCTCGCTACGACCTCAACTGGGAGCCGAGCGCGCTGCCGTCCTCGGACCCGATGGAGCTGCGCTCGCTGCTCGTCGACGAGGCGAAGAAGTGGGACGCGTCCCGCGTCGCGGAACGCGCCGAGCAGGCCCTCGCGGCGGGTTCGTCGCCGGAGCAGCTCGACGAGTGGCTCACGACGAACATGGGCGGGCAGCTCATGGAGGACCAGAAGGAGCGCGCCGTCGACGATCCGAAGACCGTCGCCGAGGAACGGATCGCCCAGCTTCAGCGCGCCGAGTTGACGCAGTTCGAGCGATGGGTGCTCCTCCAGATCGTGGACCAGGCGTGGAAGGACCACCTCTACGCGGTGGACCAGCTTCGCGAGTCGATCGGGCTCCGTTCATTCAGCCAGCGCGACCCGCGGATCGAGTTCAAGCGCGAGGGAGCGCGGCTCTTCGAGGAGATGCAGCAGTCGATCCGCGACAAGGTGACCGACCTGATCTTCAAGGCCAAGCTCACGCCGCAGGTGCAGGCTCCGCCCCAGGCGCCGCCGACCCAGGAGCAGCCCGCGCCGGGACCGGGCGATCGCGCCCCGGTGCAGGCCGCCCAGCCCGCGATCGCCGCCGCCGCGGCAGCCGTCGGCGGCACGGCGGCCCAGCGTCGCGACATCGAGGTCGCCGAGCAGGCCGGCACCGCGACCCGGCGCCGCAAGCGGCAGCCGGCGCGCTCGACGCCGACCGTCGGTCGCAACGAGCCGTGCCCGTGCGGATCCGGCAAGAAGTACAAGCAGTGCTGCGGGAGACGCGTCTGATCGAGTGGCCCCGGGCCCTAGGCTAGGGTGCGTTCTGGTGCGTGGAACATACAGCACACGGTGTTGCGGTACGTCTAGGTCCGCCGCCAGCACGCCGGGCGTTCGCGAACGCCTAAGCAGAGTGGCATCAAGGCTGGGGTCAGCCCAAACTCGGGCGCCGAATCACGGCGAGGAACTTGCTTCCATCGCAGTCATCGACGAAGTCGATTTCGGCATACGCCTTTCGGGCTCGCACGATACCGTTACCGATTCCCCGGTACGGGAGGATGTGCGTGGCAAACGACGAGAGGGTCGGATTGCGCATGTTGGAGTTGCCGCTGAGGATATTCGCCACAGTGAGATTGTTCGGAAGGTGCCCGGGACTGATCATCTCGACGCGGTCATTGAAGACGAACACCCTGACTGGCGCCGAGATGGAGAAGTCGCGGTGGATCAGGGCATTTGTGAGTAATTCTTCGAGGACAATCTGCGGGATTTCGAGCTCTCCGGGCGCGTTCACGTCTTGACCCGGCTGCGTCTTTCTCAGGTTCCGTCGAAGAAAGCCCATGGCGCCTGAGAACTGGTCTTCAAGCTTGCCAGTGAAGTCCTCGCTGTCCAAGTATGTTTCTACGTCAACATCAGCGCCGGGATACGCGATCGCCTTGACATGAAAGGCAGGCAACAGAGCATGAGGGTTCTCACCGAAGAGCAGCAGGCCCGTCATCGTCAACATATCATCGCGAAGCAAACGCATATTGCTGAGTACCTGCTGAAGCGACTGTTCCTGCTCATCAAGCGCATCGCCAAAACGCTTCTCGTAGAACGAAGCAAAATAATCTGGGTCAAGGTCCGCTAGACTCGTTCCGGGAACAGGCTGATCGTCCGCATGCACAAGGCCCGACTCCTGAAACATTCGTTGCATCTCTTCAACCGCAGTCACTCTTCGCTTGTCGCTCCCGCTCTTGACCCAGATACTGCCTTGGGCATCTGTATACGGTTTCCGGAGTCCGTCAAGGACCGTGACTACCACGACGGCACCTTGATCAGTCGCTACATTGTCCGTCGCTGGGTTGATAGGTGGGCGGACGGATTGTGAAGCGGCGTTCGAGATGAGCTGATTCAATCGCCCGACACTCTGAGCGTCATGCGGTTCTATCGACCCGTCATTACGTACACCTACGAATATGCGTCCGCCACCTGAATTCGCGAACGCGACAATCTCAGCAGCCATCGAATCAGGGTTTGTCACATCGACCTTGAATTGGTGCCGGCTATCTTCGCCGCGTGCAGCAATTTCTAGGAGTTCTGACTCTTCCATCCTTGGTAGATCTCCTTCCGTCGCTGGAATGCCTCGCGCCCGCCTTCCATGATCTTGACGATCGCCTCCTGTTGCGATGGGACATCGATACTCCCCGCATCAGGTCTTATTGCGTCTTCGGTGTACTCGCATGCAATCACTTGCTGCGCATCGCCAAGGACGGGGATGTTCGGGTTGTGCGTCGCGAAGATGAACTGGGTCGTCGGCTTCAGCCGCCTCACGAGCTTGATCACATCTTCGTAGATCGTCTGATTGTCGAGATCATCTTCTGGCTGATCGATGATAATCACATCGTTGTCGCGTTGACTCAAGACGAACAAGATGAGCGCCGAGGCACGCTGCCCAAGAGAGTGTTTCTTCAACTGCTTGCCATGGTACTTGATGACGTAGCGATTCGGCACCTGCCATGTGAGCATCGCACTCAGGTTGTTGTTGAAGTACTCTTCGAAGACTGGACCCGATCCCCCGACATGCTCTTTGGCAGAGCCAATCGCTCGGCAAATGGCCATCCCATCCCGAAAGGAATCGGTTACGCGCTTAAGGCTCGGGCCTTGGATCCGACTACCACGAAACAGAGCCTTGATGTAACTGAGAAACGCTGGTTTGTCACCCTTGTATTCGATGGTGATTTGAAGCGCAGTCGCCTCTGCGTTGATCTTGTTTAGCCGTCCTTCGATAAGCTTGAATTCTCCGTACCACAGGTCGTTTAGGTTGGTGAGTTCCTTGTCGAGTTGTCCCTCGATGTCGAGTCGCTGTGCCTTCTCTTTCTTCAGCGCCTCCAGAATCTGCTTCGCGTTCTCGATTGTCTTTCGCAGCCTGAGAAACTCATCGGGATCGATCGTCGCGTGGCCGCTCGACTGCAACTCCTCCGCCAGGGTGCGTGTCACCTCTGCGAACTCTTCCTTCAGCGCTTCGCGCTTCGCATCAAACTCTCCCGCCTTCTTCTTTAGTTCGCCGAGCACCCTCTTTGACGAGTCGAGCGCATCAGTGAGCCTCTCGAAGTCTTCTATGATCCGATCAAATACTGCCGAGAATTCTTCGAAGAACTCAGGGTTTTGCTCGGACTCGAAGGGCGGGCATTCGTTCAGTTCCGGGCCATGCTCGGCTAGGACATCGCCCACTGACCGAAGATAGTTCTCGACTCGCCCAACCGTAGTTCGGATCGCACGGCCATCCTGATCGAATGAGATCTGTCTCGGCAACCTCTCCTCGACCTTGTGCTCCTTGTACACCTGAAGGCGGTGCACCGCATCTTCCAACTTCGCTTTGTACTCGCGCTCCCGATCCTCCACTGATGAGAGCTTCTGGAGCCGTCGTACGGTTTCAACAACCGCCTGGCGCTGCAGTGAGATCGACTGACGAATCTCTGCTAGATCGTCGCCGACGAGGCGCTCGATGAGGTCGCCCTCAAACCCATCACCCTTGCTCGACAGGTCCTTCTGCCCGAAGTAGATCGGATTATGCAGGACTGTCTTCCGAATGTTCACGCCTGGCTGGAGTTCGCCATTGCGGTACACATCGGGTCGCTCACCGAGAATCCGGCGGACCTCATACTCCACCCCGTGCTTGTTCACGGCTCGCACAGTGATCTTGCCACCGCTGCCGATCGCGTTCTTGACGGATCCCTGTTTGTAACCATCGGAGTCGGCGTTCTCCGGCAGTTCAATCCCGAGCGCGTATCTGAGTGACTCGATGATTGATGACTTGCCGCTCCCGCGAATGCCGATGAAGGTGTTCAAAGAGGGAGAGAAGTGGAGTTGCTTGCCATCGAGTTTGCTGCCCTCGAAGCCGATCGCACGAATGCGGGAGTGCGTGAATTCCGGTCGCTGATTCGAGACGCGACTTCTGTAATCCGACAGGGCGAACTTGACGGCTTCGTAAGTGAATGCCCCGACGTTGATGAAGCATTCCGTGCCTTCGCCGATTTTGTCGATTGACTTGCAGTCGCTTCCCTCGACTTCGGAGGGGTACCACGCCCCCAAGTGTGACTGGATCTTCTCTCGCTTGTCATAAGTGCTCACCTTCTGGAACCCCAGGCAGCGCTCCCGAAACTCCTCTGAGTTTCCAAGCGACTCAATCCGTCTGCCTCCAAGAGCGCCCCAGAGTCCATTGTCGTACTCGACATGCGCGAAGACGAGGAAGTAGTCTCGCTCGAACTCGTTCAGCTTCTGTATGGTCGTCTCAATATTGAAATTACACTGGCTGTTCTCGCTCTCGACGTTGTCTTGGCCGGCAAACGCCGCGGTGAGGAAGCTCTCGATGTGATTCGTGTTGGCCGGATTGCTGTACCATTCGTCGCTGAACACTAGGAGCGTGTGAACGCCCTTCTGGCCGTCCTTCACGTTGAGTTCGACGCCTGGGAGCAGCAGGATCTCCTCTTTCCGAGCCGCTTTCTGGAGAGCCCTGAACTCAGTGCGGTCGAACTTGTTGTGATTCGTGATAACGCCGACCTCGATCGCAGCCCGCTTGAGGGCTGCGATGTATGCAGCAACATACGCGTTCTCATCTGGCGAGCACTTGAACTCCTTGTCGGCTCGTGTGTGCAGATGGAAATCACCCCGAACCCATGTCGAGCCGTCCGTGAAAGCTCTTGGAATGGCGCTCGTAGTCTTGCTCATGCGTTGGCAAACACTCTCTCGAATCGTACGGCCGATTGCGACGTATGGTCTCCGGTTCCTCAGCCTCAAGCGCAACGTGGCAGATTGTACGGCACATGGCGATGATACTACGGAGGGCTGGGTACTGGCTCGGGATGTTCCGGACTAGGGCCGGAGGAGATCAGGCTCCCCGGGGGCGCCGTGACCGGACGACCGCCCAGCCCGCGATCGCGGCGGCGGGAAGCGCCAGCAGCCACGCCCGGTGGTGGATGAAGCCGGCCTCGTAGAGCGGGGCGAATGCCACGATCACGATCGCGAGAACGATCAGCGTGCGCCGGGAGACCGCCAGCGGTCGCCACGGGCCGATGAACAGCAGCACGTACGCCGGGAACGCGAGGCTGTAGAAGACCAGGAAGCGAAGGTACACCTCGTCGCCCCCGTCGCGCCGGTCGATGAGCGCGCGCAGCGCGAAGGGAATGAGGCCCGCGACGAGCGGCAGCACCAGGTAGACCCCGCGCCGGATCCCGCACGCGAGCGCGGGCGAGCATCGCGCCTCGCGCAGGTGCGCTCCCATCGTGAACGCCGACTGGGCGATGATATGCGCGACGGCGAAGCGCGACGGCACCGGCGACGGCGCGAACCACACGAAGCACGTCAGGACGATCATCGCGGCGAACGTGACGCCGAACACGGCGAACGCATGGTGGCTCGGCGCCTCCTGCCGCGCGCGGTGGAAGGTGAGGTCCAGGTACGGGCAGAGCAGGAAGCCGACGACGATCACCGGCGCCAACCACGCCAGCTCCCCGACGCCGTCACGTCCGACGACGTCGAACGGATCCGGCACGTCCCGCGCGATCACCACGAACGCGGCCAGCGACAGCGCGTACACCGCCACGGCGAACGGGAGCCAGAAACGATCTCGTCCCACGCTGAGGGCGAGCCCGACGACGAACATCCCCGCGGCGAGCACGGTGCCCGGAAGGGGAGCTTCCGCCCAGAGTTCCGAGCCCAGGTACGCGAGGAAGAAGACGTGGAACGCCACCGCCGCGAGCGAGAACACGACCATCGCCGGCCCGTGCCGCTCGACCATGGCCACGCTCGACCGTCGGGTGGCGAGCACGTATCCGAAGCCGGCGCAGCCGACGATGTTGGGGATCGCGAAGACGAGAAAGCCGGCGGGACCGAACCGGTCCAGCATGATCCTCGGCAGGTACATGCCGATGCACCACGTCCAGCTACAAGCACAGAAGACGCCCCAGGCGATCGTCCTCGTCATCGTGTACGCGTTTCCGGCGGCGTCACCGACCGTCCTGCTGGCGCTTCTTCTCGCGGGCGTGGGTCTTCGGCGTGCAGTGGAAGGTGATCTGGCACCGCCCGACGCGGCGCTCGCGTCCCTTCTTCTGAAGCTGCTGCCGCACCTCGATCTCGAGATCGATGTTGAACTCGCCGCCCGCGTCGACCTTCCGGTCCACGTCCTCCGTGTTCACGATGTCGTACACGGCGGGGCCCAGGCAGGGGCGAAGGAAGCTGTAACGCATCTCCTTGCACACGACCTGGTAGTCGCTGCCGATCTCGGCGAAGAGATACATGCCGGCGGCCACCTCGGAGTTGCCGAGGAGCGCGGCGCCGGCCATCGCGTTGTACCAGTTCCGGTTGACGCGCTTGAACGGCAGGACGGCGACGAAGCGCTTGGAGTCGAGCCGCTTCATCGAGATCCCCGAGCGGAACGCGTAGGGGAGCCAGATGAGCGAGCAGACCTTGTGCCAGAAGTTGTTGCGCGTGCTGAGGCGGCTGATGAACCGCTCGAGACGCGCGCCGAGTCCCGGGCGCTCCCGGGCGCCCGCGGCGCGGGCCAGGCTTCGATCGATCTTGGCAGTCGACACGGCGAGTCCTCGGCCCGGCTCGAACCCCGCCGGACGTCACCGGCTCGGGTGGCTCGGCGCGTCCCTGCGGGCGCCGGGGAGCGGTATGCTACGCCACCCGGGAGCCGACCGCTACCGGCCCTCGGCGACCCTCGAAAGAGGCCCCGGTGGCCTCCCTGGGAGGATGCTCGGCATGGGTTCACGAATCGCCGTCTGCTGCTGGAGCCTGGGCGTCCAGGGACCGGGAGAGCTGATTTCGACGCTCCGGGGCACGCCCATCGACGCGTTGCAACTCGCCCTGTCCCCGCTCGCCGGCATCGCCTCCGTCGCCGACGACGTCGCCCGGATCCGCGATGCGGGCATCGAGGTCGTCAGCGGCATGCTGGCCTTCGCCGGCGAGGACTACTCGACGCTGGACACCATCGCGCGCACCGGCGGCGTACGGCGCGACGAGGCGTGGCCGGAGCACCGGGCTCACGCGGCGTCGGTCGCCGCACTCGCGGAGGAGCTGGGGATCGACCTCGTGACGTTCCACGCCGGCTTCATCCCCGAGTCGCGTGACGGCGCCGAGCGCGCGCGGCTGCTGGACCGGCTGCGCGAGGTGACGGATCTCTTCGCCGACCGCGGCGCGCGGGTCGCGCTGGAGACGGGGCAGGAGACGGCGACGACGCTCCGGCAGGCGCTGGCGGATCTCGACCGTCCCGAGCTGGGCGTGAACTTCGATCCGGCGAACATGATCCTCTACGGCAAGGGCGATCCCGTGGCCGCGCTGCGCATGCTCGCCGACCGAGTGCTCCAGATCCACGTGAAGGATGCGATCCCGACCGCCACGCCGGGCACGTGGGGTTGCGAGGTGCCCGTGGGGGATGGCGCCGTGGACTGGCCGGCGTTCTTCGAGGTTGCGACCGCGATCGATCCGCCGGTGGACTTCGTCATCGAGCGTGAAGCGGGCGAGAACCGCGTGGCGGACATCGTGCAGGCCCACGATCTGACCGCGAGGTTCGTGAAGTGAACGGGGGGCGAGCGTCCTTGCCGGTCCGGATCGCGTCGATCGCGGTGCTGGTGCTGCTCGCCGGCTGTCGCGTGGCGCCGCCGGCCGCCCCGGCGCACGTCTTCGCCCACGGCGCCGTTGCCGCCGACCATCCCGCGGCGTCGGAGGCCGGCGCGGAGGTGCTTCGCCTCGGCGGCAACGCGGTGGACGCGGCCGTCGCGACGAGCTTCTGTCTCTCCGTGGTGCGGCCGTACTCCTGCGGGATCGGCGGCGGGGGGTTCATGGTGATCCACGTGCCGGCGGCCGCCGACGGCCGACCGTCGCGGCAAGTGGCCATCAACTACCGCGAGACGGCCCCCGGGGCGGTCGGGCCCGACGCGTTCGTCGGCCGGGCCGCAGACGCGAGCCGGATCGGCGCCCACGCCGTCGGCGTGCCCGGCTCGGTCGCGGGTCTGCTGTACGCGCTCGAGCACTTCGGCACGCTCGATCGCGAGACCGTCCTCGCGCCGGCGATCCGCGTCGCCGAGGAGGGGTTCGTCATCGACGCCCACTACGTCGCGGCCGTAAAGGCGGTGGGGACGAAGATCGACGAGGACCCGCGCCGGCTCGACGATGCCGGGTACGTCTGGCGCGAACTGTGCCACGCCGGTGACGTGCGTCCGGGGGATCGGCTTACGAACCCGCGCCAGGCCCGGGCGCTGCGCCTCATCGCCCGCGACGGCGCGTTCGCCTTCTACCGGGGACCGATCGCCGACGCCATCGTCGACGTGATGAAGCGGCGAGGCGGACCGATCACGGCCGCCGACCTCGCGGGCTACCGCGTCGACGTCACGGCGCCGCTGCGTGGTCGCTGGAGCGACTACGAGGTCGTCGCGATGCCGCCTCCCTCCAGCGGCGGCATCACGATGCTCCAGATCCTCGGCATCCTCGATCGACTCGACGTCGACGCGGCGACGACGGATCACAACGACACCGAGTACGTGCACCTGCTGGCGGAGGCGATGAAGCACGCGTTCGCCGATCGATCGCGATGGCTCGCCGACCCGGCGTTCGTGGACGTGCCGACCGGCGACCTCCTCGCCGCGGAGTACCTCGACGCCCGGGCCGCGGCGATCTCGCGCACGTCCACCGGCGCCCCGATGGACTACGGCACCGGTACCGATCATCTGGAGGATGGCGGAACGAGCCACTTCTCGGTGGTGGACCGCACCGGTATGGCCGTCGCGTGCACGGAGACGATCAACCTCCGGTTCGGTTCGCTACTCGGCGTCCCCGGTTTCGGCTTTGCGCTCAACAACGAGATGGACGACTTCACGACGATCCCCGGCGCCGCCAACGCGTTCGGGCTCCGGCAGTCGGACCGCAACCTCCCGGAGCCGGGCAAGCGGCCGCTGTCGAGCATGTCGCCGACGATCGTGCTCCGCGACGACGTCCCGGTGATCGTGGCCGGCGCCTCCGGCGGCCCACGCATCATCACGGGCACCCTCCAGACGATCCTCAACTGCCTCTGGTACGACATGCCGCCGCACGTCGCCGTCGAGGTGCCGCGCTTCCATCACCAGTGGATGCCCGACCGCGTCTACTTCGACGAGCGCTGGGCCGACACCGGCGTGATCGACGACGTCGCCGGAATCGGCCACGAGACGGCCCGGCGGGTGTCGGTCGGCGAGGTGCAGCTCATCCTCGTCGACGACGCCGGCGTCCACGCCGCCAGCGACACCCGCAAGGGTGGGGTCCCGGCGGGGTACTAGCAGGTTGTTGAGGAACTCCGGCGCGTTCGAGATCGAGCGAGGTTTCGTCCTGAGCGTGCCGGCGATTCGAAGGCATATCCCCTGTGATACGTCGAGAATCGACGGTGCGGTCAGGGCGGAAGCTCGCCGATGTCGAGCCGTCGGAGTTCTTCAACAGCCTGCTGGGTACGCGGCTCTGCGTTAGAATCGCGCTCATGCCCGTCGATCAACAAGTCGCACCGCTCTGGACCCCGAGCCCCGAGCGCATCAAGGAATCGAACCTCCACGCCTTCATGCAGGAGGTCAACCGCCGGCACGGCACGAGCTTCGAACGCTACGACGAGCTGTACGCGTGGTCGATCGACCGGATCGCCGACTTCTGGGAGCTCGTGTGGGAGTTCGTGGAGATCCGCGGCACGCGCGGTAGCGGACCGGTCGTGGATGACCCGTCGCGGATGCCCGGGGCGAAGTGGTTCGAGGGAGCGACGCTGAACTTCGCCGAGAACCTGCTGCGCTACCGCGACGACCAGGCGGCGATCGTCTTCCGTGGCGAGGCGATGCACGAGTCGCGCCGGGTCACGTACGCCGAGCTGCACCGGGCCGTGGCCCGCGTCGCCCGCGGGCTGCGCGACGCCGGCGTGCAACGCGGCGACCGGGTCGTCGGGTTCATGCCGAACATGCCCGAGACGATCATCGCCATGCTCGCCGCGACGAGCCTCGGGGCGATCTGGTCGTCCTGCTCGCCGGACTTCGGCGTCAAGGGCGTGCTCGATCGCTTTCAGCGGCTGGAGCCGACCGTGCTGTTCTGCGCGAACGGGTACTCGTACGGGGGCCGGACGTTCGACTCGCTGGAGAAGGTCGCGGGGATCGTCGCCGAGATCTCCTCGGCGCCACGCATCGTCGTCGTGCCCTACACCGAGGAGCGGGCCGACCTCGCCGCACTGCCGAACGCCGTTCACTACCAGGACTTCATCGGCCCCGACGACGATCCCGAGCTGCGCTTCGAGCAGGTGCCCTTCGACCACCCGCTGTACATCATGTACTCGTCGGGCACGACGGGGCTCCCGAAGTGCATCGTCCAGTCCGTCGGTGGCGTGCTGATCAACCAGCTCAAGGAGCTGCGGCTGCACACGGACCTGAAGCGCTCCGACAACATCTTCTACTTCACGACGTGCGGGTGGATGATGTGGAACTGGCTCGTGTGCTCGCTCGCCTGCGGGGCGACGGTGACGCTCTTCGACGGCTCGCCGTTCCATCCCGACCCCGCGTCGCTCATGCGGCTCACCGAGCAGGAGCGGGTCAGCATCTTCGGCACGAGCGCGAAGTACCTCGCGGCGCTGGAGAAGGCCGGCGTGAAGCCGCGGGAGAGCTTCGATCTTTCGGGGCTGCGGGCGATGCTGTCCACGGGTTCGCCGCTGTCCGACGAGAGCTTCGAGTACGTCTATCGTGACATCTCGGCCGACCTCTGCCTCAGCTCGATCTCCGGTGGCACCGACCTGAACGGCTGCTTCGTGGGCGGCAACCCGATCGGCCCCGTGTACCGCGGCGAGATCCAGTGCCGCTGCCTCGGCATGAAGGTCGCCGCGTTCGACGAGCACGGCGCGCCGGTGACCGGGCGGACCGGCGAGCTGGTCTGCACGGCGGCGTTCCCGTCGATGCCGATCTTCTTCTGGGGCGACGACGACGGCTCGAGCTACCGCGCCGCGTACTTCGAGCGCTTTCCCGGTATCTGGACCCACGGGGACTTCATCGAGGTCAACGAGCGTGGCGGCGTGCGAATCTACGGTCGTTCCGACGCGACGCTCAACCCTGGCGGCGTGCGCATCGGCACCGCGGAGATCTACCGGCAGGTGGAGCCGCTCGACGAGATCGAAGACAGCGTCGTCGTCGGACAGGAGTGGGACGACGACGTCCGCGTGATCCTCTTCGTCAAGCTCGCGGCGGGTCACGAGCTGACGCCGGACCTCGTCAAGCGCATCCGCACCGCCATTCGCTCCAACTGCTCGCCGCGGCACGTGCCCGCGCAGATCATCCCGGTGGCGGACATCCCGTACACGATCAGCATGAAGAAGGTCGAGCTGGCGGTGCGGAACATCATCCACGGCAAGCCGGTGACGAATCGGGATGCGTTGAAGAACCCGGAATCGCTGGACCTGTACGTCGATCTGCCCGAGCTGAGGGAATGAACCGAGAACGGCCGATACCATTCCTCAGTCACTTCCCGAGTTGCTTCCCCCCATGCCCACCTACGTCTACCAGGTCATCAACCCCGACGGCACCGACGGCGAGACCTTCGAGGTCTTCCAGAAGATGTCCGATTCGCCGCTGAAGAAGCACCCGGAGACGGGTGAGCCGGTCCGTCGGGTGCCCCAGGCGGCGCACGTCGCGGGGAACTGGTCGGATCACGCCACGAAGCAGAAGCTGAGCGACAAGAACCTCGACCGGCTGGGGTTCACCAAGTACCAGAAGGCCGGCGACGGGCACTACGAGAAGCGGGCGGGATCGGGGCCGGACACCCTCAGCGCGGACTGATCTTCGGCATTTCCCCTGGCATCGGCGGGGAGGCGGCGGGTACACTCGCACTCGAGGTGGGAACAATCGGGCCGGGAGGTCGAATGTACCCATGATGCCCCACGCCACATCGAGCTGTCGCGCCAGGCCGGCGTTCACCGTCATCGAGTTGCTGGTGGTCGTTTCGATCATCGCCCTGCTCATGGGGATCCTGCTGCCGGCGATCGGCCGGGCGCGGGCCCAGGCGCGGCTGACGATGTCGCAAGCCAACCTGCGCAACCTCGCGACCGCGCACGCCTCCTATGCGGCAGAGTGGAGCGGCCGGCAGTTCACCCTCGTCAACGATCGGATCTCGACCTACGGCGTCGGCGTCGGTGCGTTCCACTGGTTCTACGTCGAGCACGGCGGCGTGCTCGAGGAGCACACCCACCCGGGGCCGATCCTCGGCTGGGGTTACTTGCACGGCGACCCCGCGAACTCGTACCTGTTCTTCGCTTACCGCACGCACGAGAGCGGCGACGAGCTGCACGGCACCTTCAACACCGGCAACGCGGGGCTCAACCTGCCGGTGGACTTCAACACGGGACAGGGTTACTTCGGTTCGTTCCGGCTCATCAACGTGCAGCAGTTCAACCAGTACGTGAGCGGGCGCTTCTACGACCGCGTGTTCTACGCGCCGAAGGACCGGGCCGTCTGGAACTCGATCGCGGGCGCGGGGTTCGAGGGCGCGAACTGCTTCGACGACCCCGGGCAGTACTGCGACCGACCCGGGATCCAAGGATTGGGCGAGCTTCCATTCTGGTCGAGCTACTGCCTGAGCCCGGCGGCGATGTTCGCGCCGCAGGTCATGGCCCGCGATGATCCCGACGATCCGTCGTACAACGGCTGGCGCAACCCGTGGGCGCTCGACGGGGGGCACCGCTCGCCGTCGCTCTCCCAGGCGCTGCACCCGAGCCTCAAGACGCACATGCTGGAGCATCACTGGTTGCAGAACGTGCGGGCGGAGTGCAACCCCGGCCTGCAGGGCAGCGGGTACGTCGACGGCTGTGAGCCGTACTACTTCAACCACGCGTGGCAATCGACGCCGGCCACGCTCTTCTACGACGGCCACGTGGGCATGGTCGGCGTGCGCAACGCCATGCGCGCCGACGCCCGCATGCGGGCGCAGTCGGGCGGCGACTGGGGCCTCTGGAGCCGCGACACGCCGTGGGGAGACGACGGCTACCTGATCAGCTTCGGCTACGACCAGGCGGACACGAGCTTCCACATCCTGACGACGGACGGGATCCGCGGCCGCGACGTGGTCGCGCCCTGATCTCGCCCGATCCGCCCCGGTGTCGTACCATCCGGACACGATGTCGGAGTCGAACCAGAACCAGGAACCGGCGGCCGCGACGCCCGGCCGGCTCGCCGGTTGGCAGAAGACGCTCGGCGTACTCTCGCTGGTGGTGACGATCCTGGGCGTGGCGCTGTGGAGCTACGCCGCGTTGCGTCCGGAGGCCGCGCCCGACCCCGCCGCGGGAGGCGACTCGGCCCTCGCCCTCGGCCTGGACCCCGGCAACCCCGGCGCGGCGGGCCCGCCCGCGGCGGAGACGGGAAACGCGCTCGACGACTGGTCGCCGGCGATCTTCCGGCTCGGGTTCAGCTTCTTCGCGGCGTTCTGCGTCGCGTACGCGTTCCGCTCCTTCCTGCGAATCGCGATCGTGAGCATCGGGCTGCTCCTGCTGGCTCTCTTCGGTCTCCAGTACGCGGGGCTGATCGACG
This sequence comes from Planctomycetota bacterium, assembly GCA_024226535.1. Classification (GTDB taxonomy): domain Bacteria; phylum Planctomycetota; class Phycisphaerae; order Phycisphaerales; family SM1A02; genus JAAELP01. The sequence goes on along the minus strand of JAAELP010000184.1, from coordinate 20,878 downwards.
TGAACTGGTCGACGTGGAGCGGGCACTACGACTCCGTCGCCGAGTGGCTGCGTGCCCAGACCGCCGGGTTCACCGAGTTCATCCGCGGCGTCCTGCCCTCGGTCGGTATGGCGACCCTCGGGTTCATCGCCGGTTTCCGGCGTCGTCATTGATCGGAACCCGTGGCCGCACCCTCCTCCAGCCCGTCGCTCTCCCGTGTCCGGGTCTCGTATCTCGCGCTCGCGCTCGTCTCGGGCGGGATCGCGCTCGTGTACGAGGTCGCGTGGACGCGGGCCGTCGCGCTGCTCATCGGGAGCCAGGTCGAGGCGATCTCCGCGGTGCTCGTGGCCTTCTTCGGGGGACTTGCGGTGGGAGCGCGGGTCCTCGGCGCCGTCGCGGACCGGACGCGCTCGCCGTTGGCGTTGTACGGTCGGCTGGAGGTGATCGCCGGGGTCCTCGCCGGCGTGTCGCCGTGGGTGCTCGGCGGGATGGGGGCGCTCCTGATCGGGCGCGTGCCGATGCCGGTGGTGACCGCGGCGGTGGTGGCGTATCTCTTCGTGATCACGTTCCTGCTCGGGGGTACGTTGCCGGCGCTGGTGCGTGGTGCGGTGCGCGAGCCGGCTGCGTCGGCGCGCGCGGCCGGGTGGCTGGTCGGAATCAATACCGTCGGCGCGGTGGCGGGGGTGGCGGTGGCGGCGGTGTCGATACCGGCGGTCGGTCTCATGGTGACATCGGGAACCAGTGGCGTGGCCGCGGTGCTCCTCGGGGGGGTGGCGCTGGTGATGGCGCGGGGGGGGCGGGGGGGCAATGACGCTCTCCCCTTACCCGGCTCGCTGCGCTCGCCGACCTCTGCCCGGGGGGGAGAGGTGTCGGGAGTGGTGCTCGTCGTCGCGGCGCTGGCAGGGGTCGCGACGCTCGGGTTCGAGGTGCTCGCCGCCCGTGCGGCGGCGCTGATCCTCGGCTCATCGTTGTTCGCGTGGGCGCTGGTGCTCGGGCTGTTCCTGCTCGGGCTTGCCGCCGGCAACCTCGTCATCGCCCGCCGCGCGGGACGCACGAGCAGTCCGTGCACCGACCTCGGTGTCATCGAGGTCCTGGCCGCCGTGTTCCTGGCGGCGGGGATTGCGTGGTGCGTGCCGTCGTACACGACCGGGGCGAGCGGGCTCACGAGGGTCGCGGTGATCGCGATCTGCGCGTGGGCTCTGCCCACCACGCTGCTCATGGGCGCCGCGTTCCCGCTGTTCGTTCGCCTCGCCGTGCGGAGGCCCGAGACGGTCGGCGCCTCCTTCGGCGCCGTGAGCTTCGCGAACACGGGGGGCGGGATCGTTGGGGCGATCGTCGGCCCGTTCCTGCTGCTGCCGCACCTGGGCCTCGGCGGCGCGTTGATCGCGTGCGCCGCGATCAACGGGGCACTCGGGCTCGCGCTGCTCGCCGCCGGTGCGCCGGCCGGGATGTCGCGCCTGGTGCGCCCGCTTGCCGGCGCGGCCGTCGGCGTCGGCCTGGGCTTCGGCGCGTTCCAGTTGGTGGCGACGCCGCCGCCATCGGGCTCGCGGCTCGTCGCGCGTTTCGACGGCCGCCAGGCAACGGCGGCGGTCGTGCACGTCGCGGGGCGCCGCGATCTCATCGTCGACGGCGACCAGGAGGCGTCCACGGAAGGCGACGCTCGCATCACCGAGGAGCTGCTGGGCACGCTGCCGCTGATCATCCACCCGGAGCCGCGGACGTTCCTCGAGGTCGGGCTCGGCTCGGGAATCACGCTCGGGACCGCCGCCCGCTTTCCGCTGGAGCGTCTGGACTGCGTGGAGATCTCCAGCGAGGTCATCTCCTGTGCGCCGTTCTTCGCGCCGGACAACCGGAACATCGCCTCCGGCGCGGATGAGCGCATACGCATCGTCCGCGGCGACGGCCGGGCGTACCTGCGGCAGCATCCCGGCGAGTACGACGTCATCGTCGCCAACACCCTGCACCCGTGGTCGGTCGGCGCGACCGGGCTGTACTCGCGCGAGTACTTCGGTCGGATCCGGCGCGGATTGCGCGACGGCGGGATCGCGGCGCAGTGGATCCCGCTGCATCGTCTCGGGACCGATCACCTTTCCGTGATCCTGCGGACGTTCTTCGACGCGTTTCCCGACGGGGGGATCTGGTGGGGCGCGGAGAACCTGTTCCTGGTCGGGCGGCGCAGCGCCGACGGCGAGCAGGTGATCGACGCCGACGCTCCAGACTTCGCGGGGGCGGGGGAGCGGCTGCGATCCCTGGGGATCCGTGACGGCGCGGAGCTGGCGCGTCGCTTCGTCGCTACGAGCGCCGACGTCACGGAGATGCTCGGGTCCGAGGACGTGCTGACCGACGACCGCCCGGTGCTGGAGCTCGGGGCGCTGCGAGGGCGGATGTCGGATTCGGGAACGGAGGAGCTCGATCTCGTCTGTGGGCTCGCGCATGCCAGTGGATCGGAGGCCCTCTCGGCGTGGCTAGCCTCGCGTGTAGAGCGCGTCCACGAAACTGCGTCCGGCGCCGACGCGATGGAGCAACGCGCGATCGACGCCGGTCTCGACCTCGCGCGACGGCACCGCGCCCGGCGCTCCGCCCGCGAGGGCCTCGTCAGCCTGAAGAGCGGGGTGGTGAGCAACGCGGAGCGGGCGCTGCGGCGCGCGTTGGAAGACGACCCGACCCAGCGCGAGGCGAGGTTCGGCCTGGCGGTGCTCGCCCACGGTCGCGGTCGCGCTTCGGACGCCGCCCGCCAGCTCGAACGCCTGGTCGAGGATCACCCGAACCACGCCGAGGCGTGGCACATGCTGGCGGTCCTTCGCTCGCAGTCGGGCGATTCGGCCGGCGCCCGCGAAGCGGTCGATCGGGCCTACGCGGCGGATCCGTGGGCGGAGGACATCATCGCCCTCCGCGCCGAACTCACCGAGTGATAAATGGTGCCTGTCACCATTTACGATAAATGGTGACAGGCACCATTTACGGCAACCGGCCGATCAGAGCTTCAGCTCGATCGTCTTGCCGTTCACGCGCACCTCGTACGTCGCGAGCTCTTCGTACGCCGGCGGTGCGGTGCACGCGCCGGTGCGGACGTCGAACGCCGCGAAATGCAGCGGGCAGACGAGTTCGTGGCCGTCGAGCGTGCCCTCGCAGAGGGAGGCGTCGGCGTGCGTGCACGTGTCGTCGGTGGCGTAGATCGCTCCCTCGACGTTGCACAGCGCGATGGCCTTGCCGTTCACCTTGATGCAGCGGGCGCTGCCGGCGGGCACGTCGGTGAGATCGGCGACCTTGACGAACTCGGCCATGTACGGACCTCGTGATCAGCGCTCGGAGCGCTTTCGGTTGACCGTCAGCTTCGAGAACTTGTCGCGCTTCAGGTGGGCCGGGGCCGTGTGCCCCGTGAACTCCAGCTCGAGCTTCGCGGCCTCGGTCATCATCTCCGGTTCCCACTTGGGTTCCCAGACCAGCTCGACGTCGGCGGACGTGACCCCTTCGACGGCGCGGACCTTCGCCGTGACCTGGGCGACGATGACGTCGGCCATCGGGCAGTTCGGCGCCGTGAGCGTCATGCGGACCAGGACCGCGCCGTCGTCGCTGATGTCGAGGCCGTAGATGAGCCCGAGGTCATGGATGTTGACCGGGATCTCCGGGTCGTGCACCGTGCGGAGCGCTTCGATGATGGAGTCGTGCAGGTTCATTCCGTCGTCACCGTATCCTCTTCGCCTTTCAGGGCAGACGTCAGCGTGTGCCAGGCGAGGGTGGCGCACTTGACGCGAGCCGGGTACTTCCCGACGCCGGCGAACGCGGCGAGCTTGCCGAGGTCTTCGGGGTCGTCCACGGCCTCGGGCCCCTCCGTGACGAGCGTGATGAACTGCTCGAAGAGGTACTTCGCTTCCGTGAGCGTCTTGCCCTTCACCGCTTCGGACATGATCGATGCCGAGGCCGTCGAGATCGCGCAGCCGGAGCCCTCGAAGCGGATGTCCTTGATCACGTCGCCGTCCAATTCCACGGTGACGTGCACACGGTCGCCGCACAGCGGGTTGTAGCCGTCGGCCTCGTGACCGCCGCATTCCAGCACGCCCCGGTTCCGCGGCTGGCGGTTGTGGTCGAGGATCAGTTCCTGGTAGAGCTCCTGTAGGTCCATCAGCCGAACACCTCGCGCACCGTGTGCAGACCTCGGGCCAGGGCGTCGATCTCGTCGGTCGTGTTGTAGAACGCCAGCGACGCGCGAGCGGTGGCGGGAATGCCGAACCGGTCCATCACCGGCTGCGTGCAGTGGTGGCCGGTGCGCACCGCGATGCCCTGCTGGTCGAGGATCGTCCCGATGTCGTGCGGGTGCACGCCGTCGAGCGTGAACGAGAGCACGGCCGCCTTCGCCGGGGCGGTGCCGATGAGCGTGAGCCCGGGAACCTCCGCGAGCACCCCGGTCGCGTGCTCCAGCAGCGTGTGCTCGTAGGCGGTGATTCGCTCCATGCCGACCCGCTCGAGGTACTCGATCGTCGCCCCGAGCCCGACGGCGCCGGCGATGTTCGGCGTGCCCGCCTCGAACTTGTGCGGCACCTTGTTGTACGTCGTCTTCTCGAAGCTGACGGTGAGGATCATCTCGCCGCCGCCCTGGTACGGCGGCATCGCCTCCAGCAGATCGTGGCGGGCGTACAACGCCCCGATGCCGCTGGGGCCGAAGATCTTGTGGCCGGCGATCGCGTAGAAGTCGCAGCCAAGCGTCTTGACGTCCACCGGAAGGTGAGGCGCGGCCTGCGCGCCGTCGAGCAGGACGAGCGCGCCGCGATCGTGGGCGCGGGCGATGATCTCCTCGACGGGGTTGATCGTGCCCAGCGAGTTGGACACGTGCACGCAGGCGACGATCTTCGTGCGGTCGGTCAGGAGCCCTTCGAAGGCCTCCATGTCCAGCTCGCCGCGGTCGGTGATGGGGATCACGCGCAGCGACGCTCCGGTCTGCTCGCAGAGCATCTGCCACGGAACGATGTTCGAGTGGTGCTCCATCTGCGACACGAGCACCTCGTCACCGCGCCCGACGTTCGCGCGGCCCCACGTGGCGGCGACGAGGTTGATCGCCTCGGTCGCGCCGCGCACGAAGACGATCTCCTCCGGCCGGCCGGCGCCAAGGAACCGCTGCACCGCGCCGCGCGCGTCCTCGTACCGGCGCGTCGCCTCGATGCTCAGGTGGTGCACGCCCCGGTGAATGTTCGCGTTGGTGGTGCGGTAGAACCCGTTCACGGCGTCGATCGTCGCGCGGGGCTTCTGCCCGGTGGCGGCGTTGTCGAGGTAGACGAGCGGGTGGCCGTGGACCGTCGATTCCAGGATCGGAAAGTCCCGGCGGATCGCCTCGATGTCGAGGCCCGCCGCGTTCGCGGCGGTCGCGGTCGCGGCGCGTCGAGTCACAGCCGACCGCCCGCCAGCAGACCGCCGTGGGGAAGACGCTCGATGAGCTCCGCCTCGAGCTGCCGCCGCAGCGGCTCGACCTTCACCTCCTGGATCGTCTCGTTGGCGAAGGCGTGGACGAGCAGGCTCCGCGCCGCGTCGGGCGAGATGCCGCGCGTACGCAGGTAGAAGAGCTGGCTCTCCTCGATCTGCCCGATCGTGGCCCCGTGCGTGCACTTGACGTCGTCGGCGAAGATCTCGAGCTGCGGCTTCGTGTCCACGTGCGCCGTGTTCGAGAGCAGCAGGTTCATGTTCGTCTGCTTCGCGTCGGTCTTCTGGGCGTCCTCGGCGACGTAGATGCGGCCGGAGAATACCGCGCGGGCGCGATCGTCGAGCACGCCCTTGTAGAACTGCCAGCTCCGGCAGTTGGGCTTGAGGTGGTCGATCCGCAGGTGGTTGTCGACCTGCTCCTGGTGACGGGGGAGGAACAGCCCGTTGAAGGTCACGTCGCATCCCTCGGCGCCGAGCTGGGCGTCCACCGTGTTGCGGGTGATCGCTCCGCCGAGCGTGAAGCAGTGCGACGTCACGTTGCTGCGGCCGAGCTGGGCGACCTGCACGGCGGAATAGTGCCACGTCTCGTCGCTCTCGCCCTGCACCTTGTAATGGTCGATGACGGCGTCGTCGTGGGTGATGATCTCGGTCAGGGCGTTGGTCAGGCAGGCGCCGGAGCCGCTTCCGACGCCGATGGTCACGTGCTGCTCGACGATCGTCGCCTGGCTGCACGCCTCGGCGACGATGAGCACGCGCGGGCACGTGACGTGCGGCTGTGTGCCGGGCACGGAGACGAACAGGAGCTGGACCGGCGCCTCGACGACCGTGTTGCGCGACAGGTGCAGGAACGCACCGTCGGCCAGCAAAGCGGTGTTCAGGTGCAGGAAGCCGTCGTCGTCGTAGCTCACCGCGCCGCCGAGGTGCGGCTCCACGGCGGCGAAGTCGTCGGCGATCGTCTCCGCGAGGCTCGCCACCCGCGCCCCGGCGTGCTCCGGGATCCGCGAGAGCGTCGGCGCGAAGTGGCCGTTGACGAAGACGAGCCGCGGCCCGTCGCCGAGCCGGTACGGCTCGATGTCGTCATGCGAGACATCGTTGCGGGCGTCGTGCGGCGCGGCGAACGTCGTGGAGGCGATCGGCTTGACGTTTGTGTACCGCCAGCGCTCCTCGCGCGGTGTGGGAAGGCCGGTGGCTCCGAACCGCTCCCACGCGGGAGAGCGCAGGGCGTGGGCCGGGGAGGCGGGGTCGAGCGCGGTGAACGCCGCGGTGAAGGTGCCGGTCTCGGTCATCGTGCTCGTCATGCCGTCACCTTTGCGGCGCTTTCGAGGCTCGCGTAGCCCTGCTCCTCCAGCTCCAGCGCCAGCTCCTTGCCGCCGCTGCGGACGATACGCCCATCCTTGAGCACGTGCACGAAATCCGGCACGATGTAGTTGAGCAGCCGCTGGTAGTGGGTGATGACCAGGAAGCCCCGCTCCGGCGAGCGCAGGCCGTTCACGCCGTCGGCGACGATGCGGAGGGCGTCGATGTCGAGGCCGGAGTCGGTCTCGTCGAGGACGGCGAGCTTCGGCTCCAGTATCGCCATCTGGAAGATCTCCGCCCGCTTCTTCTCGCCGCCGGAGAAGTCCTCGTTGACCGCACGATCGAGCAGCGTGGTGTCGAGGTGCACCAGCTTCGCCTTCTCCTGCACGATCTTGAGGAACTCGAAGGCGTCCAGCTCGGGGAGCCCCCGATGCTTCCGCTGCGCGTTGAGCGCGGCCTTGAGGAAGTACTTCGTGCCGACGCCGGGGATCTCGACCGGGTACTGGAAGGCCAGGAAGATGCCCTCGCACGCCCGCTTGTCGGCATCGAGCTCGAGCAGGTTCTTGCCCTCGAAGATCACCTCGCCGTCGGTGATCTCGTAGGACTCCTCGCCGGCGAGCACGCGGGCGAGCGTGCTCTTGCCGGACCCGTTGGGTCCCATCACGGAGTGGACCTCGCCGTGGCGGATCTTGAGGTCCACGCCCTTGAGGATCTCGTTGCCGTCGACGCTGGCGTGCAGGTTGCGAATCTCGAGCATGGTCTGGGTTCCGTGTTCTCGTTGGCTGTCGTGTCTGTCGCGGGCGGGGGGGGATCGTGACGGGGTCAGCCGACGCTGCCCTCGAGGCTCACCTCGAGCAGCTTCTTGGCCTCGACCGCGAACTCCATGGGCAACTCGGCGAAGACCTCCTTGCAGAAGCCGTTCACGATCATCGAGACCGCGTCCTCCGTCGGGATGCCGCGCTGGTTGCAGTAGAAGATCTGGTCCTCGCCGATCTTCGAGGTCGAAGCCTCGTGCTCGACGTGGGCGGTGTCGTTGTTGACCTCGATGTACGGGAAGGTGTGGGCGCCGCAGCGGTCGCCCATGAGCATCGAGTCGCACTGGGTGTAGTTGCGGCTGTTCTCGGCGCCCTTGAGCACCTTGACGAGCCCGCGGTAGGTGTTCTGTCCGCGACCGGCGGAGATGCCCTTGGACACGATGTAGCTGCTCGTGTTCTTCCCGATGTGGATCATCTTCGTGCCCGTGTCCGCCTCCTGGCGCATGTTCGTCAGGGCCACGGAGTAGAACTCGCCGATGCTCTCGTCGCCTTCGAGCACGCAGGAGGGGTACTTCCACGTGATCCGCGAGCCCGTCTCCACCTGCGTCCACGAGATCCGGCTCCGCGCCCCCACGCACCGGCCGCGCTTCGTCACGAAGTTGTAGATACCGCCTTTGCCGTTCTCGTCGCCGGGGTACCAGTTCTGGATCGTGGAGTACTTGATCGTGGCGTCCTTCATCGCCAGCAGCTCGACGACCGCGGCGTGGAGCTGGTTCTCGTCACGCATCGGGGCGGTGCAGCCCTCGAGGTAGCTGACGTCGGAGCCCTCCTCGGCGACGATCAGCGTGCGCTCGAACTGCCCGGTGGAGATCGCGTTGATGCGGAAGTAGGTGCTCAGCTCCATCGGGCACTTCACGCCCTTGGGGATGTAGACGAACGAGCCGTCCGTGAACACCGCGGAGTTCAGCGCCGCGTAGTAGTTGTCGTTGGGGGGGACGACGGTCCCGAGATGCTTGCGCACCAACTCGGGGTGCTCGTGCACCGCCTCGGAGAAGCCGCAGAAGATGATGCCGAGCTCGCCGAGCTTGTCCTTGAACGTCGTGGCGACCGACACGGAGTCGAAGACCGCGTCGACGGCGACGCCGGCGAGACGCGCACGCTCCTCGAGCGGGATGCCGAGCTTCTCGTACGTCTCGAGGAGCTTGGGATCGACCTCGTCGAGGCTCTTGGGACGGTCCTCGTCCTTGATCGGTGAGGAGTAGTAGCTGATCGCCTGGTAGTCGACGGGCTCGAACTCGACGTTCTGCCACGTCGGCGGCTCCATCTTCAGCCACGCGCGGTACGCGTCGAGCCGCCACTCGGTGAGCCACTCCGGTTCGTTCTTCTTCGCCGAGATCGCGCGGACCACGTCCTCGTTGAGGCCGGGCGGCAGGGTGTCGGCGTCGATGTCGGTGACGAAGCCCCACTTGTAGTCGCCTTCGGCGGCCCAGCGGTCGAGGGTTTCCGTGCTCGTGTCACTGGAGGACATAGCGGCAAGCTCCGTGGCTCGGTTCGAGGTCCCGGACGGGGGAGGGTTCGGGGGGGGCGGGACCCCGGAGAATAGGCACCGTGATCAGGAAAGTCTGGAATAAGTCTATTTCTCAATACAGCCCGCGTCGCCGCCCTGGACGCACTTCTTGCGCCCCGTCCCGCCGCCGAAACCCCGGTCGGAGGGGGTGCCCGCAGGTTTGGTGGGCTCGGGCGGCCCGAGGGGGGAATAATCACCGTGCCGGGCCAGCGGTGGCCCTCGATCTCCACGAGTGCGAATCTTGACCCCAGCGACCCGGTCCATCCTCGCCAGCCACGGTCTCAACTGCACCTCCCAGAGGGCGGCGTTGTACGAGGCGCTGGCGTCCACCGAGAGCCACCCGACGGCGGAGGAGCTCTACCAGTGGGTCCGGCCCGAGACGCGGAGCCTCAGCCTCGCGACAGTCTACTCCGCCCTGGAGACCTTCTGTCGCGTCGGTCTCGCCCGCCGCGTGCCGACCGACGGATCGGCGCGGTACGACGCGACCACGCGCGACCACGTCCACGTGCGCGACATCGACTCCGGCGCCGTCGCCGACGTCCCGGACGATCTGGGAACAACGATCCTCGATCACGTGCCCGCGGCCGTCCTCGAGGACATCGAGCAACGGATGGGCGTCCGCATCGAGGGCGTGGACATCCAGATCCTGGCGCGCCGCGGCGAGTAGCTCCGCGGGCGGCGAGACGAATCCCCTCCATCCGGTCGGCGCGCGACCGCAGGCCGCGTGTATTATCCATGCGCCCCATCGATAAGGAGTACCTGTCGAATGAGACGCTACTGTCTTCCACTGATCGCACTGCCGCTGCTGCTGACCGGCTGCCAGAAGACCGGTTCGCTCGGCGGGACGGACTGGACCGTTATCGAGGTCCTGTCCACCACGCAGACCGACATCGTCGACATGGACGTCAGCTTCGGAACCAACGGGATGGTGACGACGACCACCACCCACGCCGACGGCACGAAGGAAATGTCGCGACGCCGCTTCGACGTGCACGAGGCGCTGATCACGGTGCGCCGGGGCGAGGAGGGTGACTACAGCCTCCTGCACCGCATCGTCGGCGACGACATGATCCTGACGGCGGAGAGCTTCCAGGTTCGCATGGTGCGGCTGGACTGATTCGATGAAGGGAGTCCATGAAATGAAATCGAAGAAGATCTACATCCCCCTCGCGGCGAGCCTCGCCGTGATCGTCGCGTGCGGTGGCTGCGACAACAGTGCCCAGAGCGGGACGCTCATCGGAGCGGGCATCGGAGCGCTCGCCGGCCAGGCCATCGGCGGCGACACAACGGGCACCCTCGTCGGCGCCGGCGTCGGCGCGATGAGCGGCTACATCATCGGTAACGAGAAGGACAAGCGGGAGGGCCGCTGACCGTGCATATCTCGATCAAGTACTGCGTGCCGTGAGACTACTCACCTCAAGCCACCGGTCTGGCGGCACATCTCAAGCAGAAGTTCGACGTGGATACGGAGCTGATCGAAGGCTCCGGCGGCGTCTTCGACGTCAAGCTCGACGGTGAGCTGATCTACTCGAAGGACGAGACGGGGACGTTCCCGGAGCACGTGGAGATCGAGAAGCTCGTGTCATCGCGCACGTAGCTCGATCACTCCGCCTCGAGCAGTTCCTCGATCACCTCTGCGAGTTCCTTCTCCAACCTCCACGAATACCCGCGGTGCACGTAGCGCACGACGCCGTGGCCATCGACGACGAGCAGCGTCGGGTACGCCTGCACGCCGTAGGCGCGGGCGAGATCGCGATCGGCGAGCAGCGTCGGGTAGTTGAACTCCAGTTGCTCGGTCACGGAGCGGGCGTCGGCTTCCTCGCGGTCCGTGTTCATCCCGAGCACGGCGACCGGGCGCCCGGCGAAGCGACGGACGAGTGAGCGGACCTGTGGCATCGCGCGAATGCACCAGCCGCAGTTCTTGTACCAGAAGTCGAGCACGATCACGCGGCCGGCGTAGTCCGACAGGCGATGCTCGCGCCCGTCGAGGTCGGTGAGCGCCCACGTCGGCGCGGCACGCCCGAGGATCCGAGCGTTGAGCGCGATGCGCTTGTCGAGGGCGTCGCCTCCGGTTCGGTGCTCCCGCACGACGCGATCGAGGGTGGCGCGAAGCCGCTCGCTCGTGACGGCGGCGTGCGTGCGCTCCAGCTTCGCGAATGCGGCGTCGATCATGGCGCGACCCGCCTTGACGTCGCCGGACACGAGGGCCTTCGCCACGGCGCGCCGGTACCCCGTCCGCGCCTCGACCGCCTCGTCGATCTCCGCGGCGAGTGTCGCCAGCGCGCCGGCCTCCAGCCGCTTGTCGGCGACGAGACGCTCGGTCTCCTTCCGCGTGTCGTTGCCGCGCGCGCGGTGCTGGCCGGAGAACGCCGCCACGACCCCGCCGGCGAGATCGAACTCGTACCGGAACGTCGCCTCGAACCGGTGGATCCGCCACATGTCGCTCACCGGTGTCAGGTGGAAGGCCCATCTCCTGGACGCGGAGTCGACGTCGGCGGCCGGCCCGCACTCGACGCGAACGTCCGACGCGTCGAAGGCCCAGCCCTCCCGCGCCTCGCGCTCGTTGGCGGGCAGACGCGGGATCAGCCGGTTCAGCAGGCCGTAGGAGTCCTGCCCGCGGTCGATGATGCGCCCGTCGGGGAAGACGTCCACGACGAACGTATCGGTGCGCTGCGGCATCGTCGTGCGCTCGCCGTTGCGCTCGTTGAAACGCTGGAACGTCTGGCTCACGATCAGGCGCGACGACCCGTCGGGGTTCGCGCGCACGACGAGGATCTCCGACGTTCGATCGAGCCCCAGCCGGCTCGTGGACGTGACCGCGACCTCACTGCCCTCGTACGTCAGGTGTCGCCCCGGCTCCAGGCGGTAGCGTGGCAACGCGTCGTCCGCGTGCGCGGCGGCGCAAGCCATCGTGACGACAAGGAGCGCAAGAACAGCCGATCGAAGTTGGAGACGGCGACTCATGGTCCAAGTGTATGTCGCCGGCTGCAGGCGACAAGAACGGGGTCGGTTCCTTATGGCCCCACCTCCATGGGATCGACGATACTAAAGAGTGTGGGGTTCCCGAAAGGAGCATGTCCTTGTCGAGCACCATGAAGAACCCCCCGTCCGGGGAGACGACCGGACCGCTCGCGACGACATGCGTTCCGTTTTACGAGATCCGGGAGCCGGGTGCGTACGTCTCCAAGTTCTCCGGCCATCTCGTCCGCATCCCCCCCCCGAGGCGCTCAGCGCGTATCAGTCGCCCGTGATCGACCTCGTCGCCAGCGAGCCGCAGATCTTCCGGAAGATCTCCGACAATCCATACGTCTCGCTGACGAAGGCACGGATGCTCGCGGCCGAACTCGATCTCACCATCAACTTCTGACGCCTTCCGCGCGGGGACGCGCGCACCATCCCCGCCATCCCAGCAATCCCCGCAATCCTCCTCAGGGGCACGCCCCCCACGCGCCGATCACCGCGAGGATGTCGGCGAAGTCGACCTGTCCGTTGCCGCTCAGGTCCTCCGGGCACGGCACGCCGCACGGTCCCCACGCCGCGATGACGGCGAGGATGTCGGCGAAGTCGACCTGCCCGTTGCCGCTGAGGTCCTCGGGGCACGGCGCGACGGCGACGTCCAGACGCAGGCAGAAGAAGCCCTCCAGCACGTCGGGCACCGAGTCGAAGACGACGTCCGCCGTGAAGTAGACGCTGACCAGGTTGCCGATCCGCGCGCCCACCGCGAGCGCGTTGATCCCGGTGAAGTCGATGATCTCCGCGCCGTCGTCGGCGGCGTCGATCACGCCGTCGCCGGTCCAGTCGACGAGGTCGCCCTCGGCGAGTTCGACCTCGCCGTTGAAGATGAGCGTCTCGATGTTGCCGGCGGTCGCGTTCACGTCCCAGACGACGGCCCAGTCGCCGTCCTCGTTGAGGTAGCCGGACTCCATCGCGCCGGAGATCGTGACGTCCTCGCCCCCGTACGTGAGCACGTCGCCCTCGCGGAGGATGATCTGGCCGGTGTGGACGACGATCTCGTCGAGCGACGTCGCGGCGTCGGTATCGCCCGTGGTGAGCCACTGGCCCGCCTCGGTGATGCCCATGTAGTCGAAGTTGTCCCACAGCTCGTTCGTGAGCCCGCCGATCGCCGCCGGCACGGGGGACTGCTCGCGCACGATGCTTCCACCCGCCATGACCGCGGCGCCGTTCATGACGAGCACGCCGTCGTTCAGCGACGACCCGGAGTTGACGTTCGAGCGGATGATGTAGTTCGTACCTGCGGCGGAGAAGCGCACGTAGATGTCGATCCCGCCGGAGCCCGTCGAGACCGTCTCGGCTATCCCGACCACCGGGTCACCTCCCTTGAGCACGGCGGCGGCGCCGAGCCCGAGGAACAGCACGCGGTTATGCGTCGCGCCGCCCGGCGCGCTGGTGATGCCGCCGACCCAGTACGGCTGCCCGTCCCCGGTCACGCCGACGCGGCTGTTGAAGCTGGAGAACTGACCCGGCAGCGCCGTTACCGCGTCTTCCTCGTTCAGGACGACCGTGTCGGCGAGCCACGCCCCGTCGAGGCCCGTGGAACCGCCGCCCGTATCGTTGGCGAGCGCCGAGTAGGCGAGGTCGCCGGCGTTGCTGAGACCGATGAAGCTCTCGAACGACGTCTGCTCGAGGGTGCCGATCGTGCCCTCGGTCTGGAGGACGGCGCCCGCGCCGCCGGTGGCGTTGCCGAAACCGTGGCTGAGCGTCGTTCCGCTTCCGTTGGTGTTCGTCGACACCGCATAGCCCCCGACGTGGTTCACGGCGGGGTTGTTGAGGGAGAAGATCGTCTCACCGGGCACGCCGGGTAGCGGACCGGCCTCCTGGAGTAACGCGGTGGCAACCTGGGCCGAAACCGGCGCGGTGACCGACGCCGCCAGCAGGGCGACGCCCACGACGAGTGCACGATCGAGCATGTGTGTGTTCCTTCCTCCCCGGCGCCCGGATTTTACTCTGTTCCGTCCGCGGCATCAGCGGGTATTCTGCCCCCATGCGTCGCCTAACCGCCGTTGCCAGCGTCATCCTCGCCCTCGCCGCCGCGGTCGTGGCGGGCACGCCGCCTCCGGAGTTCCAGATCCTCGTCTTCACGCGGACGGCCGGATTCCGGCACAGATCGATCCCCGACGGCGTCGCGTCGTTGCGGGACCTGGGACGCGAGTACGGCTTTGCCGTCGAGCACACCGAGGACCCGGCACGTTTCACCGACGCGCGCCTGGCGCGCTTCGACGCCGTCGTCTTCCTCAGCACCACCGGCGACGTGCTCGACGAGACGCAGCAGGCCGCGTTCGAACGCTATGTCCGCGCCGGCGGCGGCTACGTCGGCATCCACGCCGCGAGCGACACCGAGTACGAGTGGCCGTGGTACGGGCGTCTGGTGGGGGCGTACTTCAAGAGCCATCCGCGAGTGCAGGATGCGACGATCATCGTCACCGACCGAACGCATCCGTCGACGATCCACCTGCCGGAGCGCTGGGATCGGCACGACGAGTGGTACGACTACCGCGACAACCCGCGCGGGAAGGTGCACGTGCTCGCGACGCTCGACGAGCGCACGTACGAGGGCGGGCGCATGGGCCGCGATCACCCGACCGCGTGGTGCCACGTCCACGACGGCGGGCGCGCGTGGTACACCGGCGGCGGTCACACATCCGAGAGCTTCGCGGAGCCCGCGTTCCGGCGGCACATGCTCGGAGGGATCTGGTGGGCGGCCGGGCGCACCGACGCGCTCGAGGGCCGCTCCGAGGTCGTGCTCCAGCCGGGACGCAAACAGGCCGAGTACGCGCGGGCGCGCGAGGGGACGCGCGTGGCCAGGAGCGACGATCCCGACGGCGGGGGGCAGGTGCTGGTGTTCGAGCGCGACGGCGCGCACGCGTCCTATCGGCCCGTGGACTTGCGCCGGATCGTGGCGATCGATCTGCGCGTGGCGGACGGCGCCGCCGGCGGCACGCTGGAGCTTCGTCTCGACGCGCCGGACGGCGCGCTCCTGGGCGCGGTGACCGCGCCGCCGAGAAGCGCCCCACCGGAGGCGGGGGGGCGCGCGGTCGAGAAGACAACGGCGCTTCGTTGGACCACGAAGCGCGTCCCGATCACCGACCCGGGCGGAACGCACGCCCTCTTCGTCGTCCGTCGCCCCGGCGCCGACGACGGCACGCCGATGATGCTCAACTGGCTCCAGTTCGTCGGCCAGGATCCCGCGGACGAGTGAGCCGGGCCTACTCGCACTCCCCCCACGCGCCGATCACGAGCAGGATGTCGGCGAAGTCCACCTCGCCGTTGCCGCTGAGATCCTCGGGGCAGACGCCGGGCGGGCATGGTCCCCAGGCGCCGATCACGGCGAGGATGTCGCCGAAGCCGACGTCACCGCTGTCGTCGAGATCTTCCGGGCACGAGGCGCGTACGAGGCACGCCGCCCAGCCCTGGAACGCCGGCTCGAGCCACTGATCGACCACCTGTCCGTGCGCGTCGAAGCGGTAGATCCATCCGAGCGCACCCTCGACGTTCTCAGCGCTCCAGAAGTGGGATCCGTCGTACCAAAGGCCGCGACAGGCGGGGCTCGGCGGCGCGAACTGGTTCAGGACGATCTCCGTCATCGTCGGCCAAGTCGAGAGATCCCAGCACCGAACGAGGTTCTCGTCGTTGAGCGTCCAGTAGTACCGCCCGTCGTAGGCGCCGCCCGCGATGAACTCGTCGCACGAAGCCGTTCCCGCGTAGGTGCCGTCGAGCTCGTACCGGTTGAGGTCCCACTCCTTGACGTAGAAGTAGGTGCCGTCGCACGCGACGTCGTAGAAGTAGTAGAGACTCCAGTCGTCCACGACCACGTCGAGATCCCCCGTGTCGAGGTCGAGCCGGAGCACGCGCGGCGCGAACGCCTCCGCGAGATAGACCTCGCCGTCCACGACCTCGACGTCGGCGAAGTAGTAGAAGTCGTAGTGGAAGTAGTTGATCACCGAGCCGTCGGGTCGGAGCAGGTAGATCCGCGAGAGCCAATCCTGGTGCGCCGTGTAGACGATGACATCCCCGTCGCGGAGCCCCTCGGTCGCGCACCGAGCGACGGCGCCCGGGCCGCCGCGCGGTATCGGCATCGGCGTCGGTGCTCCTTCTGCCGAACCGAAGACGAACGAACAGACCACGGCACCGAGCACCACGACACAGGGAGCGCGCATGGACCCGCCCTTTCCCAAAGATGAACGTCTATTCTAGCCCCCGGCCCTCCCGGATCGCCGGGAGACTCGCCGGACGTCAATCCTCTTCCGGCGGCGGGATCACGACATCCGCGCGGTCACGGTGGGCGGAGATGACCTCGTGCTCGATGGCGAGGACGCGCTCGAGGAACTCCGGGTCGGGGTCGCGGTTGCGTTTCGCACGGTTCTTGCGTGTCTGGTGGTACGTGCGGTCGATGAAGACGCGCACATCGATCCCCGCGAGCAGCGTCGTGTAGGTGCCTTCGGCGATGACGACGTCGCAGCCGCTCGCGTCGATCTCCTCGGCGCCGATCGCGTTGGCGGCGAAGTCCACGAGCGGCTTGCTCAGCGGCGCGTCCGGCGTGTCCTTCAGGGCGGCCACGTGCGCGGCGAGAAGGTCCAGCCGCACCTCGCCGGGGCCGACCCACTCGAGATCCGTCTTCCGTCGCTCGTGGTTGCTGCGCGGCGGCAGGCGGAAGTAATCGTCCTGGCAGAGGATGACGCTCCGCCGGCCCGTCTCCGCGAGACGCTCGCTCAGGCACGCGGCGATCTCCGACTTGCCGCTGCCGGACTCGCCGGCGACCGTGACGGCCACTGGACCCTCGGCGGTCTCGAGCTTCTTCATCACGAGCGGGGCCACCTGCTCGACGGCCGCCCGGTGGTAGTCGGTGATGACGAGCGTGTCTCCGATCATTGGTCTGGTCGTCCTTCCGCCACGGGAATCGCGTGCTGTCGCACGTGGTCGAGGAACCCCTTCGTTCCGGCGACCCAGTCGAACGTCTGCATGCGGTCCTTGAGACGCGTGGCTCTCCGTTGACGATCATCCCCGTCGTCGAGCAACTGCTTGATCGCGCCCGCGAAGGCGTCCGCGTCACCCTGTGGGCAGATGAGTGCGTCGTCGGGCACGTGGTGCACGGCGAAGGGCACGGCATCCGAAGAGACCAGCGCCGTCCCCGCGGCCGCCGCCTCCGAGGCGGACATGCCGAAGCCCTCCATCTCCGACGGCGTGACGTACACGTCGGCAAGCGAGAACATCTGCGCGATGTGCGCTTCCGGAACGGGGCCGAGCAGAAACGCCCGCCCGCGAAGCTGATCGCTGTGCGTGATCTGCTCGCGCAGCGCATCGCTCACGTCGTTCCGGGGGCCGCCGCCGATGACGAGCAGCGTGTCGCCCCCGGTCTCGTGACCGTTCGCCGGGATCTTCGCGAAGGCGGCGAGCAGCAGGTCCTTGCGCTTCGTTCGGTCCATGCGGCTCGTCTCGAACACGATCTTCGCGTCACGCAGCTTGGCTTCGGCGACCCCGGTCGTCTCGGCGAGGTAGGCGTACGTGTCGGTCATCTCGCCGTCGTCGTACGGGCGGAACCGGTGCGTGTCGAGACACGGCGGGAAGTAGAACGTCTGCTCGATCGGGACGCGGTAGTGCGTCCAGAGCTGTTGGGCGATGTCGTTGCTCGTCGCCGCGAACGCCCGGGTGCGCGAGCAGACCATGCGCTCGTGGCTGCGACGCTCGCAGAACTTCAGGTTTCGACGGGAGTCCTCGGGTCGGTTCCGGAAGTTGTAGTCCTTCAGGTCGCCGAGGGAGTGCGGCGTCCAGACGTGACGATCCACGATCTGGAGATCCATCTTGAGACGCGCGTCGACGTCCGGGCTGAGCGAGAGCGCCGCCGGCCCCAGCGCGTTCGCGGCGAGGATCGGCTCCAGGTCGGGCGAGAAGCCCTCCCCGGCCGTCTCGACCACGCGCCCCACGGTCTCGAGCAGGTACGACTGCGCCTTGGCGGCGCCGCCCTTCACGCTCGTCCAACGGGCGACGGCGGCCCGCACGCGGTCGAGCGTGTTCGTGGATGCATCGCCGTGTGCGCTCAACAGGAGATGGCCGAGCGTGTAGCCGGGCACCTCGCCGACCGAGCGGAAGTGCCGCTCCTCGACCATCCGCGCGACGGCGTCGTCGGGCACGATGCTCTCGACGATCGCGGCGATGTCGCGGGCCGCGATGTCGTCGCGCCAACGCTCCACGAGCTGCACGCCCATCACGCCGGCATCCCAGTAGTGGGTGTTCAGAAGCTCGTACACCCGCCACGGATCGCACCCCGCCGCCTCGGCCTCGCGCCCGATGAAGCGGTAGAGCCACTCCACCTCCTCGTCGAGGGCGACGGCGATGTCCTCCTTGCGGATGAAGGCGTCGCCCCCGCCCGGGATGAAGATGTAGCGGATGTGATCGCTGAGCATCTCCGGCTCGGAGCGCATCCGCTGGCTCTCAAAAAAGGGGAACCCGCCGCGGGCGAAGATCGTCACGCGGTAGCCAAGCTCCTCCAGCGCGTGGGCCAGGGAGTTGACGTAGTGGTTCTGGCCCCCGGTGTCGGGGGCGCCGGCGATGGGAAGGTCCGCTCCGGCGTACCCGTGGTTGGTGATCAGGGCGATCGCGGGTCGCTCGGACTTCTCGTAGCGCTTCAGTCGTTCGGTGTGTGTCACGGTACGGATCTCATACGCAGATCGTACCGCGCGATACAGGGGTTTGGCCCCGATTCAACGGACGTGCACGTTCACCCCTGCCCTCCTCCGATCGAGCTTACGGGCACGCTCCCCAGGCGCCGATGATCTGGAGGATGTCGCCGAAGCCGACGTCGCCGGAGTCATCGAGATCCTCGGGGCACGGCGGCGGGCACGGGCCCCACGCGCCGATGACCTGGAGGATGTCGCCGAAGCCGACGTCACCGGAGTCATCGAGATCCTCGGGGCACGGCGGCGTGCAATCCACCGAGCCGCACGCCGTGCCGCCGCCCTGGAAGGTGCCGCCGGCGTCGGTGCAGTCGGCCTCGGGGCCGAACGAGCAGGAACCGTCGGTGAAGCAGCACGCGCCCGGCTGCGGGCAGTTGGCGGTGGCGCAGTCGGTCCCGTCGCCCTGGTAGAGGCCGCCGACGGTCGCGCACGCGGCCTCGAGCGACAGCGAGCACGACCCGTCATCGAAGCAGCACGCGCCGGGCTGCGGGCAGTTGGCGGCGGCGCAGTCGATTCCGTCGCCCAGGTACGCGCCGCCGCCGGCGGCACAGTCGGCGGCGAATCCGAACGTGCAGAATCCATCATCGAAGCAGCACGCGCCCGGCTGCTCGCAGTTGGCAGCGGCGCAGTCGATGCCGTTGCCCAGGTACGCGCCGCCGGCCGCCGCGCAGTCGGTGGCGAAGCCGAAGGTGCAGGATCCGTCGTCGAAGCAGCAGGCGCCGGGTTGCGGGCAGTTGGCGGCGGCGCAGGAGACGTTGTCACCCTGGTAGGCACCACCGGCGGCCACGCAGTCCGCGGCGAATACGTAGATGCAGAAGCCGTCGTCGAGACAGCACGCCCCGGGCTGCTCACAGTTGGCGGCGGCGCAGGAGATGCCGTCGCCCTGGTAGGTGCCGCCGGCGGAGACGCAGTCGGCGGCGAATCCGAAGGTGCATGCTCCGTCGTCGAAGCAGCACGCACCGGGCTGCGGGCAGTTGGCCGATACGCAGTCGATGTTGTCGCCCTGGTAGGAACCGCCGGAGGCCACGCAGTCGGCGAGGAACCCGAAGGTGCAGGACCCGTCATCGAGGCAGCACGCGCCCGGCTGCTCACAGTTGGCGGCGGCACAGGAGATGCCGTCACCCTGGTAGGTGCCGCCGGCGGCCGTGCAGTCGTTGGAGAACCCGAACGAGCAGGATCCGTCATCGAAGCAGCAGGCGCCGGGTTGCGGGCAGTTGGCCGACGCGCAGTCGACGTTGTCGCCCTGATAGGAACCACCGGACGCGATGCAGTCGCTCACGAACCCGAACGAGCAGGACCCGTCGTCGAGACAGCACGCACCCGGCTGTTCGCAATCGGCGGCGGCGCAGTCGATGTTGTCGCCCTGGTAGGTACCGCCGGAGGCGACGCAGTCGGCGACGAAGCCGAAGGTGCAGGATCCATCATCGAGGCAGCATGAACCCGGCTGCTCGCAGTTGGCGGCGGCGCAGTCGATGTTGTCGCCCTGGTAGGTGCCGCCGGAAGCGACACAGTCGGCGGCGAAGCCGAAGGTGCAGGATCCGTCGTCGAGGCAGCACGCACCCGGCTGTTCGCAATCGGCGGCGGCGCAGTCGATGTTGTCGCCCTGGTAGGTACCGCCGGAGGCGACGCAGTCGGCGGCGAAGCCGAAGGTGCAGGATCCGTCGTCGAGGCAGCACGCACCCGGTTGCTCGCAGTCGGCGGTGGCGCAGTCGATGTTGTCGCCCTGGTAGGTACCGCCCGCCGTGGCACAGTCGCCGGCGAAGCCGAACGTGCAGGACCCGTCGCCGAAGCAGCAGGCACCGGGCTGGACGCATCCTGCGGTGGCGCACGTCACGTTGTCACCTTGGTAGGTGCCACCTGTGGCGACACAGTCGCCGACGAACCCGTACGAGCAGGACCCGTCATCGAGACAGCACGCGCCGGGCTGTTCGCAGTTTGCGGTGGCGCAGTCGATGTTGTCGCCCTGGTAAGTACCGCCGGAAGCGACACAGTCGGCGACGAATCCGAAGGTGCAGGATCCATCATCGAGGCAGCATGCTCCCGGCTGCTCGCAGTTTGCGGTGGCGCAGTCAATGTTGTCGCCCTGATAGGTACCGCCGGAGGCGACGCAGTCGGCGACGAATCCGTAAGTGCAGGAGCCGTCGTCGTAACAGCAGGCGCCCGGCTGCTCGCAGTTGGCG
>JAAELP010000183.1 GCA_024226535.1 Planctomycetota bacterium | reverse complement strand
GAGGCTGTCGGGGACCTTCGTCCCCCAAACCCGCGCCGTGCCATCAAGCACGACGCGGAGAGAAGAGAGAGAGCTTGTCGGGGACCTTCGTCCCCCAAACCCGCGCCGTGCCATCAAGCACGACGCGGAGAGAAGAGAGAGAGCTCGTTGAAGAACCGACCGGCTCTTCGCAAGTCGTCGTCGCGCCTTCCGGCACACCGACGCGGACCCCCCGGCCCTCGGAAGCCTCTCTCTGCGAAACTAGTTCGCAGACACCGGTCCCGCCGGATCGGCGGGAATCTCCACTGTTCGTACACATCCTCCAAGTCGTGCCACCACGCCGGCTCTCGGGCCGCGTGTCGCCGTCTCCTGCGACGGGTTGCCGTGCAGCGTGCGCACCAGGTCGACGGCATCCTCGCCGTCGGCGACGTAGAGGTCGCAGCCGACCTCGGCACACCGTCGCGTCAGCCCGTCACGTCCGAGCAGACCCACCGTTCGGACCGCGCCGGACGAACCCGCCGCGAGCGTCGTGAGCAGCCGCCGGTGCCGACGGACGTTCGGACCGCTGAGATCGATGCAGAGGACGACCGGCTCGCCGCCGCGGATCATGATCATCCGTCGCAGCGATCGCGCCGAGCCGGCCCCGGGCCGGTATGAGCGGAGGGTCAGGCGGCGTCGCAGGGATGTACCCGCCGCCGGCTGCCCGATGAGGATCGTGAGATTTCCCCTCGCCTCCCGCACTTCTACTTCGACCTCCGCCGGTCATGATAACAGGGAATGCCCCGGATCCTGCGCGCTCTTCGTCCGACAAAATCACGTCTGTGAGCCCGAGAGGGGTGATCTCGTCAGCTCATCACCCCATTGTCGCACCGCCTGCGACACGCGTGAGACAGCTTTACGCAGCCGGTAGCGGGGACTCCGCAACGGCTTGTCGCATTTCTGCGACAGCCCACGCGAGCTTCCAGCCGGGGTCTGGCCGGCGATATTTTTTTTCGGAATCGAGCGTCTTACCCGCGCCCGCCGCGGTCGTGGCTCTGGAGCCAGCGGTAGATCGTGCTGCGGTGCACGCCAAAGACAACCGCCGTCCGAGCCACCGACCCGCCGTTCTTGACGAGGACGCGGAGCACCTGCTCGTTGCGGGCCCGCTCCAGGGACCAACCGGCCGAGGGGGTCGGCCCGGCGGGAGCGGTCATGCCGACGTCCACGAGCTGCTCCGCGGTGACACGCTCTTCGGGGCGCAGCACGTGCAGGCGCTCGACGACCGTACGCAGCTCGCGCACGTTACCCGGCCAGTAATGGCTGCGGAGCATGTCCATCGCCGCGGGGTCGAAGTGGAGCGGCCGCTGCGCGTAGACCTCGCCAAACTCGCGGTTGAACACGTCGACCAAGCCGGCGATCTCCTCCGTGCGCTCGCGCAGGGGCCGAACGTCCAGGCGGATGACATCGACCCGGAGGAGCAGGTCCTGGCGGAACCGTCCCGTCGCGACATCCGCGTGAAGGTCCGCTGTCGTCGCGCTGATGATGCGGACATCCACGACGACCGGACGCGGATGGCCCACGGGCTGGACCTTGCGATCCTGGAGCAGGCGGAGCAGGCGGAGCAGGCGGGTCTGGGCCGGGTGGGGTAGCTCACCGATTTCGTCGAGGAACAGCGTCCCCGTGTCGGCGGCCCGGATCAGGCCGGAGTGGTCGCTCGTCGCGCCCTCGATCGCCCCGCGGACGTGGCCGAAGAGCTGGCTCTCCACGAGCGGTTCGGGGATCGCTCCGCAGCTCACGGGGACGAACGGCCCGTCGCGGCGCGGGCTGTGGTCATGGATGAGCCGAGCCAGGTGGCCCTTGCCCACGCCCGTCTCGCCGGTGAGCAGGAGCGTGCATGCGGATCTCGCCGCCCGCCGGGCGCGCTCGGTCAGCGCTTCGGCGGACTGCTCGCCCGCTGAATCCGACATCCGGCGCTTTGCCGCTTCCGCCTCCCTTGCCATCGGGCCCTTTCTCTCTCTTCTCTGGGCGCCCCCCCGGGCGGCACCATGTCACGAGATCCCTGCACAACCCAGGAGCGGGTCACAGGCCGGGCTTCGCGGACCACGGACTCGGACGAAACAGAGAGATGCGGGTGTGCACCGAATGTCGCGCGGGCGCGCGACCGCCGCGTCAGCCCCCGGCTGAACGGTCCTTGTGGTGCATCACGAGCCGGCTCCTCTCTCTCTTCATCCGTTTCCAGGCCCTCGCGAGGATCCGTGTTCCCGTGTCCCTCTCAAAGACACGGCGGAACCTCGTGCGGCCAGTCCCTCCTCCTGGAGTTCTCCTCACGCACTATGCGACACGACATGGGCTCGCGAGTCAATAGCCGGCCGGCGAGATCACCCAAAAAACCGCGTGGTGCGGCCCAGGGTGGCGGTCACCTCTGCTGGCCGCTCGCCCCGGTTTCGCCGCGCGGGCCGCCCTGCCCTGCGAAGGGTGGTTGGGTGCGATCGGCCCGGTACTCGATCCGCTCGATGTGAACCGCTCGCCCAGTTGCCTCGTCCACCCGGATGAGGGCGCCGCAGAGCGCCTCGTCCCCTTCGCCGATCCCGAACGGGGTGTACATCGACGTTGACATGTGCTTGACGACCGCTCGCTTGTCGCGGCCGATGACCGAGTCATAGGGGCCGCACATACCGACGTCGGTGATGAACGCGGTCCCTCCCGGGAGGATGCGGGCGTCGGCGGTGGGGACGTGTGTGTGGGTGCCCAGGACCGCCGCGACGCGGCCGTCGAGGTGGTGGGCGAGGGCGGCCTTCTCGCTCGTCGCCTCCATGTGGGCCTCGACGATCACGATCGGGTCCGGCTCCGGCAGGGCGGCGAGGATCCGGTCCACGGTCGTGAAGGGGCTGTCGGAGGGAAGGGAGACGAACACGCGGCCCAGGACGGTGATCACGAAGACGCTGCGGGTGCGGTCGCCGCTCGGTTCGATCCGGATCCACTCGCGGCCGGCGGCGGAGGCCGGGAGGTTCGCGGGCCTTGCGATCGGCTCCCCGGGGGTCTCGAGCACCTCGACGATCTTCGCCTCGCGGAAGACGTGGTCGCCGAGGGTGATTGCATCGATGCCGTAGCCCCTGATCTTGCGATACAGGTCGGGGGAGAGCCCGAGGCCTCGGCAGGCGTTCTCGGCGTTGGCGATCACGAGGTCCGGCTCGTGATCCGCCCGCAGCGTTGGAAGCTGCTGCTGAACGACCCGCCGTCCGGGGACGGCGAAGATGTCGCCCAGGAACGCGATGGTGACGTGACCCATCCCGCCAGTCTTGCCGATCGCCCCGGCCGCGGCAAATGCAGGCGGCGAGTGCCTGTCCCATTTCCGTGTCCCATTTCCGGGGGTCCGGGTGCGTGTCCCATGGTTGGGGCCCCATGGTTGGGGCCCGTCGGCGGCGGCTGGGGCTATACTGTGGCTGGTCACCACCGCCGCACGCGCGGGCCCGGAGCGGCTCGGCGGAAGTCGGGCGGCCGGTATCGATCCGACGGTCATCTGGAACGGAACTCGGGCAGGGTGCCTTCGAGCGCTCAGCCTCCGAGCGATCACCAGGGACCCGGTCGAGGTGGATGTGGACGGAGGTCAGCTCGATTCGAGCCGGCGCGGGCCGGCTAGCGACGATCGGGCGACCGTCCCCGGGAGAAGTGCATGTCGGCTCCTCGTTTCGGCTTCGGCGATCAGATTCGTCACCGGGAACGCCCCGAGTGGGGCATCGGCTCCGTCGTTCGGGTGGAGGACGTTCGTCTCAACGGCGAGGCTTCCCAGCGGCTGTCGATCCGCTTCCCGAACGCGGGTGTCAAGACCCTCACGTCGACGCACGCCGCGCTCGAGCGGGTGGAGGTTCAGACGTCGAACAACGAGGCCGACGACGGCGACGACCATCCGGTCGGTGTCTGGGACCGGGTCCGGGAATCGGGCTGGCTCGCCCCGGTCGCGGAACGCAAGATCGAGGAGGCGATGGTTCAGCTCCCGGCGGAGTCGCGGGACATGTTCCTCCCGGTCCGGGAACGTCTCGCCAAGGCGCTGGCGTTGTATCGCTTCGACCGGACGGGGCGGGGCCTGATCGACTGGGCGGTGGCCCAGACCGGTCTCGACGACCCGCTGAGCCGCTTCAACCGCCACGTCCTCGAGCAGTATTTCGATCGCTGGGCCGCCGAGCGTGACGGGCACCTCTCCCGCGTGCTCCAGGAAGCCGCGGCCGAGCCGAGGCTGCTCGACGAGCTTCTCGCCGCCGCGCCCGAGGCCGCTCGCACCGCCGCCCGGCGGCTACGCTGACGCGCCCACGCCGCCTCCGGCGTTGCCCCCACGCAACATCCGGCCTGACCGATCGTGACCGCGAAACCCGCAGGGTCCGGAAAGAAGCCCTCCCGCGCCCCCCCGATCCCCGTTCGTGGACGCTCCGACGCCACCTCTCCCGGCGTGGCGCGGTGGTTGTTCGCTCCGGTTCGGCGACCACCAACGTCAAGGGTCTCGCGGCCCGGGGAGAGAAGAACCGATGGACGAGCAGACCTTCCAGAGCAAGTTCAACGAACTGCTGAACAAGATCAACGAGTTGCCTCAGGAACAGCGGGGCCGCCTCGCGAGCCTCGCGCAGCAGACCAAGGACCGCCGCGAGCGCATCCGCGCTTCGGTCTCCGAGCTTCAGGAATCGCTCGACTACCTGAGGCTGAGCGTCAAGTACCTCGTCTTCGACCTCGAGGCCACGCGCCGCGAGAACGCGTATCTCCGCCGTCTCATCGAGCAGTCCAACCGCGAAGAGGACGTGCGCGACGACGACAACTTCCTCGGGGAGGACGACTAGGCACGGGCCGGTTCGGGGTGCTGCTATGGTTCGAGCGAACGGCCCGCGCCGTCGGGCTTCCACACGCTGACGGTGCCGTTGCCCTCGGTGTCCGACTCGATGGTGACGGCCGGCGTGCCCAACGCGTTGAAGACGCGCAGCGACGGCCCGCTCGCGCGTGACGCGAGGGCCACGAGCGGGGTGCCGTTCGCGTCGTAGGTGTAGACCTGGCCCTCGTCACGGGCCGTCGCGGTCATGATGACCATCGTCTGACCGTTCGGCGCCGTCGTCTTCACCTGGCCGTGTCCGCCGACCGTCGACGAGAGCGCGACGAGCGCGCGTCCACCCGATCCCCGGTAAGTCTCGATGACGCCACCGCCGCCCGCGTCCGCGCCGAGGTTGAAGCGAGGCGCGCCGCGGCCGTCATGGCCGGTGACGGAGCCCGTGCGGTTCTCGTCGACACGCAGGTGCAACGCCGGCTTCTGCTTCTCGACGTCGGTTCCGGGCCCCGGCGCTCCGACCGACCGCAGACCCAGCTCACCGCCGAGTCCGCCGACCATCAGATCCACGCCCCGCCGGCCCGCGGGATCAAAGAGCTGAACGGCACCACCGGCGGCCGTCGCCCCGGCCATCAGCGCCGCCTGCCGGCCCTTCGTGTTCGTCGCCACGAGCATGCCGCCGTGCTCGACCGCCCCGAGCAGCAGCACCGTCCGGCCGAGCCGGTCACGCACGCTCATGGTGCCGCCCCGCTCGTTGGTGCCCACGACGAGCCGGACCGTGCCCACCTCGTCCACGATCTCCAGCGACCGGGCGCGCAGGACGTCCGCCGTGTCGGCCGGTGGCTTCCCACCCGCGCCGCCGAGGGCGATCCCCGCTACGACGAGCAGGCCGCCTACGGTCATGCCCCCCAGGAATCCGGTACCGCGTCTGAACGTCATGGTGATGCCTCCGCCTGGGGCGATGATCCAAGAGCCTCTCTCAGCGGCCCGATCCACCGTTCGTAACGGGCCCCCCGATCGGTCGGAGCCATCCTGATCGGAACCGGAGGAGGCGCGTCCGGCGCTTCGGCGCCGAGGTCGCAGGCGGTTACGGTCTCGTCGAGCTGAGCCGACGCGTCGGCCGGGAGTCGCCCGGTGTCGACGGTCGTGAACGGTGCTTCGAGCGTCGCCTGCCAGTGATCGAGCAGCTTCTCGTGCAGGGAATGAACGACGCCGAGCGTCTCCGGATTGCCGGCCAGCGCGATATCGGGCCCGAAGTCGGTGAACCACTGGGCGAGGCACGTCTCGATCGGATCGCGTCGGCAGCGGACGAAACAGGCGCTCGGGAAGAGCTGGACGAGCAGCGTCAGGCAGCACTGGTCGGGCGGGGTCGTGTCGACGATGACCGGCCGATCGCCGGCGAGACGTACCAGCTCTCCGGCCGCCCAGTCGGCGAGACGACGCCGGGCGTCCGGATCGAGCGTGGCGACCGCGCTCGCGGGATCCGCCACCGCACCGGTCCCGCCGAGACGATCCAGCAGCCGCGAGACGAAGGCCAACTCGCGCAGGCCGGTGACGCCCTCGCGCCGGGCGATGAGGCGACCGACCTCGTCGTGCCCGCTCAACGGCGTACCCACGACGAAGATCGGACGGACGCTCGACGGATCACCGTCGCGCGTCGTGTCCGCCGGGGACGCGGGGAACTGCGACGTGTAGGCGTCGACGTGAGTCGCGACGATCGCGGGATCGACCGGGGCCGGACGCATTGCGTTCGCCCGCTGCGCCGTCTCCCACGCGCGCTCGGCCTCGCCGGCGGCGTCGAGCGATTCGGCCAGCCGGAAGGTCAGCAGACGCTGGGCGTGAGGGGGAAGGCCGTCGGCTTCGAGCGAGCGCTCGAGGTGCGTGACGGCGTCGTTCGCCCGGCCGCTCGCCACGAACGCGGCGGCGGCGGCGATGACGGTGGGCAGATGATCGTCGTGAGCCGCAAGCATTTCGTCGGCGAGGCGAGCGGCCGCGTCGGTGTCGCCGGCTCGGAGCCGGAGGTGGATCCGTCCGGCGATCGCGCCGAGCGACGAGACGTCGGCGGTCAGCGCGGCGCCGTACGCGGCGTCCGCGTCGGCGAGACGGTCCTGAAAACGCAGGAGGTCGCCGAGCTGTCCGTTCAGCACCGCGGCGCCGTCGGCGTCGAGGGAGATCGCCCGGCGCAGGTGCGTCTCGGCGATCTCGAAGTCGCCGGCGGCGGTGTGTACCTCGGCCGCGAGACGATGGGCGACGGGGTGATCGGCTTCCAGTTGCAGGGCGGCGCGGCAGGCGGAGGCGGCGCGGTCGAGCTCACCGGTTGCGCGGCGGGCGCGGGCGAGGCTCAGGTGCGCCACGAGCAGCGACGGGTCGAGCTCGGTCGCGTGCTCGAGGGCGATCTCCGCCTCCGCGTAGCGCGACGAATCCACGAGCGCGGCCCCGAGGTTGCACCAGCCGGCGGGGAGACGCGGCTCCAGCCGGGTCACCGATCGGTACTGGGTGATCGCTTCCTCGAGACGCCCGCAACCCTGGAGGGCGATGCCGCGGTTGAGCTGGTACTCCGCCGAGTCCGGCTCGTGCTGAAGCGCCTGCGCCCAGTGCCGCTCGGCGTCGGCGAACTCGCCGCGTCCGAGCAGGAGCAGGGCGAGATAGTGATGTCCGCGGACGTGGTCGGGATCGGCCTCCGTCGTGGCGCGGAAGGCGGGGACCGCCTCGTCGGTGCGTCCCAGCTCCAGCAGCGTCGCGCCGAGGTTGAAGTTCGCCGAGGCGTGGTCGCTCCGGACCTTGAGGGCGGCGACGTACGCGGCGACGGCGTCGTCGAGCCGTCCGGCGGACCGCAGCGCGTTGCCGAGGTTGTAGTGGGTCGACGCGTTGCCCGGCTGCGCCTCCACTGCCGCGGCAAGGTGCTCGATCGCCTCGTCGGGCCGGTCGGTCTGGCTGCACAGCACGCCGAGGAGGTTGCGGGCGATCGGGTTCGCCGGGTCGTCGTGGATCACCGCCCGGTATCCGCGCTCGGCCTCGTCGAGCGCTCCGGCCTGGTGTCTCTCGAAGGTGTCCTGAAGTCGGGTGTCGAGCGCAGTCATGGCGTGGCCTCCGTCAGGGGGAGACCTACTTATCGGCCACCTGAACGCGTCAGATCAGTCCCACGCCCGTTCGAGCTGCCGGCGCAGTTCCTGCGCGGGCTTCGTCTCGATGATCGGCGGATCCGGTTCCGGAGCGCCGTTGGTGGTGGCGGCGATCGGCTCGGTGGTCTGGCGAAGGGCGCGGCCGGTGAGCTGGCCGTCGTCCCGCACGTCCTCGACCCGCACGGCCACCCGTGTGGAAACACCGCGCTCCTGCATCGTCACGCCGTAGAGCTGGTCGCACGCGGCCATCGTGCGCTTGTGGTGCGTGATGATGATGAAGTGGCTGTGGTCGAGGAAGGGGAGGAGCACCTTGCAGAAGCGATCCACGTTCGCGTCGTCCAGCGCCGCGTCGACCTCGTCGAGGATGCAGAACGGTGACGGCCGTGACTGGAAGATCGCCATGAGCAGGGCGACGGCGGTCATCGTCTTCTCGCCGCCGGAGAGCTGGCTGATGACACGCGGCTCCTTGCCCGGCGGCTTGGCGCGGATCTCGATGCCGGATTCGAGCCAGTCGATCCGGCCGTCCTCGTCCGGGAGCAGGATGACGTCGGCCTGGCCGCCGCCGAACAGCCGGCGGAACGTGCCGTCGGGGCCGGCGAAGTGCTCCTTGAGGCGTGCGAACGTCTCCTGGAACCGCTCGAGGGTTGTCTCGTCGAGCTGCGCGATCAGCTCGGTGAGCTGGGAGACGGCGGAGTCGATGTCCTCGACCTGCTGGATGAGCGACTCGTTGCGCTGCTCCAGCGCCGTCTCCTCCTCGATCGCGTCGATGTTCACGTTGCCGAGGCCCTTGATCTCGACCCGGAGCGTCTCGGCCTCTTCCTTCATCGCCTCGCGCTCGATCGGCTCGTAGCCGTCCTCCTCGCGCCGCGCGCGGTAGGGCAGGTACGCGTCGCCAAGCTCGATCTCCAGCTCGTCGAGGACGCGCTCCTCGAGGCCTTCGCGTCGAATCTCGATCTCGCGTCGGCTGATCTCGACGGCGTGGTAGTCGCGCTCGATCCGGCTCGCCTTCTCGCGGGCGGCCTCGAGCCTCTCCGCGGCCTGCTCGACGCGATCGGCGATCTCGGTGATCGCGGTGCCGAGCCGCTCGGTCTCGCGGCCCAGTTCCTCGTGCTCGACCTCCGTGCGTCGCGTCTCGGCGACGGCATCGGCGATCGTCGCCTCGTACTGCTCGATCTGCGAGAGCCGCCGGTGAAGCTGCTGGGTGGCGAGGTCCTTCTGCCTTCCGGCTTCATCGGCCGTCAGCGCGATATGCCGGCGCTCGCGGCGTGCCGCGTCGAGTCGCCCGCCGGCCTCACCGAGGGCGACCTTCGCCGCGGTCAGATGCTCCTGCGCGGTGTCCGCGGAGGCGAGCGCTTCGCGCCACGAGGACTCCGTGGCCGCGACGTGTTCGGCGGCCTCGGCAAGCTCCCGCGTGAGCGTCGTGAGCTGACCGTCCAACCCGCCTCGCTCCTGCTGAAGCTCCTCCAGACGCGTGACCAACTCGGCGCGCTCCTCGTCGAGCGCGTTGCGCTCGCGCTGGAAGCGGGCGAGGTCGGTGCCCAGCCGTTGCCCGTGGTACTGCGCTTCCACGACGGCGTGCCGCGCGTCGTGAAGCTGCTCGGTCGCCGCCTCGAGCTGCTGTTGCTGCTGGGCCGACTCGGACATCAGGTCGCGGAGCTGCGCGCCCAGCGCGACGAGACGGTTGTCGATCGTGGTCAGCTCTGCGCGGAGCTCGGTCAGCTCGATGCGCCGCGTGAGCCAGCCGGCGCCGGAGCCCGACGGGCGCGCCGGCCCGGTGATGATCCGGCCACGCGAGTCGACGACCTCGCCGGCGCGGGTCACGAAGCGGTGACCGCTCAGCGGGCCGGCCGACAGCAGCAGCGCGGCCTCGAGATCCCACACGAGCAGCGTGTCGCCGAGCAGACGGGCGACCGCCTCGCGGGCGTAGTCCTTGATCTGGACGAGAGAGAGCAGGGGGGTCGTCCATCCCGACGCCGTCGGGACCGGGAGCGTGTCGACGGGGCCGTCCTCGCGCTGCTCCTGCTCGAGGCAGAGGAAGCCCGCCCGGCCGGGCAACTCGCGCAGCTCCGGCTCGATCGCCTGCAGCGCCGTCCGATCCTCCACGAGCAGGAGCTGGAGGTCCGCTCCGAGAGCCGCTTCGACGATGTGGGCGTGCCGGCGGTCGGTGTCGATCGCGTCGCCGAGCAGCCCCCGCATGCCGGGGAAGCGTTCGCGATCGTCGAGCACCTTCTTGACGGCTTCGCCGAGGCCCTCGCGCGCCTCGTGCATCTCCTGGAGAAGGTGGAGCCGCGACTCGCGCGAGGCCCGCTCGTGGCGCGCCTCGGCGATCTGCTCGGTCAGCTCCGCCTGCCGCTCACCGAGGGCCGCGGCGGCGCGGTCGTGCTCGGCGAGCGTCGTCTCGATCTCGTCGACCTGCCGTTGGGCGGCGACGCGTTCGTTCTCGGATCGACCGATGGAATCCTCGCACTCGGCCGTCTCCGTGCGCAGCTCGGCGCCACGGGTGTCCAGCCGCTGCACCTGCTCGGCGAGGCCGCGGGCCCGACCCGCGATGGACTCGATCCGCGCCGTCGTCTGCGCCTTGAGCTGCTCGGAACGTTCCAGCGTCTCGCGAAGCTGCTCCAGCCGCTGCTGGGTCTCGACCGCCTCGTCCTGGCGGGCGGCGCGCTCCTCGCTGAGCCGGGCGACGTCGCGCTCCGCCTGGGCCACCTCGGTGCCGGCGGACTCCATCGCGGCGTCGGCGTCGGCGGCCTCGCGCTCGAGTTGCTCGAGGCGCTCGGTGAACTCCGCGGCCCGGCGTCGATCGTCCTCGGTCTGCTGGCGGTTCTCGTCGAGGCTGCGCTGCACCATCTCGCGACGCTGCTCGGCGTGCTTACGGGCCGCGATCAGCTCGAGGCGGCGCTGCTCGACCTCGTGACGCTTGGCCTGGATCTCGTGGCGTTCGATCTCCGCGGCCTGCTTCTGCTCCTCCAGATCCACCAACGCGCCGGTCAGGTCCTCGCGTTCCTGCTCGAGGTCCGCGATGCGGCTGGTCAGGCCGTCCAGGCGGATACGCAGGTCGTGGTAGGTGTCCAGTGCGACCTCGGTGTGCAGGTCGCGGTAGCGGGCGTCCAGCTCCTGGAAGCGACGCGCCTTGGCGGCCTGCCCGCGGACGATCCGGAGCCGTCGCTCCGTGTTGGCGAGCTGCTCGCGGACGCGGACGAGGTTGACCTCGGATCGCTCGAGCTTCCGCTGCGCCTCGATCTTCCGGGCCTTGAACTTCGCGACGCCCGCCGCCTCCTCGAAGATGTGGCGGCGCTCGATCGGGTTCGCGGTCAGCATGGCGTCCACGCGGCCCTGCTCGATGATCGAGTAGGCGTGCGTGCCGACACCGGTGTCCATGAACAGTTCTTTGATGTCCCGCAGACGGCATTTGGAGCCGTTGATGAGGTACTCGCTGCGGCCGTCGCGGTAGAGCCGGCGGGTGACATCCACTTGCTCGGTGTCGACGTTGAGGAAGCGTCGGGTGTCCCCGTGCTGATCGCCTTCGTCGTCCACGACCGGGTTGTCGAAGGTCAGGGTGACCGTCGCCGCCCCGAGCGGCTTGCGGCCCGCCGAGCCGGCGAAGATCACGTCGAGCATCGCGTCGCCGCGAAGGCTCTTGGCCGATCGCTCGCCCAGCACCCATTTGACCGCATCCACCACGTTCGACTTGCCGCAGCCGTTGGGGCCAACGATGCCCGTGATCGGCTCGTCGAAGCGAAACTCGGTGGGGTCGGCGAACGATTTGAAGCCCGCGAGGGTGACTTTCGCTAACCGCATGTCGGCGTGGACCTCCTGTCGCGCCTTGATGGATCGGGTGGCTCGGTCCTCCGTGCCCTTTACCCGTCCCCCGGGGAATTCGACCAAACGGAGCATAATACTCCAAATGGCGACGGGGCCGCACCTTCATGAGTCCAATGGCGACGGCCCCGCTCACTCCTTGAGCGACGGCGGCGGCAGGATCGCGGTGGGATCGGAGAGGCTGGTGGCCTCGGCGGCGGGACCCTCGGGGTCCGCGACGGGATAGAACTCGTCGTACTCCGGGTCGGAGAACTCCGGTCGCACCTGGATCTCCACGCCTTGACGCTGACGCTGGATCGCCGCAAGCACGCGGTCCTGCTCGGCCTTGAAGTCGCCGGGGATCTGTCGCTGACGCCAGATCTGGTAGAGCGTGCCGACGGTGTCGCTGTAGCTGAACGCGAGGCCGGGGGCGGGGTGCTCGACCGTGGTGGTGTGCGCGAGGAACCGGACGAACTCCTCGAGCCTCGGGTCGGCGGAAACGATGAGGCGGTCGCGTCCATCCTCGGGCCGGTAGTAGACCTCGACCTCGTCGGTGTCCGCCTGGGACTTGACGATGAGCCGCCCGTCCCACGCGTCGACGAGCGTCGGTTGCTTCAGGGAAAGCTCGGGGTCGAAGACCGCGATCCGCGGCTGCCCGACCTGCGTGACGTAGATCATCTGGAACTCGGACTCGACGATGTCGAGCACGAACCGGCCGCCGAGGTTGTGGCGCACGATCAGGGGATCGGCGCGCCGGATCTGGGCCTCGTACGCGGCGAGCCGGACGTCGATGTCCTCGTCGCTGAAACGCTGGCGCAGCGCGTGGTCCACGCGGGGATCGAAGCGGGTGTCCTCGAGCAGTTCCACCGCCTCGCGACGCGTGGCGGCGTTCGGGCTCTCGGCCATCTCCAGGAGATGCGGGATTACGAGCGGGTCGCCGAGACGCGCGCCGGCCCGAAGCGCCGCGAGCCGCGGAATCTCATCGGGGAGATCGTAGAGCGTCTTGACCGTGGGCAACGAACGGTTGCCGAGCGCTTCCCAACGCCACGATGCGGCGTGGGCGTAGCCGGGATCGGCGACGAGCGCCCGCTTGATGCTGTTGGCGACCGCTTCGGCGCCGGACTGGCGGATCGTCGTGTGACGGAGCAGCTCGACGAAGTCGTCGGGCCGACTGCGCCAGGAGACCGGCACCGTGATGCGGATCACCTCGCTGTTCTCGCCGTGGGCGGTGGGTTCGGCCTGCCCCGGCTCCCTCGGGAAGCGCGTGTTGATCGCGTTCTGGACCGTCTCCGCCTTGGCATGGCTCGGCGTGGCCAGCCGGAGCTTGAGCGGCAGCTCGCGCGTGGCCTCTCCGCCGTTGAGGATCCTGCCCACGGTGGGATCGGGGCGGTCGGTCCGAGCGTTTGCGCCGGTCGCGAAGGGGTTCACGAAGATCGCCCCGCGCGCCGAGGCGACGCCCGCGGCCTGGCGGGACCCCGTCGGCGGCAGGATCTCGCCCGGCGCCATCGGGCGCAGTTCGGTCGTGTAGAGGATGCCCCCCTCGAGGCTCTCGGTTCCCGAGCTGGGCTCGGCGTAGACCCGCACGTCGAACTTCGTTCCGTCGAGGGCGACGCCGCGTCGCACCTGCCGGCCGACGGCCCCGGGGGGAAGGACGCCCTCGACGATCACCACGGCCGTGTCGAGCGAGTCGAGCATCGCCTCGGGCTGGATGTGGTCGAAGCCGGAGGACGCGCGGCCGATACCGCGACGGGCCATCTCCGAGATCATGTGGGCCCGGAGCATCGGCGGGACGTTCCGCGAGCCCGTCCCGTTGAGGCCCACCACGAGCCCCCAGCCCCGGAGGATCACCGGGTTGTAGCCGAGCAGCACGCCCTCGGCCGCGATCGTGCCCCGCATCATCCGGGGGGCGTTGAGCTCGAAGCTGCGGTCGGCGCGGGTCGGGGTCGGCCGCGGCTTGGCGGACTCGATCATGAGGCAGGCCATGCCGCTCGTCATCGCCGTCAGCAGCATGGCCACCGCGGCGACGCGCAGGGTGTTCATGGACACGATGTATCGGTGGGGGCGCATGTCTCTCCGAGAGGATACGCGTCGGGTCCGGGGCTGTCAGGGATCGCCACCGGACCGCAGCCAATTGCGTCCGATAGCAGCGGATCGCCCCTCGGACGCAGCGACGATCGTCGATTTCACTTGGGCCGGTGGCGGTCCTGGCGTAGTCTTGGCCCCATGCCACGAACCATCGCGATCATCGTCGCGGCGACCGGCGCCGCCATCACCACCACCGGGACCCATGCCGACTTCCTGCCGCCGGTCGATCCGCTCTGCGGCGGGTGCGACCACAGCCACCAGGACCATTCCGGCCACGACCACGACTACGAGACGATCATCTCGATCAACCTCTTCGGGGCGAACCTGAGCCACGCGGTCTTCACGGGCAGCAACCTGACGAACGCGTTCATCAAGGGTGCGGACCTGACGTACGCGAACTTCAGCGAGGCGCAGCTCATGAACGCGCAGGTGGCGGGCTCCCTGCTCATGGGCGTCAACCTCCAGAGCGCGCAGCTCAGCAGCGCGGAGTTCGTGTTCAGCGACCTGACCGGAGCGAACCTCCGGTACGCGAACATCGCCGGTGCCAACTTCATGGGCGCGACGCTCGTAGACGCGGACCTTCGCAATACGGCGTTCACCGGTGCCAACCTGCTCGGCGCGGACCTCAGCGGGGCGGACCTCACGCTCGCCAAGTTCATCGAGAACGCAGTGTTCGACGGCACGACGCTCTACGACGTCGAGACGAACTTCACCGGTACGGGCTTCGATCCGATCGCGGCGGGCTGGACGCTGTCGCGCGCCGCGTGCTGCGTCAACGGCAACTGCGCCGTCACCGAGGAAGCCGTGTGCACGGCGCTCGGCGGCACCTACGTCGGAACCGCGACGAGCTGCGCCGTGGCCGGGTGCGTACCCGACCTGAACCAGGAAGGCGGCTGCTGTCTCGACGGCGCCTGCATCGTCGCCGACGCCGACGACTGCACGGCCGCCGGCGGCACGTTCGAGGGCGTCGAGGCGGACTGCCTGGTCAACGTCTGCGGCAGCCCGTGTCCGAGCGATCTCGACGGCAACGGCATCGTGAGCTTCAGCGACATCCTGCGGATCATCGCGGACTGGGGGCCGTGCCCCTGAACTTTCTTGGAGCGGGCGACTAGATAGCCGGCGGGCTGCCGTTTGCAGAGGTGAAGTCGAACGAAACTCCACCCCTGCAAGAGGTTCCCGCCATGAACGCCAAGCTCCACGCCCTCGCCGCGACCGCGACCGCCAGCGAGTGGGGCACCACGCCCGTCACCAAGGTGGTTCCCGCTCCGCCGCCGCCGACCGAAGACACCTGTCCCGCCGACTTCGACGCCAACGGGGGCGTGAACTTCGCCGACCTCCTGTGGGTCATCAACCACTGGGGCCCGTGCAACACCCTCGGCCCCGGCGTCGGGTGCCCCTGCGACCTCGATGCCGACGGCCAGATCGGCTTCACCGAGTTCCTCGAGGTCATGAGCAACTTCAACCGCGCGTGCCCCGACGTGATCGGCGGCCCGTCGACGGAACCGGCGACTCCCCTGATCGCGCTTCCCTGAGCTTCCCCTCCGCGGACGGAGGTTTCAGATACACCACCGGGCGGCCTCAGGGCCGCCCGGTTGGCTTTTAATGAGGCCCGGCGGGCAGCTCTCGACGCCCGGGAGCAGACATCCGTTCAGGGTCGGGCAGAAACGGGGCGAGATCCCCGTTGGCTTTCGACCGGACACAGGCCACAAAAGAGGCTCGCCCCGCGTTCCCGTCGGGGGGAAAGGAGCCTCCCAATGGGTACGTCAGCCATGCGCCGGGGTCGTGCGACCCTTCTCGTCATCGTTTCGATCGCGGCCGTGAGCACGCTCACGAGCCTGCTCGCCCGGTCCACGATCGCCTTCCCCAACTACGGACAAGGCGGGTGCATTCAGTGCCACGGGGACTTCGACGGGCCGGTGTCCCTCAGCGGGAGCGTATTCCCGCAGGACAGCAAGCACGAGATGCACCTGGGCGCCGGCAACATGAACACAGATTGCGACCTGTGCCACACGACGTTCGGCGACGATCCCGCGATGAACACGTCGGCCGGCACGCCGTCCACGCCGGGCCTCGGCTGCGCCGGCTGCCACGGCCGCGATGAGGGCGCGGGTCTGGGGGTCCTTGGCGCCGGGCTGCGCCGGATTCACACGGACGCCGGCATCGCGTTCTGCGCGCAGTGCCACCCGGACGATCCGCAGACGCTCGTCGGCGAGGACGTGCTGCCGCCGTACTACGGATCCCCCGACACGAACGTGGACAGCTCATGCAACGTGGGCGGCACGGAGAGCTGGACGCTCAACGACGACCGCGGCCTCGACAACGACGGCGACGGTCTCTACGACGGCGACGACCCGGACTGCGGCGTGCCGTGTCCCGAGGACCTCAGCGGCAACGGCCAGGTCGACTTCGCCGACATCCTCGTGATCATCTCCGCGTGGGGTCCGTGCGGCGTGCCGTGCCCGGAGGATCTCAGTGGCAACGGACAGGTGGACTTCGCGGACATCCTCGCGGTGATTGCGGCGTGGGGGCCGTGTTGAGCGGGGTGCTGGCTTCGCGCAGCGGAAGACCTACCGCTGCGCCGGCGTCCTGCCGGCTCCGCTACGAGCTGGGGGGCGTGCTCGCCCGGCGCGCAGGATGCTCGTAGGGCAGTGTGGCGACGCCGCGTCCTGCGGCTCACTCACGGAAGTCCTTGCGCTCTCAAACCCGCCGGCATCCTGCCGGCTGCTGGCAAGGCTCGTTTGGGCGTTGGTTTTTCTATATGAGTGCGGCCCTCCGGGCCGCAGGGGTGGCGCGATTCCGCCGGCGTCCTGCCGGCTCCCGCACGGCGCGGCGACCGCGCGCGGCGGCGGGCGTCTTGCCCGCCTTGCTTCAATTGACGAGATCGCGCGTACGCGCCTTGCTCGATCCCGACGGAATACCCCTGGTAGCGTCTCGGTTGACCTCTGAGTACCCTCCGGAGCCCCCATGACGCTCGCACTCCTCACCGCCGGCATTGCCGCGTTGCTCCTGGCCTTCGCCAACGGCGCCAATGACAACTCCAAGGGCGTCGCCACGCTCATCGGGTGCGGGCTCATGAAGCCGCGCGGCGCGTTGATCTATGCCACGGTGGCCACGTTCCTCGGTTCGGTGGCGGCGATCATGCTCGCCGGGGCGCTGCTCAAGACTTTCGGCGGCAAGGGCATCGTCCCCGATGCGATCACCGCGACGACCGCGTTCCCGATCAGCGTCGGCATCGCCGCGGCG
>JAAELP010000182.1 GCA_024226535.1 Planctomycetota bacterium | reverse complement strand
CCGGGGGTCGCCCCCCTGGACGGCTCATCGCCTGATTGTCCCGTGTGACTACCCCCGGTCTGCTTCGGGCAGGGACGATAGAACAACGATGATCGACCGGGAGGGCGGGGGCAGTCCCAGGACAAACAGGCGCTGAGCCGTCCAGGGGCTGCCCCCGCCCTCCCGCGTCGCCGCGCGACGAACACGGCTGGCGGCGGGATCAACGGGTGTCAGGCACAATTCTCAACGTCCGATAACCAGTTCTGGACGTGATATCCGGACTTTGACAGGGAAGGGCCGCCGGCGGTCGATACGCCTGACCTCCCGGAGGGGGATCCGGCTTCGCCACGGCAAGCTCCGCCACGGGATAAAGGATGGACGAGCCATGAACGCTTCGCCACCACCTCACGGTTCCTTCCTCGCGATCGCATCGTTTTCGGAGGTGGCTTCGACCATCCCCCGCACCGGTTCAGGGCGGGTGACACGGAGGTCCCCGCCGCGCCGGGTGGCCGGTGGCGTCACGCACCGTCTATGCGGCCGCGAACCGCCCTGCGCGGTCGACGTGGGAGAACGCGGCCCGCCGTGACGCGGGTGTCGGCGGACGTACGGAGTCGATTGGTCCCACCTAAGAGGGGACGCGGTCCTTTTCAGAGAAAAAGGCCCGCGTCCCCTCTTCTCGTGGGTATCGTTCGGTCCTCGCACGGGGCGCGGTCCGTCATCGGGGCGGAACCGCTGAGAGGCACCCGTTGAACCTGATCCGGTTCGCACCGGCGTAGGGAATGCGTCCCATGACCAACATCGAACTCCCCCTCCACGGCGCCACGAATCCATCGACCGAGGCCCAGGGCACGACGCCCGGTTGCTTCGCGCTCGCCGCCGACGTCGGCGGGCCCCTCATGTACGCGTCGCCCGACACGCCCGGCATGCCGGCGCCGTCGCCGCGCACGGCGTGGGACTTCCTTCCGCCGGGTTGGACGATCGAAACGCACGCCGACGGCTGCCGCGGCCACAACCACGGCGCCGAGCCGATCCGCGCCGTGCCCGATGACGCCGCGTTCGAGCCCGTGACCCAACTCGAGCACGCACGCCTCGGCGTCGTCACACCCGAGATGCGCCGCGTCGCCGATCGCGAGGAGCATCTCACCGCCGAGCAGGTGCGCGACGAGATCGCCGCCGGCCGCCTCGTGATTCCGGCGAACCGAACACACCTCGGCTACCAGCTCGACCCGATGGCGATCGGACGCGCCAGCCGCACCAAGGTGAACGCGAACATGGGCGCGTCGCCCGTGTCCTCCGGCACCGACGAAGAGGTCGAGAAGCTGCGGTGGGCGGAGCGCTGGGGCGCGGACACCGTCATGGACCTCTCCACCGGCGGCGACCTCGATGCCTGCCGCGACGCGATCATCCGTAACTCGACGGTGCCGATCGGGACGGTGCCAATCTACTCGATGATCATCGGGCGCAAGCTGGAGGATCTTACCGACGAGGTGATCCTCGACGTGCTCGCCCACCAGGCCCGGCAGGGCGTGGACTACTTCACCGTGCACGCCGGCGTGCTGCGCGAGCACCTGCCGCTCATCCGCGATCGGCTCATCGGCATCGTGTCGCGTGGCGGCTCGCTGCTGGCGAAGTGGATGCTCATGCACGGTCGGCAGAACCCGATGTACGACCTCTGGGAGCAGATCTGCGACGTCATGCGCGTCCACGACGTGACGTTCTCGATCGGCGACGGCCTGCGCCCCGGCGGCCTG
>JAAELP010000181.1 GCA_024226535.1 Planctomycetota bacterium | reverse complement strand
GTGGACGGGTTCACGCTGGAAGGCGCCGCGACGTTCGACGGCGCGGGCGACCAGGCCGTCGTGACCGGTCCCATCACCACGCAGGACGAGGTGCTCAAGACGACGCCGGGCGCGCTGCGGTTCTTCGGGAGCGACGTCGACCTGAACGGGGACGTCATCGTCACGGACGGCAATCTCGAGGTGAACGCCAGTACCAGCCTGCACGTCGCCGGCACCCTCGGGGCATGGTTGAACCTCATCGTGTTCAACGACCTCACCCTCGACGGCGCGGGAGCGCAGACGATCGACTCCGGCTCCGGCAACGTTACCCTCGCTGCCGAGACGATCAAGACGACCGCCGGCGACCTGACCCTGAGTGCCTTCCACGACGTCCTGCTCCCCCAGCGTCTCAGCGTGACCGATGGACACCTCGTGGTCACTTCCGACGACGCGCTCGTCGGGGCCGACCTGATCGAGGTCTCCAACGGGGACGCGATCTTCGACACCGACGTCACGTTCAACGGACCGACCACGGTCGACGCGGCGACGGTGCGGCTCGTCCAGGAAGTGGTCGTCGGCTTCGGCTCGGTGCAGAACTTCAACGCGCTCGGCGGGATCACGTTCGAGCCCGCCAGCGAGCTGCTCATCGAGTTCGCGGACCCGTACACGTTCGATCAGGTGATCGCCGGCGGCGAGGTCGAACTCCAGGGCGGCGCCCTGCGCGTGACGATTCCCGAAGAGCCGCCCACGGGCATGGCATACCCGGTCATCCTCGCCGGCACCCGGATCGGCGAGTTCGGCACGGTCACCATCGAGGTCGGCGATCCGCCGGTGCCCTCGACCCGCGGGTCCGTGACCTACGAGCCCGACGAGGTGGTGCTGCACTTCGACGATCCCGCCGGCATCGGCGGCTGCTGCCTGACCAGCGGGATCTGCTGGACGACCACTTTCGCGAGCTGCCAGAGTGTCGGGGGCGCATGGCAGGGCGCCGCCAGCTCGTGCGCGACCGTCACCTGCCCGATCCCGATCGGCTCGTGCTGCCTGCCTGGCGACATCTGCCTGAACCTGACGCTCGCGGCCTGCCAGGCCTTCACCGGCGCGTACCAGGGCAACGGTTCGGACTGCACGGCGTGCGTGCCGGCAACCGGCTCGTGCTGCCTGCCGTCCGGCGCGTGCACGGACGGCGTCACGGCCGACGTGTGCGCGGCGATGCCCGGCGCGTACCAGGGTGACGGCACGACGTGCGCGGGCGACCCGTGTCCGCCGCCGCCGCCGACGGGGGCGTGCTGCCTGCCGGACGGCGCGTGCACGGAGGTGCTCGCGGGACCGTGCATCAGCGTCGGCGGGACGTTCTTCGGCCCCGCCAGCACGTGCGCCGTGGTGAGCTGTCCGTCCACCCCGCTGATCGGAGCGTGCTGCTACTCGGGTGGAACCTGCGGGCCCACCCAGCAGGCCACGTGCCTCCAGGCCGGCGGCCTCTGGCTCGGGCCGGCCAGTTCCTGCGCAACCAACCCGTGTCCGACGCCGACCGGCGCGTGCTGCCTCGGCGACAACTGTGTGGTCCTCCCTTCGCTGGCGTGCCTGACCATGGGCGGAACCTACAAGGGCCACGGAACGGAGTGCCCAGCCTCATGTAACTGACGCGCGACCCTGCGTCGATATCGCGCGAAGACGGAAACGCGAACGCGGGCGAACGCACACGAGATCCGGGGGAGGAGTTCGAATCATGAGACGCTCGATCACGAATCGTGCCGTGGCGGTCGCCACCGGCATCGTGGCTGCCGCGTGCGCGGTGCCGTTACCGCGCTCGCCGCCGAGACCGGCAGCGCGAAACCCGCCCGCCGCGCGCCCGCCACCACCGGGATCGCGGCGCCATCGTCGCTCGCGCTCGCCACCGGCGACATCGACGTGAAGGAAACGGCGCCGGTCCCGCCGGAGTTCTCCGATTTCATCATCACGTTTACCGAGAGCCAGGGCACCGAGATCGAGCTCGGACGCATCGATCTGCAGGACGCGCCCGGCGCAGTGCTCCAGGCATCGAACAACTTGACCTTCCAGAGCATCGCCTCGTTCCCGTCCCCGAGGCAGAACGTCGCCCTCCAGGCTCACGGCGACGTGGTGGCCTGGGAGAGCATCGACGGCGACCGGAACCTCACGTTCCGAGCCGACGCCGACGAAGACGGAGCGGGTTTCGTCCGGCTCGAGAAGATCCTCTCGATCCTCGGCGACGCCACGTTCGACGGTGTCACGATCGTCTTCGAGGACTCCGTCACGGCCGGGACGCTCGCGGTCGACGCGCCCCTGTTCGCCCGGCGGAACGTGACGGCCTGGGGCGACATGCTGTTCAACGAGGACGTGTCGTTCGAGAGCCCCGGAAGCTTCGCGGACCAGACCGTCGATGCGCATACGCTCACGGCCCGCGGTGATCTCTCCAAGAACACGGGCGGTGACCTGACGCTCGATTGCTTCGAGTCGGCGGTCACCGACGGCGAGGTCGTCGCGGTGAGCGGCGCGTTGACGGTCGATGCGCCGGTCGTGACGACGAAGTCGGGCTACTACGCCGACGGGGACCTCACCGTTCTTGCCGACACGCTCCACTTCGACGGGTCCGGCGACGTCGGCTTCGAGGCCCACACCGGTGTGTTTTGGGTGACGGGCTCGATCCTGCTGGACGCCGGATCCCTTCACACGTTCTCGGCGGGAAGCCTCGTCGACATCGACGGGACCATCAGCGGCCTCGGCGACGTGACGATCACCGATCCCTGCGCGCTGGGGGGCGACGTCGTCGTGGACGAGCTCACGTTGGATGGGGCCGCTGAGTTCGACGGCACGGGTGACCAGGCCGTCATCACCCTGCCCGTCACCGCAAACGACTCAGTGTTCAAGGTCACCGAGGGAGCGCTGCGGTTCTTCGGCGCTGGCACCGACCTGAACGGGGCCGTCGTCGTCAACGACGGCAACCTCGAACTGACCGACCCCATCAGCTTGGCCGTCGCCAATGATCTCGGGGCCCGGCTGAACGTCATCGTGTACAACGACCTCATCCTCGACGGGCCCGGAGCGCAGGTGGTCTATTCATTCGACGCCAACGTCACCCTCGGCGGGGAGACGACCAAGGCGACGTCCGGCGCCCTGCATCTGACGGCCTTCCACGACGTCCTGCTCCCACAGCGTGTCAGCGTGACCGATGGCGACTTCGCGATCTTCTCGGACGACGCGTTCGTCGGGGCCGACCTGATCGAGGTCTCCAACGGCGACGCGACCTTCGACACGGACGCCACGTTCACCGGACCCACCACGGTCGACGCGACGACGGTGTACCTCGTCCGCGAGGTGATCGTCGGCTTCGGGGGGGCGCAGGCCTTCACCGCGCTCGGCGACATCGTGCTCGAGCCCGCCAGTGAGCTGCTCATCGAGTTCGTGGACGCGACGACGTTCGACCAGGTGATCGCCAACGGCGAGGTCGACATCCAGGGCGGCGCCCTGCGCGTGACGCTTCCAAACGAGCCACCGCCGGGCGACTACGAGATCATCCTCGCCGGGAGCCGCGTCGGCGAGTTCGGCACGGTCACCATCGAGGTCGGCGATCCGCCGGCGCCGGCGGCAGACGCATCCGTGGTCTACGAGCCCGGTGGGGTGGTGCTGCGCTTCGAGGATCCCGACAGCGTCGGCGCCTGCTGCCTGATCAGCGGGTTCTGCTGGGTGACGACCTTCCAGAGCTGCCAGAGCATGGTCGGTACGTGGCAGGGGGCGGGCTCGGCGTGCGCCGGCGTCACCTGCCCGCTGCCGACCGGTGCGTGCTGCCTGCCGGGCGGCGCGTGCATGGTCGTGACGTTCGCGGAGTGCTACGGCTTCGGCGGCGAGGCCAGGGTCCCCGGCACCGACTGCTCGGCGTGCCTGCCGGAGATCGGGGCCTGCTGCCCACCGTCGGGCGTGTGCGAGGACGGCTGGACGGACGCCGATTGCGTGGCGCTGCTCGGTGGCGTGTGGCAAGGTGCCGGTACGACCTGCGCG